>JBBSCP010000127.1:0-12274 GCA_038250135.1 Acetobacterales bacterium | reverse complement strand
GCCGAGGCGCGGGCCGCGCTGGCGGAGGGCGGCGGGATTTTCGGCTTCCTCTCCGGCACCCAGCGCGCCGCCAAGGCCACCGCCGCGCGCGTCGCGGCCAATGGGGCGGAACCGCTGGCAGCACTCGATGCCGCCATCGCCGCGCAGCAGGCGGCGGAGCGGCTGCGGGCGGGCGACCTCTCCCCTTTCGGTACTCTGCATGACAACCCGGCCGGCATGCTCGCCCTGGTGCAATGGCGCGCGCAGCACGGCGCAGAGGCAGCGGCCGCGCTCGCCGCCGGCATGCCCGCCGTCGAGGCCGCGCCCGTCCAGGCCGCGCTCGCCGCCCACGCCGAGCTGGTCGCCGAGACGACGCCCGACGCCGATCTCGCGGCGCTGCCCCTCGCCGATCTCGCCGCGCGCCTTGGCGATTGGGCGGGGCAGCCGGAGATGCTGCCGCTCTGGCTCGGCTGGCGCCGTGCCCTGGTGGCTGCCGGTGGGGAACTCGCGCCGATCGCCGAGCGCCTGGTTGCCGGAACATTGCTGCCAGAGGCTGCGTCGGCAGCCTTCGCCTATGCCTTGGACGAGGCCCTGCTCAAGGCCGCGATGCGCGCGCGCCCGGAGCTCGCCGCCTTCGACGGCGCGGGCTTCGACCGTCTCGTCACGGAGTTCGGTGAGGCTGATCGCGCGCGCCTCGCCCTTACCCGCGCCGAGGCGACTCACACCCACGCCACCGCGCTCGCCCGCGTGCGGGCCGGCGCGCCGGGCACGGATTTCCTCAAGGGCGAGTTCGAGAGGAAACGCGGCCATCAGCCGGTGCGCGAACTGCTGCTGCGCGCGGGCTCGGCGATCCAGGCGGCGAAGCCGGTGTTCATGATGTCGCCGCTCTCGGTCGCGCAGTTCCTGGCGCCACCCCATGGCCTCAAACCGGGCCTCACCTTCGACCTTCTCGTGATCGACGAGGCTTCACAGGTCGAGCCCGTGGACGCGCTCGGCGCCATCGCTCGCTGCCGCCAGATGGTGGTGGTCGGCGACGACAAGCAGATGCCACCCACCCGCTTCTTCCAGCGCATGACCAGCGAAGATGATGAAACCATCGAGGAGGACACCACCGACAGCGTCGCGGCGCGCGAGGTGGAGAGCATCCTCGGCCTCGCCAATGCGCGTGGCGTCCCGAACGCCCTGCTGCGGTGGCACTACCGCAGCCGGCACGAGAGCCTGATCGCCACCTCCAACGCCGAATTCTACAACGGCCAGCTCATGATCCTGCCCGCCGCGCGGGCGCGCTCGGCCACGCTCGGCCTGTCGCTGGTGCGCGTGGAGGGCACCTGGCAGCAGGGTGCCGGCGTCAACCTCGCGGAGGCCGAGGCGGTTGCGCAGGCGGTGCTGGCGCATGCGAAGGCGGCACCGGGCGACACGCTCGGCGTCGCCGCCTTCTCGATCCGCCAGCGCGACGCGATCCTTGACGCGGTCGAGAAACTGCGCCGGGCGCAGCCGGAGACGGACGCCTTCTTCGTGGCGCACCCCCACGAGCCCTTCTTCGTGAAGAACCTGGAGAACGTGCAGGGCGATGAGCGCGACGCGATGTTGATCAGTGTCGGCTATGCGCGGGGCGGAGACGGCAAACTTGCCATGCGCTTCGGCCCGCTTTCGGCCGATGGCGGGGAACGGCGGCTGAACGTGCTGATCACGCGCGCGAAAAAACGCTGCTTGGTATTCTCCGGCATCACCGCAGACGACATCGACCTCGAACGCGCCAGCGGCCGTGGCGTCGCCGCGTTGAAGGCTTTCCTGCGTTTCGCCGCCGCCCATGAATCACAGGCCGCGCAGGGCGAGGCGGCCACCGCGCCGCTCACCCGTGCCATCGCCGCCGAGATGCAGGCGGCCGGGTTTGAGCCAGTGGCCCGCGTCGGAACCTCGGGCCTGTTCCTCGATGTCGCGGCGCGGCGCGAGGGCGTGTTCACGCTGGGTGTCGAGGCCGATGCCGGCGATTGGGCGAGCGTGCGCGCGGCGCGCGACCGCGAACGCGGGCGGCCCGCCGCACTCGGCATGATGGGCTGGAAGCTGCACCGCGCCTGGTCGCTCGCCTGGTTGGCGCGGCCCGAGGCGGAGCGCGCGCGCCTGCGTGCCGCCCTCGGCGCGGCCGCGGTGGAAGAAGCAGCCGCGCCGGTCGGCGCCGATCCCGGCCTCGCGGTGCCCTATGTCGAGGCCGCGCCGGAGGTTGCGAAGGACACACCCTTGCCGGAATATGGCTTCGTCAGGCTCGCCGAGATGCTGGCCGAGATCATCCGCCTGGAACAGCCGGTACACACCGAGGCCGTGCTGGAACGCGCGCGGATTGTCTGGCGGCGGGACAAGCTGGAAGCGCCGGAGCGTGGCGCGCTGCACCAGGCGCTGCGCCTCGCCGCGCAATTGCAGGGTGTCGTCGAGCAGGGCGGCTTCTGGCGGGCGGAGGAGGCACCGTCGATCGCGCCTCGGGACCGTCGCGCCGCGGCACCGCACCTGCGTCGCGCCGCGATGGTTGCGCCGGAGGAGGTGGCGGAAGCGGCGCGCGTGCTGCTCGCCGCCGTGCCGGTGGCGACGGAGAAGGAGGTCTCGGCCGGCATCGTGCGCCTGCTCGGTCTGGAAGCAGCAGCCGGCCCGGCCATCGCGGCGCGCGTGGCGGCGCTGGTTGGCGCCGGAGTGATCTCGCCGGCGGGCTGAGCCCCCAGCGCCTGGCAGCCTGTCGGACTTAACGCTCCGCCTCGGCCAGTGATTGAATCCTCGGGCGCCGTTTCGTCTCCCCTCGCCTCGGATTCGCCCTGCACGAGCAACTTCCGCCCGGACGAGGAAAGCCCCATCATGCCGGTGGCGGGCGGCGGTTTCGAGCAGTACTACAACGCGCAGGCCGTGGTGGTGGTGGCTCGCCACCGACGTTGTGCAGGCGCCCCACGACAAGCAGCAGGTCAGCACGAAATCCATTCCTACTGATTCAGTGTGAACGGATACTGCTGTAGGCTCCGCGTGCCGCGGCGCGTTAACCTGCGACGATGCCCTGGCCTGGAGAGTTGCTCAGCCCCGCCGAGATGGCCCGCGCCGATGCTGCCGCCATCGCCGCGGGCGTGCCGGGCTTCACGCTGATGCAGGCGGCCGGAAGGGCCGTGGCGCGCGCCGCCATGCGCCGGTTTCGCCCCCTGCGCACGCTGGTGCTGGCCGGGCCAGGCAACAATGGCGGCGATGGCTATGTCGCGGCGCGGTTGCTCGATCAGGCAGGTTGGCCGGTGGCGGTGGCGGCACTCGCCCCGCCCCGGCCCGACAGCGACGCGGCGCAGGCGGCGGCGGGGTGGCATGGCCCGATGCTGCCCTTCACGCCGGCCGAGGCCGCACGCGCCGGGCTCATCATTGATGCGGTGTTCGGTGCTGGGCTGACCAGGCCCGTCGAGGGGCAGGTGGCGGCGACGCTGGCCGCTGCGGGCGGGCCGATCCTCGCGGTCGATATGCCCTCCGGCCTCGATGGCGCGACGGGCCAGCCGCGTGGGCCGGTGATGGCGGCGGCGCTGAGTGTCACCTTCTTCCGGCTCAAGCCGGGACATCTGCTGTATCCGGGCCGGGACCTCTGCGGCGAGCTGGTGCTGGCCGATATCGGGCTGCCGAGCTCGGTTCTGGCGTATATCGCGCCCGCGACCTTCGCAAACGGCCCTGGCCTGTGGCGCCTGCCGCGGCCGGAGATCGCCGGCCACAAATACCGGCGCGGCCATGTCGCCGTTGTCGCCGGCCCGGCCATGACCGGCGCCGCGCGCCTCGCGGCCGGGGCGGCGCGGCGGGCCGGGGCGGGGCTGGTGACGCTGCTCGCCCCCGACCCCACCACTGCCGCCGTGCTGCGCGCCGGCGAGCCCGGCGTGATGGTCAGCGAGGTGCCGCTTGCCTCGCTGTTGGCGGATAGGCGGGTCAATGCCTGGGTGGTCGGCCCCGGCCTGCCCACGACTCCCGCCACGGCGGCGCTGCTGCGCCAGGTGATCGCGGCGGGGCGCCAGGTGGTGGCCGATGCCGGGGCGCTCACTGCGGCCGGTTCGCCAGAGGCGCTTTGCGGCGCCAGCGTGCTTACCCCGCATGAGGGCGAGTTCGCTGCGATCTTCGGCTCGATCGGCCCCGATCGCCTCGCCGCCGCCCGCCGCGCAGCGCGGGAGACCGGCGCCGTGGTGCTGCTCAAGGGCCCGGATACCGTCATCGCCGCGCCTGATGGCCGCGCCGCAATCAATCACAACGCGCCGCCGAGCCTTGCCACGGCCGGAAGCGGCGATGTGTTGGCCGGGATCATCGCGGCGCTGCTGGCGCAGGGCATGGCGCTCTTCGAGGCGGCGGCCGCAGCGGCCCACCGGCACGCCGCCGCCGCAGCGGCCACCGGCCCAGGCATGATCGCCGAGGATCTGATCGCCACCTTGGCGCAGCTTCCGCTCGACTAGGGCTTCCCCCTTCTGGCAAGCTCCCTGAAACATGCCGAAAGGAACTGTGATGTCGGAGCTGGTGGAGGGGCCGGGGTTGCTGGACCGGGCCCTCAGGCGCGTCACCGCGATGTGGCGCGACGTGGCGGGCGGCGAGCCGGTGGCCGACTTCGCCGAACAGATGCGCGCCTGCCTGGCCGGCAAGGGCGGCGAGGTCTCGGCGCGGGGCCGCGCCGCCGGGCTCGCGCAGGCCTATCTCGGCCTGGATGCCGAAGGACGAAGCGCCTTCCTGCGCACCCTGGCCGCCTTCGATTCCGACATGGAAGCCGCCCGCGCCGCCTGGGCGCAGGTGGCCGAGGCCGCGACGCCGGTCGATCGCGCCGTCGCCAAGGCGCGGTTGCGCCGGACGTTGGAGCCGCCGCGCCTGCGCCTGCTGACGCAATTCACCGGCATTCCCGACGGCATGAAGTTCCTGGTGGATCTGCGCGGCGAATTGCTGACGCTGACCAAAGGCGACGCGATGTTGCAGGCGCTGGAGGCCGATCTCAGGGGCCTGCTGGCGAGCTGGTTCGACCTGGGCTTCCTCGAACTCCGCCGGGTCGATTGGTCCTCGCCGGCCAATCTGCTTGAGAAGCTGGTGGGGTATGAGGCCGTACACCGCATCCGCGGCTGGCGCGACCTGAAGAATCGCCTGGATTCGGACCGCCGCTGCTACGCCTTCTTCCACCCCCGCATGCCCGACGAGCCGCTGATCTTCGTCGAGGTCGCGCTGGTGCGCGGCATGGCCGACAGCGTGCAGCGATTGCTGGACGAGAAGGCGCCGGTGCAGAATCCGAACGAGGCCGACACGGCGATCTTCTACTCGATCAACAACTGCCAACGCGGGCTGGATGGCATCTCCTTCGGCAATTTCCTCATCAAGCGCGTGGTGACGTTGCTCTCGGCCGAGTTCCGCAACCTCAAGACCTTCGCGACCCTCTCTCCCATGCCCGGCTTCCGCGGCTGGCTGGAGGAAAAGCTCGCGGCTGGCGATGCTGTGCTGCTGAGCGAGGAGGAGGCGGTGCCGATCCGCCTCGCCCTCGGTGAGGCGGCGCCTGCCGGCGAGGCGCCGGTGGCAGCGCTGGCGCGCGCGCTCGAACGGCGCGGCTGGGCGCGGCAGGAGGCGCTGGCGAAGCTGGTCGAACCCATACTGATCCGCGCCGCCGCGCGCTACCTGCTGGCCGAAAGCAGCGGTCGCGGCAAGCGCCTGCGCGACCCGGTGGGGCATTTTCACCTGTCCAACGGCGCGCGCGTCGAGCGCCTGAACTGGCGCGGCGATACCTCGGAGAAGGGCTACCGCGAGGCCTTCGCGCTGATGGTGAACTACCAGTATGACCCGGCAAAGATCGAGGAATACCACGAGGACTACGCCGGCGAGGGCAAGCGCGCCGCCGCCGCGCCGATCCGCAAGCTGGCGAAGGGGTTTGTCTGACCCCTCAGCTTGGCGTCGCCGGCAGCTCGGGCCGGTTCATCATCGCGCCGGTCATCGGGATGAAATACACGCCCAAATCCTAACGGCTGCGCACACGCCCATCCTCGTCCTTGGTATAGATGTAGAGGAACTGGCCGCGGCGGAAGGGCTGGCCGATCGGGATGACCAGTCGCCCGCCGGGCTTCAATTGCTCCAACAGGGCGGGCGGCACCCATTGCGCGGCGCAGGTCACGATGATGGTGTCGAAGCCGCCCTGCACCTCGGGCCAGCCGAAGCAACCATCGCCAACGCGCGATTGCACGTTGGCGTAGCCGAGCGGGGCGAACATCGGCGCCACGGAGTTGCCCAGCGGCGCGATGATCTCGATCGAGTATTGCCGCGCCACGATCCGCGACAGCAGGGCCGATTGAAAGCTTGAGCCGGTGCCGATCTCGAGCACCACATGCTCGGGCTTCGGGGCGCAGACCTGCGTCATGTAGGCCTGGCCGAGATAGTCCGACAGCGCCGAGCCGTAGCCCACGGCCCAGGGCTTGGCCTCGGTATCGTGGGCGTCGGCGGCGGCGTTGCGGCGGCCCTCATGCATGTAGTGGAAGTATTCGCGCGGCACCTCGGCGAAGGCGCGCATCACGGCGGGGTCGGCGGCTTGGAAGCGGGCGCGCAGATAGACCTCGATGCGGGCAAGCGCCGCCACCTTGCGGGTCTGGATCGCCTGGAAACTTGCCGCGGAAATGTCCGTCCCGCGGTTGGAGGCGCGCATCGCCTCGAGATTATTTTGCTCGCGTCCAGTCCGCTGCGTGGGCGGGCGTTGGAGCCTGGGCGGCGGCCGGCAGCGCAAAGGCGGCGGCGCCGGCGGCAAGCAGCGTTCGGCGGGTCGCGATCATCAGGCTCTCCGGGGCCAAGCGAGGGCGGCGCACATGTAACAAGCAAACCCCGCCAGGAACAATGAGATGATGCCGATTCCGTGACCCATGAGGTTGGCGAGTGGCGTCGCCACCACGCTGAAGGCGCCGTTCAGCGCCCAGGCCCAGGGCGGGTAGGAGAGCAGGCGGATGCTGTCCTCCACCGCCATGCGCTGCGCGTCGCGCGCGATCTGGTCGAGGTAGTCGGGGCGCTGGGGTGTGGCATACATGCTGGCGACGAAGCCGCGCACCGTGCGGTCCCGCTGCCGGCGGAGGTTGGCGAAGAAATTGCCGGCGGGTGCGGGCGGCGGCGTGCCCTCGCCCACGGAATTGTCGATCAGCACGAGCCCCGCCAGGCGCGCATCGCCGCTGGCACTCACACTCGACAGCGCATCGAGCACGCCGAGCGACCAGCGCCACCCGCGACTGGCCGAGATGGACGATGAACTCGCTGACATCGCGCCCGCGCCGCGCCGGCTCATAGCCGCTGGCCGGAACGTCCGAGCGCCCTTGGCCGCGCGGGTCCAGCACCGCCACCCGGTAGCGTGCGGAGAGTGCTTCAATCTGTGGTGCGAAGATCCAGGCCGGCATGCACCAGCCCGGCACCAGCGCCAGCGTCCGCCCCGACCCGGCGTCCAGGTAGTGCAGCCACACGCCATCCGAGGTGCAGAAGGTCCGGCTGGCGCCAACCGCGCCGCGCCGGCCCCGCCGCCGCTAGGGCGAAAGTCAGCAGGCCGCGCCGCGCAATGGAGCCGGTCCGAATCGCTCGATCCTTGGAGTTTTGCTGCGACCTTCTACCACGGCACCGGCAGGCCGAAAGGCCGCTTCGCGCCGGGCACGTGACCGCCTAACGTGCTGCCCACGAGCCAGGGACGGAGACAGGGGCATGACCGCCGAGCGGCCCATCCGCAAGGAAATCACCGCGGCCGAGCGCGTGCCGATGTTGCACCAGCTTGAGAAGAAGCTGCTCTGGCTCTCCGCCTGGATGATCCACAACGCGAACCACCTCCGCCCCAACCGGGATGGGCTGAAGGTGGGCGGCCACCAGGCGAGCTGCGCCTCGGCCGTGTCGATCCTCGCCGCGCTCTATTTCGAGATCCTGCGCCCGCAGGACCGCGTGGCGGTGAAGCCCCATGCCGGGCCGGTCTTCCACGCCATCAACTACCTGTTCGGCCGCCAGACTCGCGAACGGCTCGGCACGCTGCGTCAGTTCGGCGGCATCCAGCCCTACCCCTCGCGCATCAAGGACGGCGCGGAGGTGGACTTCTCCACGGGCTCCGTCGGCCTCGGCGTGGCACTGACGACCTTCGGCGCGCTGGTGCAGGATTATGTGCGGCTGCATGGGCTTAGCCGGCCCGACATCCCGCCCGGGCGCCACGTGGCCATCGTCGGCGATGCCGAACTCGACGAGGGCAACATCTACGAAGCCCTGCTCGAAGGGTGGAAGCACGATGTCCGCAACGTCTGGTGGGTGATCGATTACAACCGACAGAGCCTCGACAGCGTGGTGCCGGACCGCCTGTTCGGCCGCATCGAGGGCCTGTTCCGCGACATGGGCTGGAACGTGGTGACGCTGAAATACGGCAAGCGCCTGGAAGCCGCCTTTACCCGGCCCGAGGGCGAGGCGCTGCGCCGCTGGATCGATGACTGCCCCAACAGCCTCTACGCCGCGCTGACCTTCCAGGGTGGTGCGGCCTGGCGCAACGCGCTGCTGGCCGAACTCGGCCGCGTGCCGGGCGTGCGCGCCATCGTCGATCCGCTGACCGATGACGAACTCGCCGATCTGATGACCAATCTCGGTGGCCACGACATCGAGACGCTGACCGAGGCTTTTCGGCTGCAGGCGGAGTCCGGCGACCAGCCGACCTGCTTTATCGCCTATACCATCAAGGGCATGGGCCTGCCCTTCGCCGGCCACAAGGACAACCACGCCGGCCTGATGACCAAGGAGCAGATGGGCGCCTTCAAACGGGCCATGGATATCCGCGACGGCCATGAGTGGGATGAATTCGAAGGCCTGCCTTCCTCCGCCGCCGAGCTGCAGGCGTTCGTCGACGCCACGCCCTTCGCCAAGCCGATCGCGCCGGAGGGCCGCCGCCTGAGCGCGCCGTTCGTCGCCCTGCCGGCGGTGCTGCCGGCGCCGCGCGTGCCGCCGGGCCGGATGCTCTCCACCCAGGCCGCCTTCGGCGAGATCCTGGCCGAGATCGGCCGCGGGCAGGGGGATTGTGCCGACCTTGCCGCGCGCATCGTCACCACCAGCCCCGATGTGACGGTCAGCACCAACCTCGGCCCCTGGGTCAACCGGCGCGGCATCTTCGACCGGCACCTCAAGAACGACGTTTTTCGCGACGCCAAGCTGGCTTCCGCGCAGCGCTGGGGGATGGGGCCGGAGGGGCAGCACATCGAACTCGGCATCGCCGAGCAGAACCTGTTTCTCCTGTTGGGCGCGCTGGGGCTGTCGCATGATCTGAATGGCGCGCGGCTATTGCCGATCGGCACGGTCTACGACCCCTTCGTCAACCGTGGCCTCGATGCACTGATTTACGGCTGCTACCAGGATGCGCGCTTCCTGCTCGTCTCCACGCCCTCGGGCGTGACCTTGGCGCCGGAGGGCGGACAGCACCAATCGGTCAACACGCCCCTGATCGGCATGGCGCAGGACCGGCTCGCGAGCTTCGAGCCCGCCTATGCCGACGAACTCGCCGTGCTGATGCGTTTTGCCTTCGAGCACATGCAGAAGCCCGACGGCAGCGCCGTGTGGTTGCGGCTTTCGACCCGCGCCCTGGCGCAGCCGGACCGGGTGGTGGATGCGGCCAGCGTGATCTCCGGCGCCTATTGGGCTGTGCCGCCGGCCCCGGGTGCCTCCATCGCCATCGCCCACCAGGGTGCCCTTGCCCCCGAGGCGCAGGAGGCCTTCGCGGCGCTGCGCGAGGATGTGCCTGAGGCCGGGCTGCTCGCCATCACCTCGCCAGATCGGCTGCATGCCGATTGGCTCGCGCGGCGCGGTGAGAGCCACATCGCCCGGCTTCTGGCGCCCCTCGCGCGCGATGCGGGCCTGGTGACGATCCTCGATGGTCACCCGGCCGCCCATGGCTGGCTGGGCGCGGTGCGCGGCCAGGCGGTGGAGCCGCTCGGTGTCTCGCGCTTCGGCCAGGCGGGCGATATCCCCGACCTCTACCGGGAGTACGGGCTGGATGCCGAGGCGATCCTCGACGCCTGCGCAAGGGCGCTGCTGGCCCGGTGACGGCGCCGCTCCACCCCGCTAGATAGGGCGCACCGCGCGGGCGTGGTGGAATTGGTAGACACGCTGGATTTAGGTTCCAGTGGCGCAAGCCTTGGGGGTTCGAGTCCCTCCGCCCGCATATAGTAACCCTCAGGCTCCGGGCGCCCGCTCCGCGGGCTTGGCTGGCTCGCCGACGCGCTGTTGGCCGGGGCCATGCGTTTTGTCTGTGCGCGGGGGCCGCTGTGCGGCCCCTTTTGGGTGGCCCCGGTGGCCGGGGCTGCCCTTTCTTGGCCCGCCCCATTGCCCCCGGGCGCCTCGGGCGCTATCGGGGCCGGCTCAGTTGCTTTTGGCGCGCGGACCGCCCGCGGCTGCCCCATTTCGATAAAGAAGGTTCCCCATGCAGGTCACCGAGCTTCCCGCCGAGGGGCTGAAGAAGGCGTTCCAGGTCGTGGTTCCCGCAGCGAGCCTCGCCGCGCGACGCGACAAGCGCTTGGCCGAACTCGGCGCCGACCTGAAGCTGCCCGGCTTTCGCCCCGGCAAGGTTCCCGTCGCCGTCGTGAAGCAGCGCTACGGCACCGCCGTTGCCGGCGAAGTGCTGGAACAGTCGGTCGATGCGGCGACGCGCCAGCTCATCACCGATCGCGGCCTCCGCCCCGCCATGCAGCCCAAGATCGAACTGGTGAACTACGCCGAGGGCGGCGACCTGGAATACAAGATCGACCTCGAATTGCTGCCCGAAATCTCGATGCCGGACTTCGCCGGCATCTTGCTCGACCGCCAGAAGGCGACCCCGGGCGAGGCGGAGATCGACGGCTTCCTCGCCACCATGCGCGGCCGCCTCGCCAATATGGAAGACGTGGCCGAGGTTCGCCCCGCCGTGGTCGGCGACGTGCTGGTCTGCGACTTCGCAGGCCGCATCAAAAACGAGGACGGCACACTCGCCGAGCCCTTCCAGGGCGGCACCGCCAGTGACATGCCCATCGAGGTCGGCGGCTCGGGCTTCATCCCCGGCTTCACCGAGCAGCTCGCAGGCATGTCTCCCGGTGAGGCGAAGGACATCGACGTGGCCTTCCCGGCCGAATACGGCTCGGCCGACCTCGCCGGCAAGGCGGCGGTGTTCGCCATCACCGCGAAGGGCCTGAAGAAGAAGGTCCTGCCGGAGATCGACGACGAATTCGCCAAGCGCCTTGGCCTGCCGGACATGACGACGCTGCGCAAGCAAGTCACCGATAACCTCCAGCGCGAATACGACGCCGTGGCGCGGCAGAACGTGAAGCGCCTGCTGCTCGACGCATTGGCCGAGCGCGCGACCTTCGAAGTGCCCGAAGGCATGGTGACCGGCGAGTTCGAGCAGATTTGGCAGCGTGTCGAGGCCGACCTCAAGGAAGGCAAGCTCGACTCCGACGACCAGGGCAAGGATGAGGCAACGCTGAAGGCCGATTACCGCGCCATCGCCGAGCGCCGCATCCGCCTCGGCCTGCTGCTGTCGGAAATCGGCCGCAGCAACAACATCCAGGTCACGAACGAGGAACTCGGCCAGGCGATGCGCCGCGAGGCCAGCCGCTATCCGGGCCAGGAAAAGCAGGTGATCGAGTTCTTCCAGAAGAACCAGCAGGCGGTGGAAAGCCTCCGCGCGCCGCTGTTCGAGGAGAAGGTGGTCGATTTCGTATTGGAACTCGCCAAGGTCACGGACGTGCCAGTAGCGCCGGACGCGCTGGTTCCGACGGCTTGAGGCGAAGCATCACTTTGGCGGCGCGTCGCCCTACCCACCCTTGTTCGGGCCGCCCTTGCTTGGGCCGCGACTGCGGCCCCGCGCACAGACGAACCGCCTGAACGAGCGCCTCACCGCGGCGGCGAGAAGGCAAGCGGCAGGATGGCCGTGCCCGCCGCCTGAGGGCCAAATAAGTCTCCCAGTCCCGCCAGCGAAATCGGTGGGGCTGGGGGGGCTTTGCGCTTTCGTCCGCTTTCACCACATTAACCCTGACAGGGTAGAGTCGCCGGGGGCCGTGACGGCTTCGGTGCCTCAACCCAGCCTCGCGCCGGCGCCCTCAGGGTCGGCAGGAAAGGAATGACCATGCGGGACCGCGATCCGGTCGAAGTCTACAACAACTCGCTGGTGCCGATGGTCGTCGAACAGACAGCCCGCGGCGAGCGGGCCTACGACATCTATTCGCGCCTGCTGAAGGAGCGCATCATCTTCCTCACGGGTCCGATCTACGACCAGGTGGCGTCGCTGATCTGCGCCCAACTGCTGTTCCTGGAAAGCGAGAACCCGAACAAG
>JBBSCP010000126.1:0-12448 GCA_038250135.1 Acetobacterales bacterium | reverse complement strand
TTCGAGGCGCTGCTGCCCGGCGCGGCGCTGCATGGGCGGCTGGTGGAACTCACGCGCCTGCATGTCGGGCTGGAGCAGGATTTCGCTTTCAACGCGGTTCTGGCCGCCGGCGAGGTGCCGGCCGCGCGGCTTGGCGCGGGCGGCGCGCGGCTCGGCTGGACGAGCTGGCTCGGCACACCCAGGCCCCGCGCGCGCGATGCCGATGAGGCGAAGCTGGCGCCCAAAGCCCCACTTCCAAAAGTCTCTGGGCTGGAACCGACCGCATGACCGAAACCGCCGCCTGGGGCCGGGGCTACCCTGTGCAGCAGCCCTACCCGCCCGCCTGGCACCCCTTCGTCGCACCACCGCACCTCGCCGCCATCTGCGCGATGCAGGGCGTGGCGTGGGAGGTCTCGCCGGACCAGCCCATGGCGATCGCCGATATCGGCTGCGGTACCGGCTATACCGCCGCCGTGCTCGCCGCGGGAAACCCCAACGCCAAGGTGCTGGGGCTCGACTACAACCCGGCGCATATCGCCGAGGCGCGCTCGCTCGCCGCCGAGGCGGAGCTCGCCAACCTGCATTATCTCGAAGCCGACCTGGCCGAGATGCAAGCTGCCGAGATCGACCGCCTGCCGGAGTTAGACCTCGTCACCGTGCATGGCCTGTGGTCCTGGGTCGCCGATCCGGTGCGGGAGGGGTTGCTGCGCCTGCTCGCGCGGCGGGTGAAGCCAGGCGGGCTGGTGATGCTGAGCTACAACGCCCTGCCCGGCGCGGGCGGTGCGCTCGGCCTCGCGAAGCTGGTGCGCGGGGCGCTGATGGCAGCGGGCGGCAGCGCAGCCGGGTTGCCGGCCGCACGAGAACTGGTGGCGGCGCTGCAGGCCGCGCAGGCGCATCACCTGCCGGCAAGCTCCTGGCTGCGCGCCCTGACCGACCACAAGACCCCGCGCAGCGAAAGCTACCTGGTGCATGAATTCCTCACCTCGCATTGGCGCCCCGCCTTCTTCGCCGATGTGGCCTTGGCGCTGGGGGCGGCACGGCTCGAGCATGTCGGCAGCGCGACCATCGCCGAGAACCTGCCGGCGATGAACCTGACGCCGCCGCAGCAGGCGCTATGGCACGCCGCACCTGATGCCGGGTCGCGTGAGCTGATCACCGATCTGTGCGTGCAGCGCGCCTTCCGCCGCGACATCTTCATGCGCGGCATCCGGCACGTGCTGGCGGAGGCGACAACGGCCGAAGTGCTGCTCGCCAGCGTCAGCGACAGCGCCGAGACGCCACAGCTCGTCACCCAGGCGGGCATCGCCGAATTGCCGCCCGCGCTGATCGGGCCGATACGCGCCGCGCTGGCAGCCGGCCCGCGCCGCATCGCGGAGCTGCTGGCGTTGCCCGGCTGCGACAAGGTGCGGCCGAGCGAGCTGCTGTGCCTGCTGCTCGGCTCGGGCCTGGCGCAGCCGCTTTGGCGGATGCCGGGCGGCGATGAGGGGCCGGCGCGGCGGCTGAACGCGGCGGCGGCGCGGCGGCTTGCACCGCACGGCAAGGGGCAAGGACAATTGGCGCTGGCCTCGGCGGCGCTGGGCGGCGGGCTCTCGGCAGAGCCGATGGAACTCGCCGTGATGCAGTTAGTGGCACGCCTCGCTCCCGACCACGCCGGGCAGCGCGCCGTGACGGCCGATGTGCCGGCCCTGGTGCGCGCCCTGGTCCCGCCCGGGCTGCCCCCGCCGCCGGAGGTGATGGAGGAACTGCGGAGCGTGATCGGGCGCCTTCTCGCCGAGCGGCTCCACGTGCATCAGGCGATGGGCGTTGTGTGAGTCGCGAAACACCGTGCAGCGCCCGCGCCGACCGGCCATGCTACAAGCCGCGCCGTGACCCGCCTGGAGACCCGATTCATGTCCCGCCTGTGCCTCGCCCCTCTTGGCCTCGCCGTTCTCCTGGGCCTGTCCGCCCCCGCCGAGGCGCAGATCGACCCGGCAGCGCAGTCGCTGATCGAACAGCTCCGCCCGCGTGGCGAGGGAGCGGCGACGCGCGGCATTCGCCTACCCTCCGCCACCCCGGCGCCGGAGCCGGCTCCAGCCCCCGGCGCCGCACCCTTGGTCGCCAACCCGATCCTGCCCGGCAGCCCGCCGAGCGCGCCCGCGCCGCCGCCGCGAACCACCGCGCCGCCGGATGTGGCGGCGATCTCGATGACGGTGAATTTCGCGTCCGGCTCGGCTGTGCTGACACCGCAGGCGGAGCAGTCGCTCGCGCCGCTCGGTCGCGCCTTGTCCTCCGAGGCGCTGGCGCCCTACCGCTTCCGGATCGAGGGCCACACCGACACAGTGGGCGACGACTTGAGCAACCAGCGCCTGTCTGAACGCCGGGCGGAGGCGGTGCGCGCGTATCTGGTGCAGCAGCACGGCGTCTCGGCCTCGCGCCTGCAGGCGGTGGGCCTCGGCGAAACCACGCCGCTGGTCCCCACCGGCGATGCGGTGGCCGAGCCGCGCAACCGACGTGTCCAGGTGCTGAATCTCGGCGGCTAGCAGACGGTGGCCGGCGAAGAGGACGAGACGATCCGCCTGGTGCGTCCGGCGTCGGTCAATTCCGTGCCGCCCCCCAAGGCGCCAGCACCGCGATCGCCGCCGGCCGGGCTCGGCCAGGGGTTGACTCTCGGCCTCGTCGTGCTGGCGTTCTTGGCCGCGGGCGGCAGCGCGTGGTGGTTCTGGCCGCGCGGCGCACCCCCGCTCACGGGCTGGGCGACGCCGCGCGAGATCACCCCCGCCCCCACCCGTGAGGCTGCGCCTGCGCCGCCCCCCTTGGCGGAACGCCTCAGCGGCCTGCCGCCGCTACTGGACGAGGCCGCCATCGCCGAGCACCGCGCCGCAACGCCCATCATGCTGCGCTATGCCGGCAACGGGGCGGTTTTCGTGCTCGATTTCCCGACCCTCGAGGCGCAGGGCGCGGCGCTGAACAGGGTTGCCGCCTTGGTCGAGAAGGCTGGATTGCCGCGGCATCGCGTTCTGACAGAGGCCGAGATGGCCGAGGCGATTTCCCGCGCCGACGACACGCCGGGCACTTTCTACTACGGGCACAACTACCGCGGCGGCGACCTCGCCCGCTTCTTCCGCCTCGCCGTCGAGGCCGGGGTGGCCCTGCGGGCGGAGGAGGTCTGGGTGGCGGCACGCCTGCATCAGGCGCGCGCCCTGGTGCCGGCGGGGCAGGAAATCGTGCTGCTCTCGATCGCCACGCCCGATGCCAGAATGGCAGAGGGCTGGCGCAACACCATCCTCCGCCATGAGCTCGGACACGGGCTGTACGGCACCACGCCGGCCTACGCTGCCGCCATCCGGCGGGCCTGGAACGAGGCCTTCACCGAGGCCGAGCGCTCCGCCTTCCGCGCCTTCCTCGGCCGCGAAGGCTACGACACCGAAATCGAGGAGCTGATGGTGGATGAGACGCAGGCCTATCTGCTCCATACCCCCGACCCGCGGTTCTTCGCGCCCGGCCATGTCGGCATGACCGAGGCCGAGGTGGCGCGGCTGCGCGCCTTGCTCCGGGAGGGCGCAGGGCTGAGCATTCACTGATGGCCCTGCGCAGGAAACCATAGCCAGGGCGACGTTGCCAAAAGGGGGACCGCGCCCCTATCTTGCAGTGCACCATGACCGCGTCGCATGGCCCGCCCTGCCACAGCGAGACCGGCCACGACCCGAACCTGCCTGCCACCCTGCCTGCGAGGAAGCAACATGACCGCAACGCCGAACGGCACCGTCACCTTCACCCTGGACGGGACCAACCGCAGCACCAAGCTGCCGGTGCTCAAGGGCTCCGTCGGGCCCGATGTCGTTGATATCCGCAAGCTCTACGCCGATCTGGGCGTCTTTACCTTCGACCCTGGCTATGGCGAGACGGCGAGCTGCGAAAGCCAGATCACCTACATCGACGGCGATGAGGGCATCCTGCTGTATCGCGGTTACCCGATCGAGCAACTGGCCGAGCACAGCGACTTCATCGAGGTCTGCTACCTGCTGATGAATGGCGAATTGCCGACCCCCAAGGAACTCGACGAGTTCCGCAAGGGCGTGACCTACCACACCATGGTGCATGAGCAGATCCGCCGCTTCTTCGACGGCTTCCGCCGCGATGCGCACCCGATGGCGGTGATGTGCGGCGTGGTCGGCGCACTGGCCGCCTTCTATCACGACAACCTCGACATCAGCGATGCGCGGCAGCGCGAGATCGCGGCCTTCCGGCTGATTGCCAAGGTGCCGACGATTGCGGCGATGGCCTACAAATACGCGCTCGGCCAGCCCTTCGTGTATCCGCGCAACGACCTGGGTTACGCGGCGAATTTCCTGCACATGCTGAACTCCGTGCCGGCCGAACCCTACACTGTCTCGCCCACCCTGGCCAAGGCGATGGACCGCATCCTGGTTCTGCATGCGGACCACGAGCAGAACGCCTCCACCAGCACGGTACGCCTTGCGGGTTCGACGGGTGCGAACCCCTTCGCCTGCATTGCAGCCGGCATCGCCGCCCTGTGGGGCCCGGCGCATGGCGGTGCGAATGAGGCGGTGCTGAAGATGCTGGCCGAGATCGGGCATGTGGATAACATCCCGGCCTTCATCGAGAAGGTGAAGGACAAGAATTCGGGCGTGAAGCTGATGGGCTTCGGCCACCGCGTGTACAAGAACTTCGACCCCCGCGCGAAGATCCTGCAGCAGAGCTGCCACGAGGTGCTCGCCGAGCTCGGCATCAAGGACGAGCCGCTGCTCGACATGGCGATGGCGCTGGAGAAGGTGGCGCTGGAGGACGAGTATTTCGTCAGCCGCAAGCTCTATCCGAACGTCGATTTCTATTCGGGCATCATCCTCAAGGCGATGGGCATCCCGACCAGCATGTTCACGGTGATCTTCGCGGTGGCGCGCACGGTGGGCTGGGTGTCGCAGTGGAAGGAAATGGTCGAGGATCCCTCGCAGCGCATCGGCCGCCCGCGCCAGATCTACACGGGCCCGGCATCGCGCGACTACCGCCCGCTCGACAACCGCGGCTGATCCCTGCCGGGCGCCGCCCGGCCCGTCGCTCCCGCGAGAACCCCGCCCGGCGCCGGCCGGGCGGGGTTCTTGCTGTGCGGCGGCGGGACGGTCCGGCCCCGAATTCCCCCCCAGTCACCCAAGGCATCGATCAGGAGGATGCAATTGCTGGCGAGCGATCTGCAATTGCGGCTGGGCTGATCTGCAATTGCGGCAGAGGTCGCTGCAATTGCAGCGGTCGCGCAAGCAATTGATCTACTGGGGAAAACTCGTCAGGCGCAATTGCGCAGGGCCATTCGAGGCCAGAACGGAAGGTGATTCGGCCCGCTTACACTGTCAGTGCGGCAGCCCGTTCTACAACCTGGCCGCGAAATACCTAAGAAAAATGCAAATAAACCTCTTGAATTTGCCTGAAAATCGGTGAATCTATCTACGTCAGGTTGATATCCACAGGGAACCCACACTCTATGCGCGAAACTCAGAGAGCTCCTGGCGGCAAGGTCCTGGACGAGCTCGTCCGCAACCGTCTCCGTGCTTGGCCACAGCGACCGCCCGGGGCGGTCAAGACGCCCAAGCAGCCTGGCACCTGGCTGCGCGGCCGGCCAGGAGAGCCGACTCGCCAGGCAACGCCAGGTGGCCAGCCTTTCCTGAAGTTGCCAGGCAGCGCCACCTATCGCACCTTGCCCGACGGGCTTTGGCTGCATTTCAGCCCGGACCCGGCCGATCGCTACGCCGACATCCTTTGCATCGAGGCCTGTGGCTCGGTCTCCAACCTGCAGGACAAGCGGGCGAGGTTCGCCCCCTCGACGACCTCGCTGCTGGTGGTCTGCCCGCTCCGCTGGCTGCTCGATCCCGTGGAGCAGCATGATCCAACGCCACGGTGGCGCCTGATCCGCCTGCTGCGCGCCGAACCGCGCGAACCCCTGGTGTTGCCGGTGCGCGACGTTCGTGTGCTCTACGGGTTGAAGGAGCGCGACTATCTGGGCTTCGCCCGGCACCAGATGCCGCAGGCGCACGAATATTACTGCCCCATGGGCGCGCTCACTGCCGAGCGCAGCCATGAGCACCCGGACATGACAGCGCTGATCGGCCGCGCCAGTGCCACGGCGAATTTCATGACCCCGCCGTAGGTTTGCCGTCGGCCGACTCAGGAACTTCACATTCCCCCTCTGCCCGGCGCGCCCAACCGTCGCTAGATCGACAGTCGGACAACGCTGCTTGGGAGATAGAAGATGCGCAGGCGTGAAATTGGCATGGCGACCCTGGGCCTCGCCGCGGCGATGATCCGCCCGGCTTCGGCGCAGGAAGTCTCGGGCAATCTGGTGCTCTATACGTCGCAGCTCGAACCCGACGCCGCCGGTACGGTCGAGGCATTCCGGCGTCGCCATCCCGCGGTGCAGGTCGAGTGGATCCGCGGCGGCACCGGCCAAGTTATGACAAGGCTGCGCGCCGAAATCGCGGCCGGGCAGCCGCGCCCGGACGTGCTGCTATTGGCCGATACCCTGACCTTCGAGGGTCTCAAGGGCGAAGGCCGGCTGCGCGCCAGCCCCGAGGTACAGCTCGGCGGAACGCCGACCGCCCAGGTCGATCCCGGCCGTGCGCATTTCGGCACCAAGCTGATCACCACGGGCATCGTGCACCATCTACGCGCCCCCTTCGTGCCGCGAAGCTGGGCCGACCTCGCCGAACCGCGTGCGCGCAACCAGGTTGCGATGCCCTCGCCCGCCGTCTCCGGCGCTGCGGCGATCCATGTGCTCGCCCTGGCGCAGAATCCGGCGCTCGGCTGGCCCTATATCGAGCGGCTGGTCGCCAACGGCGTGCAGGCGCGCGGCGGCAATGGCCCGGTGATGCAGGCCGTGGCCGGGGCCGAGCGCGCCTTCGGCATCGCCATCGACTACCTGCCGATCCGCGAGGCCGCGCGCGGCGCCCCGGTGCGCTTCGTGTTCCCCGAAGACGGCGTCTCGGCCATCACCGAGCCGGCGGGCATCCTCTCCACCGCGCGCAACGTGCCGGCGGCGGTGGCCTTCCTGAACTTCCTGCTGTCGCGGGAGGGACAGGAGCTCGCCTCCCGCCAGGGTTTCCTGCCGATCGACCCGGAGGTCGCGCCGCCGGCGGGCTTCCCGGACCCGAAATCGATCCGGATCATGCCCTTCGATGCGGCCCGCGCGGCCACGGAGCAGACCGCGGCGCTGGCCCGTTTCGCGCAACTCACCGGCGGCTGAACATCGCTTGAGCCGCGCGGCGGAAAGCGCTGGCGCGGGGCCGGGGCGGCTGGTGCTGGGCCTCTGCCTGGCCTGGCTGCTGCTGATCGGCGCCGCGCCCCTGGCGCGACTGGTAATGGAGGCGCTGGCCGGCGGCGCGCTCGCCGCGGTCTTCGCCGATGCCGCCGTCTGGCGCGCGGCGGGACGGTCGCTTGTGGTGGCGCTCGGCGCGGCATTGCTCGCGACGCTGATCGGCGCGGCGTCGGCCTGGGCATTGCTGCTGCGCGGCCTGCCGGGGCGCGGTGCGCTGATTTTTGCTGCCATGCTGCCTGTGCTGATCCCGCCGCAGATCATGGCGCTGGGCTGGATCCAGGCGGGCGGGCCTTCCTCGCCCCTGTTGCTGGCGCTCGACCTGGCGCCACCGATCGGCACGCCGAATCCGATCTACGGGCCGGCCGGGATGATCGCCCTGCTCGGCGTGCAGGGAGCGCCGTTAGTGCTGCTCGCCATCGCCGCCCTGCTGCGCCGCGTGCCGGGCGAGGTTGTGCTGGCGGCGCGCGGGCTTGGTGCCACGCCCGAGATGGCGCTCCGCCGCGCTGTATGGCCGCTCCTGGCGCCGGGGCTGCTGGCCGGGGCGGGGCTTGCCTATGTCGCCGCACTCGGCAATTTCGGCGTCGGCGCGTTGATCGGCATTCCGGCGCGCTTCACCGTGCTGACCGTGCTGATCTGGCAGCGTCTGTCGAGTGGCGGCGCAGCGGCGCTGGAGCAGGCGGCGGCGCTGGCGCTGCTCCTGGCCGTCATGGCCGCGCCCGCGCTGCTGCTCCAGGCGCTGGCGGCGCGTCGCGCGCCGGGCGGCGGGCGGCTGCCTTTCGTGGCCCTGCCGCTGGAACGCGGCCGGGGCGCGGCGCTGGCGCTGGTGCTGGGCTATCTGTTCCTCATTCTGGCCGTGCCGCTGATGGCGCTGCTGGCGGCCGCGCTGGTGCCGGCGATGGGGGTGCAGCTCTCCGCCGCGACGGTGACGCCGCGGCATTTCCTCGCCGCCGTCGCACCTGGCGCGCATACGGCGCGGGCCTTCGGCAATTCGCTGCTGCTGTCGGTGGGGGCGGCGGCGCTGCTGGCGATGGCGGCACTGCCGCTGGCACTCGGGCTGCGCGCGCGGGCGCTGCGCGTGGCGACGGCGGCGCCAGACCTCGCCTATGCGCTGCCCGGTGCGATCACGGGGGTTGCGGCGATCCTGATTGTGCTCTCGCTGCCCGGCGGGGGCGCGATCTACGGCACGCTCGGCTTGATCCTGTTCGCCTATCTGATGCGCTTCCAGGCGCTGGCCCTGCGCCCGGTGACGGCGGCGGCCGCGCGGCTCGACCCGACGCTGGATGAGGCGGCGCGGGGCATGGGTGCGGGGCCGTGGCGGCGCCTGTCGCGCATCCACCTGCCGCCGCTGGCGCCGGCCCTGGCCGCGGGGGGTATCCTGGTGGCGCTGACGGCGGTGAATGAGGTGACGGTCTCGGCGCTGCTCTACGGGCCGGGGACGCAGACGCTCGGCGTGCTGGTGTTCGGCCTGCAGGAGAGCGGGCAATCGCCCCTCGCCGCCGCCGTCTCCTGGCTGGCCTTGTTGCTGATGGCGGGGCTGATGGCGCTGGCGACACTTGCGGCGCGGCACCTTCCGGCCGGGACGCTGCCCTGGCGACCCTGATCTACGACGCCAGCGACCAGAACATCCTGACCGCCGTCAGCCCGAGGAACGCCGCGAAGCAGCGCTTGAGCAGCAGCGGCGGGATGGAGTGCGCGAGCTTCACGCCCCATGGCGCCGCAACCAGGCTGGCCGGCACGATCAGCGCGAAGCCGACCAGATTCACGTAGCCGAGGCTTAGCGGCGGCAGGGCGGGGTCGCCCCAGCCGCCATAGATGAAGCCGATCGTCGCCGGGATGGAGATGATGATGCCGAAGGCGCTGGCGGTGGCCACCGCGCTGCGGATCGGCGCGCCGAACATGGACAGGATCGGCACGCCCACCGTACCGCCGCCGATGCCCATCATCGCACTCACCGCGCCGATGAAGCCGCCGATGGCGTGGCGCCTTTTGCCAGTTGGAAATCGATCCCGCAGCCGCCAATCGACACTCGTAAAACCCATGTTGACCGCCACCGCCAGCGCGATCACCGCGAAGACCGCGGCGTGCACCTTGCCATGCACGACGATGCCCAGAAGCGTGCCCAGCAGCACCCCTGCCATGATCGAGGGCACGAGCGTGCGCAGCAAAGGCACATCCATCGTGCCCTTCGCGAAATGCTTGCGCGCCGACTGGATCGAGGTCGGGATGATGGTGGCGAGCGAGGTGCCGACGGCCAGCTTCATCTGCACGCTCTCGGCGATGTCGAACAACGGTAACACGCTGAACAGCACCGGCACGATGACGATGCCGCCGCCCACGCCGAGCAGCCCCGCGAGCAGCCCCGAAGCCAGCCCCGTCGCCGCCATCGCCGCCGCCAGCCCAGCCAGCCAGAGCGGGTCGGTCATGTGTTCCATACCGGGGATGCGCGCCCAACCATGTCATGCAATTGAGGCATCGCCATACACGCCGCTGCGCAGGATGCCACCCCGCCATGCCGATCATTGCCGACCCCTGGTTCTGGGTGCTCGCCATCCCCGCCGTGCTGCTGAGCGGCATCACCAAGGCCGGCTTCGCCTCGGGGGCCGGCAACGCGATGGTGCCGCTGATGTCGCTGGTGATCCCCGCGCCCCAGGCGGCGGGCATCTCGCTGCCGCTGCTCTGCGCGATGGACATCGCCTCGCTACGCGCCTGGTGGGGCCGCTGGAGCCTGGCGGAGCTTCGCGCGATCATGCCAGGCGGGCTGCTCGGCCTGCTTATCGGCGTCGCGGTGTTCGGGCTGCTGTCGGATGCCGCGGTGAAGCTGATGGTGGGCGCCATTGCCCTGGCGTTCCTCGCGCGGAGCCTGTGGCAGGCCCGCCCGGGACGCACCTTGCCGCCGCCCGCCAAGAGCAGCCGCTGGCGCGGCGGCTTGTGGGGCATGCTCTCGGGGCTGACGAGCACGGTCGCCCATGCCGGCGGGCCGCCGCTCGCAGTATATATGTATCCGCTGCGGCTCGACCGCGCGACGCTGGCTGCGACCACGGTCGTGTTCTTCGCGGTGCTGAACTACCTCAAGCTGGTGCCGTATTTCCTGCTCGGCCAGCTTTCCGCCGCCAACCTGCTCACCAGCCTGCTGCTGCTGCCCTTGGTGCCGATCGGGGTGAGGATGGGCCTCTGGCTCCAGGCGCGAATGAGCGACAGGGTGTTCTACCGCATCATCTATGTGATGCTCGCGCTCAGCGGCACGAAGCTGGTCTGGGATGGGTTGCGGGGCCTGGCCTGACCGGCGAAGCGAGAAGGGACGGCCCGCGATGGTGGACAAGGTGCTTGGCGTGCTGGGCGGCATGGGGCCGCTCGCCTCGGCGCAATTCATGCTGCGGCTCACCCAGTTGACGCCCGCGCGTTGCGATCAGGAACACCTGCCAGCCGTGCTGTGGTCAGACCCGCGCGTGCCGGATCGCACTGCGGCGCGCTTGGCCGGGGCGGCGGACCCGTGGCCCTTCCTGCTGCGCGGCCTGCGCGGGCTGGAAGGTGCGGGCTGCGGCGCCATCGCCATCCCCTGCAACACCGCGCATGGCTGGTACGAGGCGATGCAGGAAGCCACCCCCCTGCCGATCCTGCACATCGTCGATGCGGCGGAGGCCGAGCTGCTGCGCCTTGGCGTCCCCCCCGGCCCGATCGGACTGATGGGCACGGCGGCGACGCTGGCGATGCGGCTGTACCAGGCTCGCCTCGAAGCGCGCGGCTGGGCGTGCCTGACCCCGAGCGAGGCCGAGCAGGCCAGCCTCGTCACGCCCGCCATCGCGCGGGTGAAGGCGAATGACGTGCACAGTGCCTATCCGCCACTCGCCGAGGTCGCGCGGCGGCTGCACGCGCGTGGCGCGCGGGCGGTGGTCCTGGGCTGCACCGAGATCCCGCTCGGCATCGCAGCCGGGCCGGCCCTGGCCTTCCCGGTCTGCGACACGATCGACGCGCTGGCCCGTGCGTCGATCGACTGGGCCGGTTTTTCCTAAACGCCTTCAGGGTCGAACAGGTAGCCCACGCCGCGCACCGTGCGGATCGCCATGGGCCGTGACGGGTTGCGCTCGACCTTCCGGCGCAGGCGCATCACTCGTAAATCGATGGCGCGGTCGAAGGCCTCCGGCTCATCCTCGCCGGAGATGCGCTCCAGCAGCCAGTCGCGGTGCAGCGCCTTGTTGGGGTTCTCGGCCAGCAGCTTGAGCAGGGTAAACTCGCCCTCGGTCAGCGTGTCCTCGCGCCCCTCATTGGTCACCAGCAGGCCGCGCTTGAGGTCGAGCACCGCAGCACCGATTCGCACACGGCCGGGCGGCAGCGTCGATGGCGCGGGGGCGGGGGCGATGCCGGGCTCGGCGCCGGCGCGGCGCATCACGGCTCGGATGCGCGCCAATAGTTCGCGCGGTTCGAAGGGCTTGATGACGTAGTCGTCGGCGCCGGATTCCAGGCCGAGCACCCGGTCCACCAGATCGCCGGCGGCGGTGAGCATGATGATGCCGATGGTCGGCGACTGGCCGCGCAGCCAGCGCGCCAGGGCGAAGCCATCCTCGCCGCCCGGCAGCCCGACATCGAGCAGCGCGGCATGCGGCATGGCAGCCGCCACCGCGGCCCGGCAGGCGGCACCGCTCGCCACCCCCTCGACCGCGAAGCCCTGATTGGCCAGGTAGGCGCAGACGGTTTCCCGCTGGAACGGGTCATCCTCCACCACCAGCAGATTCGTCTGGTCACCGGCCATGCGCCTTCGGTCCCTCAGGGTGGAGAAACAGTGCCGGCCCTGGCGAGTCCCGTCAAACCGCCACCGCATTATTGGCTGTCACTGAAAATCTGCCAACCGGTTTCATGCTGTGGATTCAATGGTTTTCACAGCACGAGATCGATTGGAGAGGATCGATCTCGTGCCCGGTCGCGAAACAGCTGAAACAAATCAGCCACGCCGCGAAACACACAACCATCCGTGATCGTGCATATTGGTTCCATGCTCGTCCTTTCCCCGGCGGTCGCCGATCTGGCGCCTGCGGATATCGCAGCGCTCCAGGCCGAGGCACTGGCCAATCTGGCCGGCCCCTTCGCGCTGTTCGCCGAGGATGGACGTCTCGTTTCCGCCAACCAACAGATGGCGCGGCTGCTGCCGGCCGATGACCCGGCCTTCGGCGCCGG
>JBBSCP010000125.1:0-12511 GCA_038250135.1 Acetobacterales bacterium | reverse complement strand
GATGCCCTTCCGCGACGCGCACCACGCCACCGGCAAGCTGGTGGCGAAGGCCGAGCAGATGGGCGTGGACCTCTCGGGCCTCACCATCGGCGAGATGCAGGCGGTGGAGCCGCGCATCACCGAAGGCGTGTTCAACGTGCTCTCGGTCGCCGCCTCGGTGCGCAGCCGCACGAGCTTCGGCGGCACGGCGCCGGCCAATGTGGCGCGCATGGCCGCCGAATGGCAGGAGAAGCTGGCGTGAGGCGGGGTCTCGTGCTGCTGCTCGCGTTGGCACTGCTCGCCGCCTGTGGCCGGGCGGGCAGCATCCGCCCACCCGGTCCGGCCGAGGAGATCACCTACCCCCGCACCTACCCGAGCCGCTGAGGAAACGCCCGCATGGACAACGTTCCCGCGCTCGCCCCACCGCCTGTCGCCGACATGGCCGCGCAGGCGGCCGAGGCGGCGGCGCTGCTGCGGCTGCTGGCGAATGAGCGGCGGCTTCTGGTGCTGTGCATCCTGATCGCCGAGGGCGAAGCCTCGGTGGGGCTGCTGGCCGAGCGTGTCGGCCTGTCGCAGCCCGCCCTGTCGCAGCATTTGGCGAAGCTGCGCGAGGATGGGCTGGTGGCGACACGGCGCAGCGGCACGACCATCCACTACCGCATCGACGATCCGCGCGTCGCGCGCCTGATCGCCACGCTGCACGACATCTTCTGCCCGGCGTAGTTTTTGCGGCATTTGTGCACCTTTTATGTGCCCTCAGGCGCCGGGCGCGGCCATCCGGGCGCCTGGCTCGCCGCATTTGCGGCGGGCCGCATTCGCGGCCTCGTCCGCCCATGGCGGCCGCACGTCACCTGATCGGGCGATCCGGTCGCTGGCATAGCCTCTTCCCGATCGGCCGCCGCCACCCCATGCTTGACTGATGGCCGCTCCCGCTCCCCGACTCCAAACCGACCCAGACCCCTCCTTCGCCGAGCTCCTGGCGATTCGTCCCGACCTGACGCTCGACGCGCGGTCGGGGCTGTTGCTGGAGGAAGTGCCGCTGGCGCGCCTCGCCGCCGAGCACGGCACGCCATCCTGGGTCTATTCCGCGGGCGCCCTGCGCCGCCGCCTCGGTGCCTTGCAGGGCGCGCTCGACGACGCCCGGCTCGGCGCGCAGGTGCATTTCGCGGTGAAGGCCAACCCCAGCCTCGCCGTGCTGCGCGTGCTGGCTGCCCAGGGTGCGGGCGCCGATGTGGTGAGCGAGGGCGAAATGCGCCTCGCCCGAGCCGCCGGCATCGCGCCTTCCCACATCGTCTTCTCCGGCGTCGGCAAGACCTTGGGTGAACTCCACTACGCGCTGGCCGAGGGCATCCACCAGATCAACGCCGAGAGCGCCGAGGAGATCGAGATGATCTCCGCCGTCGCGACCAGCCTCGGCGTCACGGCCAGCGTCGCGCTACGCGTGAACCCGGATGTGGACGCCAAGACCCACGCCAAGATCACCACCGGCAAGTCGGAGAACAAGTTCGGCGTCGCCATCGCGGATGCCCCGACGCTCTATGCCCGCATGGCGGCCACGCCCGGCGTGCGGCCGGTGGGGATCGCGGTGCATATCGGCAGCCAGATCACCGCCGGCATGTCGGCCTATCGCACCGCCTATGGGCACCTCGCGGACCTCGTGCGGGCGCTGCGCGCGCAAGGGCTGAGCGTGGAGCGCGTGGATTGCGGCGGCGGCCTGGGCATCCCCTATCGCGACGAACCCGCGCCGAGCCCCGCCGCGCTGGCCGGCGCCATCCAGGCGACACTCGGCAACCTCGGCGTCGAGCTGATGGTCGAGCCGGGGCGCTGGATCGCAGGCCCCGCCGGCGTGCTGCTCGCCTCGGTCATCTTGCAGAAAGCGGGCGCCGAGCGGCGCTTCGTGGTGCTGGACGCGGCGATGAATGACCTGGTTCGCCCGGCCATGTACGAGGCCTGGCACGGCATCCTGCCGGTCGCCGCGGCCGACCATGCGAAGCCGGTGAGCCCGGCCGATATCGTCGGCCCGGTGTGCGAAACCGGCGATACCTTCGCAAGAAGCCGTGGCATTCCGCACCTCGAACCCGGTAGTCTGGTCGCCTTACTGGATGCGGGGGCGTACGGAGCAGCGATGAGCAGCACCTACAACAACCGGCCCCTGGCGGCCGAAATCCTGGTGGATGGCGCGAAATCCGCGCTGATCCGGCCACGCCAGACCCAGGCGGAGCTGCTCGCGCCGCACCGCATGCCATCCTGGCTACCATCCGGGATGGGGGCATGAGCGGGACGGGCGGGCCGCTCATTCGCCTCACTGCGCGGCGCCGCCTGGCGCGCGCCGCCCTGACCTGGGAACGCCTCTGGCCGGCGCTCTGGCCGCCGCTGGGCGTGGCCGGGCTGTTCCTGCTGCTGGCCCTGATCGGCCTGCCGCTGCTTCTGCCGGGCTGGGGCCGCGCCGTGCTGGCGGCGGGTTTCGCTGCGGCTTTCCTTTACACGCTCTGGCGCAGCTTTGCCGGGTTCGCCCTGCCGGTGGCCGAGGCCGCGGACCGGCGCCTGGAATCCGCGAGCGGACTCGCCCATCGCCCTCTCGCGACCCTCACCGACAAGCCCGCGGGCGATGATCCGATGGCGCTGGCGATCTGGCAGGCGCATCAGCGGCGTGCGCGCGCCACCATCCGCAAGCTGCGCGTCGGCCTGCCGCGCCCCGGCCTCGCCCGGCGCGACCCACGCGCGCTCCGCGCCGCGCTGGCGCTATCGCTGCTCGCCGGGCTGGTGATCGCGGGGGCCGAAGCGCCGGAACGGCTGCGCCGCGCGGTGGCACCGGACCTCGTCGTGCCGCCGGCGCCGCCTGGGCTGCGCCTCGAAGCCTGGGTGACGCCCCCCGCCTATACCGGCGCCGCGCCGATTTTCCTCGACCCCGCCGGCGGCGCCGTGACGGTCCCGGCCGGCAGCAGGCTGCAATTGGCGCTTTCGGGCGGCACCGGCGGCGCGCCGGAGATGGTGCTCGGCCGCGAAGCCACGCCCTTCCGCGCGCTCGACCCGCGCAGCTTCGGGGCGGAGGCGACGCTCGAGGAGGGCACGCGCCTCGCCATCCGGCGCGACACGCGCGACCTCGCCGTTTGGGTGCTGACCGTGCAGGCCGACCAGCCGCCGAGCGCGAGCTTCACCGAACCACCCGTCCGCGCCCCTCGCGGCCTCGCCATTCGCCTGCCCTGGAAGACGGAGGATGATTGGGGCGTCGCGGCGCTGGCCGCCGAAATCCGCCTGAAGCCGCGCCTCGACGCCGCGCCGCATGTGATCGAGATCGGCCTGCCCGGCGGGCAGGTGCGCACCGCCCGCGGCGTGGTCTCGCCCGACCTCTCGGCGCATCCCTGGGCCGGGCTGGAGGTGGAGATCACGCTGCGCGCCCGCGACGGGGCCAACCAGCAGGGTGTCTCCGAGACCGCCACGCTCACCTTGCCGGAGCGCGCCTTCAACCACCCCGTGGCCAAGGCGCTGATCGAGTTGCGGCGCAGCCTTTCGCTCGACCCCACCACCCGCGCCGCGGCGCGCCGCGTGCTCGATGCCCTCTCCGCCGCGCCCGAGGCTTTCGAGCACGACACCACCACCTACCTCGCGCTGCGCGCCGCCCGCCACCGCCTGACCCGCGACCGCCGGCCCGAAGCGGTGGCGGAGGCGCAGGAGATCATGTGGGAAACGGCCCTCGCGCTGGAGGAAGGCCGCGCCGAGCGTACCGAACGCGCCCTGCAACAGGCCCGCGACGCGGTACGGGAAGCGCTCGATCAGGCGCAGCGCGAGCAGCAGGAAGGCCAGCAGCAGACGCAGGAGCAGCGCCAGGAAACCGATCGTCGTATCCAGGAACTGCGCGACGCCATCCGTCGCCACCTCGAAGCGCTGGCTGAGCGGCTCCAGCAGGAAAACGCGGAGGCGATGCCGACCGATCCGCAGAACCGGCTGATGGACCCTCGCGACCTCGACCGCCGCACCAACCGCATGCGTGAGGCCAACCGACAGGAACGCACCGAGGACGCGCAGCGCGAACTGGCCGAGCTTGAGGAACAGCTCCGCGCGCTGGAGGAGGGCCGCACGCCCCGCAGCGAGGCGCAGGAACGGCAACGCCAGCAGCGCGAACGTGGCCAGCAGCAGATGGGCGTGGTGCAGGACATGGTCCGGCGCCAGACCGAGATGCTCGACAGCGGCCATCGCCGCAGCGACTCGGAGAGCCAGCGCCTCGAGGCGGAACGCCGCGCGCAGCAATTGCAGAACCGCACCCCCTGGCTGCGGCAGACTCCGGAGCAGCAGCAGCAACAACAACAGCAGCGCGCCGACACCGAGGCCCAGATTCGCAACGAGGCCGGGCGCGAGGCTCGCACGCAGCGTGCGCTGCGCCGTGCACTTGGCGAAGTGATGCAGCAATTCGGCGACCTGACCGGCGAATTGCCCCCCCAGCTCGGCCGCGCCGATCAGGCGATGCGCGAGGCGCAGGAAGCGCTCACCGCGGGTCGGGACGCTCGCACCCCGCAGCAGACCGCCATCCGCGAATTGCAGGAAGGCGGCCGCCAGATGGCGCAACAGATGCAACGCCAGTTCGGCCAGGGCCAGGAAGGCGAGGATGAGGGCGAAGGCGAGGGCGAGGGCGAGATGATGGGCGAGGGCCAGGGTCAGGGCGAAGGCCGGGACCAGGCCCAGGACCAGGGCCCCGGCCGCGACCCCCTCGGCCGCCGCACGCGTGAGGCCCCAGGCGCACAGGACAATGGCAGCGACACTCGCGTGCCCGACGAGGCGGAGCTGCTCCGCACCCGCCGCATCCAGGAAGAACTCCGCCGCCGCGGCGCCGAGCGCGGCCGCCCGACGGAGGAGCTGGACTACATCGACCGCCTGCTGAAACGGTTTTGATCAGCGGGACACGGCGCATGCACCACACCGCCCCACCCCGCCGCCGTGGCTTCTTCGAACGGCCCGACTGCCGCATCGCCTATGAAGTGACCGGCGAGGGACCGCCGATCGTCTTCGCGCATGGACTGGGCGGCGGGCTGATGTCCTGGTGGCAGCAGGTGGCGCATTTTGCGCAGCACTACACCTGCGTCGCCTTCTCCCACCGCGGCTTCTGGCCCTCCACGGCGCCTGAAACAGGGCCGGACCCACGCGATTATGCGGCGGACCTTGCTGCGCTGGTGGATGAACTCGGCCTCGGCGATGTGCGGCTGGTGTGCCAATCGATGGGCGGGTGGACCGGCGTAGAATACGCCATCGCGCGCCCCGGCCGAGTAAAGGCGCTGGTGCTGGCGGCCACCACGGGCTCGCTCGACCCATCCCAGGTGCCCGGCGCCGGGCCGCGCCTCGCCGCCTGGCAGGCGGAGGCGAACCGCGCCAAGGCGGATCTGCTCGTCCGCAACATCCTGCCTGCCGGCGGGGCGCACATGGCGGCGACGCAGCCGGCACTGCACCTTTTGTATGCGCAGATCGACGCCGCCTCGGCGGGGCTGGACAAGGAGGCCGTGCGCGCGCGGATCAGCGCCATGCGCATCCGCCCACCGACCGATCTGATCGCCGCGCGATGTCCCGTGCTGTTCATCGCCGGCGGCGAGGATGTGGTGCTGCCGCCCTTCGCTGGCGCGCTGATGGCGCCACTGATTCCCGGGGCGCGCGTGGCGCCGATCGTCGAGGCCGGGCACTCGGCCTATTTCGAGTGCGCAGAGCCCTTCAACGCGTTGGTCGACGCTTTCTTCGCCGAACAGGGCTAGCAGCCTGTCGGAGTGAGATGTCGGGCGATACTGGGTATTCTGCCGGAAATCACGGCCACTGAAGGCCCTGGATCGGCTTGTGGCGGTCGTGATGGCTGATCCACCGGAGTTTGGCGGTGCAGGCGCGGCACCGGCGGGGGGCTGCGGCCGATTTGGGCACGAATGGCCCCGATCGCGGCTCAAGTCGCGCCCGCCAGGACGAACGATGGCACGCGCGCGGGTCCCGAAGCGCGCCAAGTGCCGCTGTGGCAGTCATTCGTCCACCGAGGGCGGCATCAGGAAACCGGTGTCGCGGTCGACCGGGCGGAAGTTGCTCATGCAGGGCGAATCCAGGACGAGGGGAAGCGAAGCAACGTCCCAGGAATCCAACACTGGCCGAGGTGGGGCGCTAAGTCCGACAGGCTGCTAGAAATCATTGAATATACGCCACGAACTCCGCTTAAACCTGTCCAATTTAAGCGGATCGTGCTGTAGTAGCAATGGTATTAACCATCAGCAAACCCTTCGCCCCTGCCCGACACCTGGGCAAAATCGGATCGGCGCAGCGCCGGGTGCAACTCGCGCCATCGGCCGCAATGCCCGCCCACTTCGTCTCGGAAGAAGGCCAGGATCTCATCGAGCCGGTCGAGGAAGCGCGCTAGGTCCTCGGCAGTGCGGATATGCGGCCCTCGCCCGGGCTCCAGCGAGGTGCTGTGATAGGACAGGACAAAAACGTCCTCGCCCTTGGCGTAAAGGCAACGGATCAGGCGCTTGGCGGTCTCGGTCGTCAACTCATCCAACCGAAGGCGCGCCACGGCGCCGCCGGGTCCGACCGGGGCGGCGGATACCGGAAGGCAGAGCAGTGTCCGCTCTCGGTCCGCCCAGTGGGGTCGGTGAGTGACCGCGGATTCCTCCACACTCGTGGCGAGGTAGCCGAGCCGCTTGAGGATGTCGGCCGTGCGCGGCCCGAGTGTCCCTACGCCCCGCCATAAGAGCGGGTGCTGCCCGAAGGCGCGCTCCAGCGCCTGCGTCAGCCGCTCCGCCTTGGCGAACTGCTGCGTGATTGGCAGAGTCGGGCTTGCATCATCCTCGAAAGGCGGCGTGACCCAGGAGCGAAAGAGGGCACCGAGCTCGGCATGGCCGCCTGCGAGCAATTCACGCAACGGCGCGGCCCCTTCCTCCGCAATGGCCACGCTGTGGTCGGTAAGATAGGAGGGCACCGCGCCATACCGCTCCAGGACACGATGGGCCAGGTGCTGCGACGCCATGGCGCCGGCCGGGCCGAAGCCGCGGTAGATAGGCCGCGGGGCGTTTTGGTTCACCGTGCCCGCCTCGACCAGGGTAAGCAGCACTGGCTTCCCGCCCTCGCCCGCGCGGCGAAAAGGCGTATGAAAACCCGGGTCGCGCAGCGAGGCGGTGATGCCAAGATGCGGCGCCGTCGTCGCCGGCGTCGCCCGAACGCGCCCCCCCATGCCATAGAGTGCCAGCCAGCGTCGTGCGATCACGTCCATCCCGAAGCGCAAGTTAGCCAGCGCCCGGCCCGACCCTCCCATCCGGGCGCGCAGCGCCGGATCCGCGGCGAGGCGCAGCAGTCCGCGTTCGAGGCCGCCCGGATCCTTGAATTGGAAACCCGTCTCGCCCTCCAGCACGAAATCCTCGTTCACGCCGGGTAGAAGCCGGACGACCACTGGCAGGCCATGCGCCATCGCTTCCGGCACCACGGTGCCGAAGCCTTCGAGGCGCGAGGCAAAGGCGAAGATGTCCGCTGCCTCGAACCAGGGGTGCGGGTTGGGCTGCTCGCCCACGAGGTGGACGCACCCAGCGACGCCCAGCTCCCGAGCCCGAGCGCGGAGCGCCACAGCGTAATCGGGCTCGATCTCCGGACCAACGAGGACGAGGCGCGCACCGGGGCTCTGGCGCAACAAAGCGGGCATTGCCTCGACGAGAGAGAGAGGATCCTTCCGATCGCAGATGCCACCAACGAAGAGGATAACCAGCTCGCCCGGCGCCACGCCGATCCGGGCGCGCATGCCCTCGCGCCGGCCCGGCTCAGGCGGCGGCACGGTGATCCCGCAGGGGACGAGATGGCATCGCTCCGGGTCCACGCCCGTTCCCAGCGTCTCACGGTGCAGCCTGGGACTGATCGAGACGAGCGAGTGGAACAGGTGGAAGCCTGCCCGCGCGAGCGGCCGAAGCGGCGGCCGGTAGCGGCCGATCAGCATGGGCAGGCTGTCGTCCAGCGTCGCGGAAAGAAGCAGGCGCCGTCGGGCCAGGCGCACCAGCGCATAGGAAAGAAAATACCAGTCTGCATGGGTGCGGACGTGCACAGCATCGTAGCGGCTTATGTGGCGCGCCATCCAGGCCAGCAGCAGGGCGTGGCGCGCCGCTTCGGTGGGCGTTCGGTCATGAAGATAGTAGACGTGGGAAAGTGCCGAGCAACGCGCTGCCTCGCCCAGGTCGGTCGGGCGCTCGGTGTGGGTGACGAGAAGGTCATGCTCGACTTCTGGCGCGAGCGCCTGCATCACCGGCGCGCAGCGCTCAAGGAAGGTTCCTTCTCCGGTGAAATGAGGCCGGTATACCTTCAATATGTGAAGAACACGGGGGGGACGCATCATCTACAATACGATCCTAAAATGATACCCCGGCGGGGATGGATTGCAGGTATAAGTTTGCTCCGCTCTCACCATGACATCAATCTTACTTGACCAGCACCACCTCAGGCGCTTTCGGTGTCGACGCCTTTTTTATACATATACAAAATGTTCTTAGTTGCCTGCTCCTGATAAATCAACGCCTGCCGCTCGTCTGAACAAGGCTTGACGTGCCGCCTTCCTGGCGCCGATTCATCTCGTCGCCGTTGCCATTTGGCTCAACTGATGACACGCCCTACAGCGCCGTCCGCTCACGTTGAATCCATGTGAGCGGATTTCGTGCTGTGAATTCAGTGGTTTCGAGAGCACGACAGCCATCCGAGAGGACGGATAGTGCTCCAGAGCTGATTCGACTGGCATTGGAGGGGGCGCTGCTGACCTGGCTGAGCAGCTCGCTCGTAAACAAGCGGCCCAGTCGATCCTATCGGGCGTAATCAGGCTCCTCGCGGTCCAGCACGCGCCGCCAGGCATCGAGGTGAAGCCGCGCGTCGATCTTGTCGCCCCAGGGGCCGAGATGCCTGCGGCGCAGACGGTCCGGCAGGCTGTGCAGCGGCTGGCCGGTGCTCATCGCGGTCATCTGGTACATCGCCGTCCGTTCCGCGATGAAGCATTCGTCGAAGGCGTCGTGCACGGTGGGCCCGACCACGGTGACCCCATGGCCGCGCATCACCATCACCGACTTGTCGCCGAGCGCGCGCGCGATGCGGTCGCCTTCCTCATCATGGTGAACCGGCTCGTCGCCCTCCTTGTCGTAGGCGATGCGATCGTTGAGCAGCAGGTTGTTGTGGTGCGACAGGTGCAGCTCGGTGTCGCGCAGCAGCGACAGTGCGGTGAGCCATCGCGGATGGACATGCACGACGCAGGCGGCGTTCGGGTTCAACAAATGGATGCGGGCATGGATGTGGAAGGCCACCTTGCGCAGCTCGCCCTTGCCCTGCAGCACGCGGCCCTCCAGGTCGCAGACGATGAGGTCGCTGGCGCGTAGTTCCTGGAACAGATAGCCGCGCGGGTTGATCAGAAAGCGCGGTTCGCCGGCGCCCGGCAGCATGAGCGAGTTGTGGTTGCCGATCTGCTCGTTCCAATCCTGCCGGGCGGCCACCCGGAAGACCGCGGCCATGTCGCAGCGCAGTGCGGCTTCGCGATCCTCGGCGTTGCTGTCGGTACGAGCCTCGATGATGGCGGACATGCGGGTGCCCTTTCCTGAATGACGTTTCAGCCTACAGCGGCCGCGCGATGACGGCCACAGGATCTCCCGCCTTCACGCGGCCGGCATGGCGCACGCACCACAGCAGGCCGGTGGCGGCATACCAAAGCTCGATGGGCGGTTCGCCGAGCGCTTCGATACGGTGCAGCAGGCCGGCCGGATTGCCGGACGAAACCGCCCGACCGAGCGGGTCCGCCGCCTCCCAGATGCCGTCGCAGGGGGCGAAGACGTAGTGGGCCAGGTCCGGCACCGTCATGCGCTGCGCCGCGCCGTAGGCCCCAGGCTGCGGCGGGCCTTCGAGCACGCCGGTATGGTGCAGCACGTTCCGGGCGCCGCGCTTGGTGATGGCCAGGTTGTCCGGGTTCAGGCGGCCGCCGCCGCCTAGTTCCGAGGACAGCGCGACGATGCCTCGGCGTTCCGCGGCGGCCAGCAGGGTGGGGCCGGCGTTGACCTCGCGCAGAAGCAGCGTCGTGGGGGCGCCAAACGCATCTGCCATGGCCAATGTCCGCGCCTGCATGTCCGGATCGTCAAGGACGTGCCCGACGGCGCTGGGGAGGATGTCCATGCCGGTGCCACCGGAATGCAGGTCCATCTGGAAGTCGCAGAGCGGCAGCAGGACGCTGTCGACGAAATGCGCCAGTGACAGGGCGAAGCCGCCGAACGGGTCGCCCGGGAAGCAGCGGTTGAAGTCTCGCCCGTCCAGCGGCGACAATCGCCGGCCGGCGACGCAAGCGGGATAGTGCATGGCCGGCAGCAGGATGACCCGGCCCTGCACCTCCTCCGCGCGCAGCGTCCGCGCGAGATCGAGCAGCGCCACCTGGCCTTCGTACTCGTCGCCGTGGTTCCCGGCGGTGAGCAGCACGGTGGGGCCGCTGCCTCCCGCGATGACCAGGATGGGGACCAGGATGGTGCCCCAGCCACTGTCGTCACGCGATTGCGGCACGCGCAACTGCCCCAACTGTCGGCCCGGTTGGCCGAAATCCACCTCGGCAACGACCGGGCTGATCGACATTCGCTTCTTTTCCTCGCGATCGGACGCATTGAACTGCGCGCCGATCGAATGTTAGCATCATGCCGTCAATTTGGCAGAGGGGGCGGCAATGCTGACGCGACGGAAATTCGGCCAGGCTGCGGGAGCCGGTGCGCTGGCTCCGCTCGCAATGTCGCAGTTCCCTACACCGGCGCTCGCGCAGGGCGCGCGCGGCACCATCGTGATGGCGCAGCAGGCGCAGCCGCCGACCTTGGACGCGCAGGTCACCACCGCGCAGGCCAGCCGCAACATCAACCTGCACGTGTATGAGACGCTGTTCGCCCGCGACGAGGCCGGCAACGCGAAGCCCGACCTGGCGGAGGGGGTGGACATCTCAGCCGATGGGCTGACCTACCGCTTCACGCTGCGGGCGGCGCGTTTCCACAACGGCAAGGCGATGACCAGCGCCGATGTGCGCGCGAGCCTGCTGCGCTATGGCCGCGTCGGCGGCTCGGCCTTCATCATGCAGCCGGTAGAGGCGATCGATACGCCCGATGCCCGCACCGTTGTGGTGCGGCTGAAGCAACCCTCGCCCGGCTTCATCGCCGGCATTTCCTCGCCGCGCGCGCCCTGCGCCATCATCCCGGAGGAGGAGGCGGGGAAGGATGCGTCGCGGATCGAGGTGATCGGCACCGGGCCGTATCGCTTCGTCGAGTTCCGCCCCGATAGCCATGTCCGGCTGACGCGCTTCGCCGATTACGCGCAGAACATGGCCTATGCCGGGATGGACGGCTTCGCCGGCCGCAAGGTGGCGAACATCGAGAACATCATGATCCGCTTCGTGCCGGAGGCCGGCGCGCGCACCGCCGGGTTGCAGGCCGGCGAGATGCACATCCTGGAAGCCATCGCCGTGCCGGCTGCGCAGCGGCTGCGCAACGATCGCACGTTGCAGATGCATGAGATGATGCCCTGGTCCTTCCAGACGCTGATGCTGAACCATGTGATGCCGCCGATGGACAACCCGGTGTTCCGGCGCGCCCTGCAGGCGGCGCTCGACCTCGAGGAGATCATGGCGATCTCGACCGATGGGCTGTACCGCATGACGCATGGCTGGCAGCATCCGGGCACCAGCTATTTCGCCGGCGATGTCGGCCGGCCGCTGTATAACATCAACAACAAGGACCGTGCGCGGGCGCTGCTGCGGGAGGCGAACTACCGCAACGAGGAGATCATCCTGCTGGGTGATTCCAGCTTCAAGAACCACAACGACACGATCGTGACCGCGGCCGAGCAGTTGCGCAGTGTCGGCGTGAACGTGCGCGTGGTGATCACCGATTGGCCCACCGCCTTCAGCCAGCGCACGCAGCGCACCGGCTGGCATCTGTGGGCGCTGATGCTGGGCATTGAGCCCTACGAGGGCCCCTATGGCGTGGTCGGCTTCTTCAGCGGCCACGCGCCGGTGCAGCATGCCCGCGACGAGGTGATCGAGGATTGCCAGCGCCGCCTCACCACCAGCCTGGCCGAGGCCGATCGCCAACGCGCGGTGAGCGACTTCCAGGCCCGCATGTACGACCAGGCCATCGCCATCAAATGCGGTGATGTCGGCATCGTGCAGGCCACGCGCGCGCAGGTGCGCGACTACAAGCCCTATCGCATCCCGCGGATGTGGGGCGTTTCGCTGGCGTAGTGCTCGCATGATGAAGTACGCGGCGGGGCGTATCCTCGCCGCGCTGCCGGTGCTGCTGCTGGTGTCGGTGCTGTCCTTCGGCATCGTCTGGATCGTGCCGGGCGACGTCGCCTCCGAGATGGCGGGGCCGACCGCGACCGCCGAGGAACTCGCGCGGCTGCGCGAGCGGCTTGGCCTGACCCGGCCCTGGCACGAACAACTGATCGGCTGGTACGGGGCGCTCGCGCGCGGTGATCTCGGCGAGAGCATCCTGCTCCGCCAGGGCGTCGCGGCGGCCATCGTCGAACGGCTGCCGGTGACGCTCGG
>JBBSCP010000124.1:0-12531 GCA_038250135.1 Acetobacterales bacterium | reverse complement strand
GCCGGGCCATTCCTGGCAGCTCACCGCGCAGGGCAAGCTGCCGGCCGCGCATACCGGCATGGTGCATGTGGCGAAGGTGATGGCGGGCACGGCGGCGGATGCGCTGCGCGATCCCGCGCTTGTCGCCCGCGCCAAGGCCGAGCATGCGGCGACGATGGTCCAGACGCCCTATATTTGCCCACTGGCGCCGGATGTGAAGCCGGCGCTGGGCATGTCGCTCGCGGAGTAGAACCATGCGCGCCCTCGCCTTCGCCCTCGCCACGTTGATAGCGTTGCCGGCATCCGCGCAGGAATTGCGTATCGGCTTCAAGGCGGCGGTGGATGGCGCGGACCCGCACCTGAACTTCACGCCCAACCGCAACGTACAGCTGCACGTCTATGAGCCGCTTGTCTTCCAGGACGAATTCCTCCGGCCCATCCCCGGCGCGGCGGCCTCCTGGCGCGCGCTCGACGAACGCACCTGGGAGTTCACGCTGCGTGAGGGGCTGACCTTCCATGACGGCACGCCCGTGACGGCGGAGGATGTGGTGTTCTCCATCCGCCGCGCGCGCGCCATCACGGGGTTGCGAACCTTCGTGGCCCAGACACGCTCCGTCGCGTCAGTGGAGGCTGCCGAGGCGCGGCGCGTCATCATCCGTACCAACGGCCCGGCGCCGCTGCTGCCGAACCAGATGGGCGTCATCGCCATCCTCTCCGCCCGCGCGGCTGAGGGCGCGAGCGAGGCCGATTTCAACGGCGGCCGCGCCGCCATCGGCACCGGCCCCTATCGCTGGACGCGCCTGACGCCGAGCCAGACAGCGCGCGCGTGGCAGCACTTCTCGCCGGCGATGTCGATGTGATCGACAACGTTCCCTCCTCGCTGTTCGGCCGCGTGCGGGAGAGTGAGCGCGCGCAGCTCGTCACCGGGCCGGGCACCTTCGTGCTCTACATGTACCTCGACCATTTCCGCGAACGAGTGGTCTTCGCCACCGGCGCGGATGGCCAGCCGCTGCCGAACAACCCGATCCGCGATAGCCGCGTGCGCCAGGCGATGAACCTCGCCATCAACCGCACCGCGCTGAGCGAACGCGCGCTGGAGGGTGCGGCCGATCCCATCGCGCAATTCGCCGGCGCGGGCTTCATCGGCCATGATCCCTCGCTCGGCCTGCCGGCCTTCGACCCGGCGCAGGCGCGCCGCCTGCTGGCCGAAGCCGGCTACCCGGCAGGCTTCAACCTGACCATCCAATGCACGAATGATCGCTTCTCCGGCGATGCGCGCGTGTGCCAGGCGGTCGCGCAGATGCTGACCGCGGTGGGCATCCGCACGACGGTGGAGGCGCTGCCCTCGTCGGTGTTTTTCCGTCGCGCCAATGGCGGACCGAATCTTGACCCGGAATTCACCGCCTTCCTCGCCATCTTCGCCTCCTCCACCGGCGTGGCGAGCGAGAGCATCGGCTCCATCCTGCGCACGCGCGACGCCGCGCGCGGGCACGGGCCGCTGAACCGCGGGCGCTATGCCAACCCCGCGCTCGACGCTGCGCTCGACCGCGTGGACGCCACCTTCGACCAGGCGGAGGCCGAGCGGCTGATGGGAGCCGCCGCGCGCCTCGCCATCGCGGACAACGCCATCCTGCCGATCCTGTCGCTACGCTCGAGCTGGGGCTTGCGGCGCGGCCTGACCATCACGCCGCGCGGCGATGGCTATACCTACGCGATGGGAATCCGCGCCACGCCATGAGCCTCGCGATGCTCGACACCGCGGGTGCGGCGGCGCTCGCCGCAACAGGGCCGGAGGAGGCGATGCGCGCCATCGCGCAGGCCTGCTTCGACACCCTCGGCGACCGCGCAGCGCATCTGCGCGTGGGCGCGTTGAAGGAAGGCGAGCGGCAGTATTTCGTCTCCGGCACCTTCTTCGTCACGCCTGACAGGCAGCACCACATGCTGGTCGGCAGCATCGGCTTCCCGCCCGAGCAGCGCCGCCTGATGGTGCCAATCGATGGCGGGCATCCGGCGCGGGTGATGGCCGCGCGCCGGCCTTTGCTGCTGGCCAATACCGATGAGGACCAGGGTTTTCGGCAATATCTGAAATCATCCCGCATGGGCTCCTCAGCCTATGCACCGATGATCTTCCGCGGCGATTTCCTCGGGCAGCTCATCATCGCGGCCCAGGCACGGCACACGCTGGCGGCGGTGGACCTCGCCGCGCTGAGTGCCGCCGCGCACCTCGCCGCTGCCGCTTGGGTGGCGCAGGGCGGGCCGGCCTGGCTGCGCGACAACGCCAACCCGCCGGACGCCTACCACGCCGCGAAGCAGGGCCTCTAGGAGCTTGTCGATCCGCGTCTGCATCGCCTCGATCTGGGCGGCGAGACAGCGCGGCGATGCCCGAGCCGGCGGGGGTATCTTGGTGTTCTCTGCCCCGACCAGCTCCGCCAGCAGATCGGTGACCCGGTGGATGCCCTTGGCGGTGACGATGCAGAGCTCGGCGAGGTAGCCTCGCAGCGCGTTCACCAGCGCCATCCGCTGCCCGACGAGCAGCTCGCGGGAGCGGTGCATGATCAGCGCCGCCTGCTGCTCGGGCGTCTTGATCGGCACCACGTGCATGTTGGGCCGGGTGACCTTCTCGCAGATTGCCTCAGCATCGGCAGCGTCGGTCTTGGCGCGCTTGACGTAGGCCTTGACGCAGATGGGCGGCAGCAGCCTCGCCTCATGCCAGAGCGCGGAGATCTCGCGTGCCCAGTGATGGCTGGTGCCACACGCCTCGATGCCGACCAGCACTTGGGGCTGCGTCTCGAAGAAGCCGAGCACCTCGCCGCGGCTGAACTTGCGGCGCAGCACGACCTGGCCGGAACCATCGACCCCATGCACCTGCAAGAAGTTCTTGGCGATGGTGGACGGCCCCTTTCACTCAATGCTTTCAACAGCTCCGAGCTTGGCACACAGATGCCGCCTAGCGCACTATCGGTTCAATTGAACCGAGTTCGTGCGCTATAAACACCTGAAGCTAAAGCACGGACTTTGGTTCAAACGATTCCGTTTGAACCAAACGTGCTTTAGGGGCCGTCCACCGCATCATCTCTGCACGGGACCGACCGTTCTCCAGCCGAATCGTCGCCGGCTGGCCAACCCACCCCGCGTCAGGCCGCCATGGGGCGAGGCGCCGGCGCCGGGTCCTTCACCGGCAGATGGATCAGCGCGGCGAAGGCGGAGGCCGCGATGCCCAGGCTCCACATCATGTCGTAGGAGCCCGTCCAGTCGAAGATCAGTCCGCCGAGGAAGGCGCCGGTGAAGCCGCCGATCTGATGGCCGAGGAACACGAGGCCGAACAGCGTGGCCAGCCAGCGCGTGCCGAAATTGCGCGCCACCAGCGCCACCGTCGGCGGCACGGTGGACAGCCAAAGCAACCCCATTAGGGCCGAGAACAGCAGCACGCTTTCGGTCGTTTTGGGCGCCAGCATGAAGATGCTCATCAGCACGCCGCGCGCGGCATAGATGCCGACCAGCAATTCGCGCCGCTTCCAGCGCTGCGACAATTCGCCCGCCGCGAGCGAGCCCACCACGTTGAACAGCCCGATCAGCCCGATTGCGCCCGCGCCGACCGCCAGCGGCAGCCCGCAGCTGTGCACGAAGCCCGGCAGGTGCACCGTGAGGAAGGAGACATGCAGCCCGCAGACGAAGAAGCCGAAGAACAGGTACCAGAAGGTCGGCGTGCGGAAGGCGCGCGATAGCGCCTGGCGCGCCGTCTCGTCGCTGGCCGCGCCCTGCCGGGGCTGCGGCTTGCCGTCCAACGGCAGGGCGAGGGGGATCATCAGCAGCGCCACGGCGGCCATGATCAGCAGGGTCGGCTGCCAGGTGAGGCCGGCAATGCCCAAGCCCACCACCGGCACCACCAGGAACTGCCCGAAGGAGGAGCCTGCCGTGCCGAGGCCCACGGCCCGCCCGCGCTGGCTATCTGGCAGCATGCGCGTCAGCGAGGCCACGATCACCGGCATGCCCGCCGAGGTCACCGCCATGCCCATGACCACGCCGGCGAAGAAGGTGAATATCGCCAGATCCTGCGTCAGCGCCATGCCGAGGATGCCGGTCGCGTAGAGCACGGCGCCCCCGATCACCACCACCCGCCCGCCGAAACGGTCCGCAAGCTGCCCGGCGAAGGGCGAGAAGGCGCCGTTCAGCAGCACCTGCAACGCGATGGCGAAGGCGAAGCCGGACGCCGACCAGCCATAAGCCGCGCCCATCGGCGCCAGGAACAGGCCGAAGGATTGCCGCAGCCCCATCGCCAGTGCCGCACAGAGCACCGCGCAGGCGACGATGACACCTGCCGTGGTTCCAGCCCGAGCGGTCATCGCAGGCGATTCCTATTGCCGAAAGTGATGCTCACCCTGGCACAGGCGCACCGCGCGCGGCCAGGATGTTGCGCAATCCATCCTTGGCCCCGGCGAGCGACTCCGCGGACACTTCGCTGAGCCGCGAGGTCTCGCCGATCGACCAGAAGCGGAAGCCGAGCTCGCGCAGCAGATGGATCATCTCCGCCGCGCCGACGCCTTGGCCCGCGATCAGGCCAGGGGCGAATTCAAAGATCAGCCGCGCCTCGGGCGAGCGCTCGAGCAGCCGCCACATGCCGCGCAGCGCCCGCGCCTCCGCACCTTCGATGTCGAGCTTCATGACGTTCACGGTGAAGCCCGGGTCGTTGAACATCTCGTCAAGCGCCACGACCGGGCAGCGCTGGCTTTCCTCGCCTTCTGTCAAGCCTCCCTCGGCCAGGGCGAGATGACCGCCGCCGCCCCAGGCCCAGGAGAAGCGCAGCTGCGCCTCGCCCGCCGTCTCCCCCACCGCCGCGGCATGCACCTGCGCATGTCCGTCGAAGCCGTTCACCGCGAGTGAGCGCGCGACCAACTCGGCGTAGCGGCGGTTCGGCTCGAAGCCATGCACCCGCCCCCCCGGCCCGACGGCGCGCGCGGCGTGCAGCGTATAGACGCCGAGATTGGCGCCGAGATCAAGCACGGTGTCGCCCGGCCGGATCAGCCGCACGAACAACGATGTCCATTCCAGGTCCCACACCCCGCGCATCAGCAGCGAGGGCGCGATATCCGTGCTCCGCGTATCGACATAGATCATCATCCCGTCGAGCAGGGTGAGGGAGGTGTGCTCGCCGAGATAGGCGTTGGGGGGGGCGGGATGCCGGCCGAGCAGTGCCGCTTTCGCGGCCTGCAATCGGCCCAGCAGCGGCGTTGCGCGGGAGGGGGCGATGCTCACGGCCGCTTGCGGATGACCAGGCCGAAGGAGGTCAGCACATGCGCGCCGTGCCGCCATTTCGGCCGCGGCTTGCTGCCGGGGGCGGAGAACACCTCCTCATCCTCGGGCGCCAGGCCGGGATGGAAATTCAGCGCCTCGATCCGGTGGCCCCCGGCGCGCAATTCCTGCGCCAGGGCTTCGAGGTCGCGGCGGCGGAAGGCGGTGAGTTCGGCATTGTTCACCGTCACGCCGTCGCTCGCGATGTTGAGCGCCACGGTGTGAATCGCGAGCCCGCCCGGCTTGAGCGCCTTGAGCGTGCCCTTCAACGCCGCCAAGGCCCGCTCCCGCGGCCCCAGGCGTTCGATGAAGGAAGTCGACCAGACCGCGTCGAACATCCCCTCGACCTCGTCGGGCAGGGCTTCGAGCTCCAGCATCTCCCAGCGCAGCAGGCGCTCGAAATCGTCGAGGTTGATGATCTCGGGGTGGAACAACTGGCTGCTGCGCATTCGGCGCCGGCGATCGAGGTCCTCGGCTGGCTCGGCCTGGTCGGCCACCATCACCTCCACACCGCGGGAGGCGAACAACGCCGGCAGGCGCTGCTGCCCGACATCGAGGCCGAGGATGCGCCGCCCCTCGCCGATCAGCCCGGCCGTGGCCAGGACGGAGACGACCCACACCATCTCCCATTGCCGGCGCGATTCATCGAGCTTGAGGTTCATCGCGCTGATGATCTCGGCATAGACCGGGTCGCGGTACTGGGCGTGGGTGGACATCTGGCACACCGGGTTTTCGAGGTCCGGGGGCGCGAAAAGGAAGGGGATTTCGGGGTCTTCGGGCGGGCGCATCAGGAACATCGGCATGCGGTAATTCGGCTTGCCGAAGCCCACGCGGTCGAAGAAATCCTGGAACTCCCAGGTATTGGCGAAGCCGACGCGCAGCTTCTCCAGGTCCGGGAAACGAAGGTGGCGGGTGACCTCCTCCTGGTCGAAGGGCTCGCGGCCGATCAGCAGGCGGTAGGCCCAGGTGACGGCCTGCGCATCCACCTTCGGCCCGCCACCCGGCTCAGCCATCAGAGCGCGGCCGCCGCCGCCAGCACCTCGGCCGCATGGGCCTCGGGCTTCACCTTGCGCCAGACCTTGGCGATGCGGCCATCGGCGCCGACGAGGAAGCTCGACCGCTCCATGCCCATATATATTTTCCCGTACATCGACTTCTCGACCCAGGTGCCATAGGCCTCGGCGACCTTGTGGTCCTCATCGGAGGCCAGCGGGAAGGTCAGGTTGAATTTCTGCGCGAATTTCTCGATCGGCTTCATCGGGTCTGGCGAGATGCCGATCACGGTCAGCTTCAGCTTGCCGAGCTGCGGCAGGGCTTCCTGAATGCCGCAGGCCTGCTTGGTGCAGCCGGGCGTATCCGCCTTGGGGTAGAAATACAGCAGGAAAGGCTGGCCCTTCAGGCTGTCGAGGCTGACCACACGGCCACCGGAGGCCGGCATGGCGAAGGCCGGGGCGGGAGAACCTGCTTCGAGGCTGGGGGCGCTGGACATGAGGCGGGCGATCTCCGGCTAGATCTGGTCGAGGGAGCCTATCCGGGCGGTGAAGCTGGCACGCACCCGCCCGGCGGCCTCGGTCATCTGAGCGCGCAGGCCCGCCTGGTCAACCGCCGGGGTGGGCAGCAGCGGCGCCACGGCGGTGAGCATCGCGCTCGCCACCTGGTCGGGCAATGCGGCTTCCGGCCAGCGGCCGACGGTCAGGCGCAGATGCGCGAGGATGCCGCGCCACAGCCGTTCCGCCGCGATCAGCCCGGCGGCTTCCTCGGCATCGAGCAGTTTTGCCTTGGCCAGCGCCGCCAGGGCGATGCGCGTGGTGGGCGTGAGCAGCGCGGGCAGGCGATGCGCATGGGCCACCTGAAGCGCCTGGGCGATGAACTCCACCTCAACCAAGCCGCCGCGCAGCAGCTTCACATCCCACGGGCCCTCCGCCGGCAGGTCGCGCAGCATGCGCAAGCGCATCGTCGCAGCATCGGCGAGCACCGTCGCGGCCTCGGCAGGGCGGGTCTGGGCGGCGCGGATCGCGGCCTCGACATGGCGCTTCAGCCCGGCCGTGGTGCCGGCGACGAAGCGGGCGCGCATCAGCGCCATGCGCTCCCAGGTCCAGGCCTCCTCCGCCTGATAGCGCGTGAAGGCGCCCAGCGAGACGGCGACGGGGCCCTTCGAGCCCGAGGGGCGCAGGCGCATATCCACGTCATAGAGCCGTCGCTCCGCCCCCGGCGCGGTCAGTGCGCCGACCATCTGGTTGGCGAGGCGCGCGAAGTACTGGCTGGCGGGCAGGGATTTCGGCCCGCCCGTGCTCTCGGTCGCGCCGGGCGCGTGCTCATAGATCAGGATCAGGTCGAGGTCGGAGGCCGGCAGCATGTCTCGCGCGCCGAGCTTGCCGAGCGCGATCACGCCCATCGCGCCGCCGGCGACCTTGCCGTGCCGCTCCGCGAAGTCGCTGGCGAGGCGCGGCAGCAGCGCGGCGATGGCGGCATCCGCCAGGTCGCTGCGCGCGATCCCGGCGGTGTCGGCGTCGATCGTGCCGTCCAGCGCCGCGGCGTCGATTTCGAATTTCCGCTCCACCACAAGGCGACGCGTGGCTTCCAGCGCTTCTTCCAGGAAGCGAGCATCCTTGGCGAGTGCCAGCATCGGCGCCGGCAGGCTGGCCATGCGCTCGTTCGCCGGGATCGTCGTGCCGCCGGCGAGCAGGCCATCGAGCGCCGCCGCATTGCGCGCGAAATGGTCGGCGAGCTGCGGCGCGGCGGAGAGCACGAAGGCGAGGCGGTCGATCAGCGCGGGGTTGCGCGCCAGCATGCTCAGCGCCTGCACGCCGGCCTGCATGCGCGACAGCGCGGCATCGAAGCGCAGCAGCGCGGCGTCGGGCTGCTGCTGCCGGCCGAAGGCGGTGAGCAGCGCGGGCATCAGCTGCGTCAGCAATTCGCGGGCGCGTTCACTGCGTGTCGCCCGGGTGCGGCCATGATGCCAACCGCGCACGGCATTGGCCACGCCTGACGGGTTGCGAAAGCCAAGGCGGTGCAGCGTCTCCAGCGTGCCGGGGTCGTCCTCGACGCCGGTGAACACCAGATTGCCCTCCAGCGCCTGCCCGCCGGAGAGGTCTGGCGAGGCCTCGAACAGCCCGGCGTAGCGGCGTTCGACGCGCGTGAAGGCGGCGATCAGCGCGGTGGTGAAGGCCTCGCTGCTGGCAAATCCCATGAAGGAGCCGATGCGGGCCAACTCCTCCGCGCTCTCCGGCAGGCGGTGCGTCTGGCGGTCCGCCACCATCTGCAATCGGTGCTCCACCTGGCGGAGGAAGCCGTAGGAATCCGCGAGATCGGCGGCGGCACGGCGGTCGAGCTTGCCGGCGGCGGCCAGCGCGGCGAGCGCGCCGAGCGTCGTCGGATCGCGCAGCCCGGGGTCGCGACCGCCCCAGATCAATTGCAGCACCTGGGTGGTGAACTCGATTTCGCGGATCCCCCCCCGGCCGAGCTTCACGTCATGGCCCAGCACCTGCACCTGGGCATGGGCGCCCTTATGGCCCTTATGGGCGTGGATCTGGCGCTTGATCGAGTGGATGTCGGCCACGGCCGCGAAATCGAGGTGTCGGCGCCAGATGAAGGGGCGGATCTCGCGCAGGAAATTCTCGCCCAGGGCGCGGTCGCCGGCCACCGGGCGCGCCTTGATCATGGCCGCGCGTTCCCAGTTCTGGCCCATGCTTTCGTAGTAGCCGATGGCCGCCGGCAGGCTCACGGCGAGTGGCGTGGCGCCTGGGTCCGGCCGCAGGCGGAGGTCGGTGCGGAAGACGTAGCCATCCTCCGTCCTTTCCTCCAGCAGCCGCACCAATTCGCGCGCGAGGCGGACATAGATGGCGCCGGCCCGGTCGGCGTCGTAAGCTGCGGCCTCGGGATCGTAGAGCACCATGAGGTCGATATCGGACGAGTAGTTGAGTTCACGCCCGCCGAGCTTGCCCATGCCGAGGATGACAAGGCCCGATCCCTTGCCGGTCGCCCTCGGGTCCCGTTTCGCTGCGCCCCCCGCCAGCTTCAGGTCGCCGCGCGCCTCGGCCTCGCGCAGCAGATGGGCGGCGGCGTAGTCGGTGCAGGCATCGGCCAGGCCGGACAGCGCGCCAGTGACCCGGTCCAGCGGCCAAAGCCCCGCGAGGTCCGCCACCGCGGCGATCAGCGCCGCCTGCCGCTTGGCTTGCCGCAGCAGGCTGGCCACGCCAGCGCGCGTCGCCGTGGGATCGGCGCGGCTCAGCGGATCGACGGCCAGCGCGAAGGCGGCCTCCGGCCCGCGTTCCGCCAGGCGCAACAGCGTGGCGGATTCGCGCAGCGCGAGGTCGGCGAGGTAAGGGCTGTGCCCGCCCAGCGCCCCGATCAGCGCCTCCCCCACCGCACTCGCCGCGAAGGCGCGCTCCGCCGTGCCGCGTTCGGCGAGGCGCCCGGCAAGGCGCTGCGCGGCTTCGGCATCGAAGGGACGCGGCAGGCGGGAGGGGTCGCGAAGGGGCACGGCTGGCGCTGGCGCGCGGGGCTTCGGCATGGGCAGGCAGGGAAGCGGTGAGGCAGGTCCTCGGTCAAGTGGCCCGGGAGGCCCATCATTGGGCGCAGGCGCTGATGGCGCTGCTGGTGCTGGTGCTGCTCGGCCTCGGCGGGCTGGCCTGGAAGCTCTCCGCCGGCCCGATCGAGCTCGATTTCCTGGCCCGGGCCATCGAGCGCCAGGCCAATACGGCGGCGGCCCCGGCGCGCCTCGAGGTCGGCCACGCCAGCCTTGGCTGGCAGGGCTGGCGGGAGGGGCATCGCACCCCGGTCGAGATCCGCCTCTCGGGCGTGAAGCTGCGCGGCGAGGATGGCGCGGTGCAGGCGGAACTGCCAGATGCCGCGATCTCCCTCTCCCTCGCCCGGATGCTGCGCGGCGAGATCGCGCCCCACCTGCTGGAACTCCAGCGCCCCTCACTCAGCCTGACACGCAATGCCGAGGGTCAGGTCGCGGTGCTGCTCGATTCCGCGCCCTCGACCGGCGCACAGCCCTTCGAGGATCTCCTCGCCGAGTTGATGCGCGTGCCGAACGACGACTCGCCGATGGGCACGCTGGCCCGGCTGCGCATCCAGGGCGGGCGACTGCTGGTGCAGGATGCCGCGCTCGGCACCGCCTGGACCCTGGCCGAGGTGGCGATGGATCTGCGCCGACTGCCGGAAGGGGGCGTCACCTTGCAGGGACGCGGCCAGTTGCGGCTGGGCGACCAGAACGTGCCCGTGACCATCGGCGGCCAGATGGCCGGCGCGCCCGCCGAGACCACGCTGCGCCTGTCCATCGCCGAACTCCGCCCCGCAGCACTCGCGGCCGCCGTGCCCGCCTTGGCGCCGCTCGCCGCGCTTGATGCGCCAAGCCGGCTCGACCTGGCCTTGCGCCTCGACGCCACCGGGGTGGCGATGGCGGCGGAGGCGACGCTCGCCTTCGGCGCCGGGCATCTCGACCTTGGCGCCGGGCGGCGCCTGGCGATGGCGGGCGGCGAGGTGGTGGCCGCCTTCACCCCCGGCGCGCTGAGCATCAGCCGCGCCAGCCTGCGCCTCGCCGGGCCGGAAGCGCCGACCTTGACCGGCCGGGCGGAGGCGCTGCGCGGCCCGGCCGGCTGGCAGGCGACGCTCCACCTGGCGCTGGACCGCATCCGCCTGGGTGAACTCGGCCGGCATTGGCCGGTCGGGCTGGTCGATGGCGCGCGGGCGTGGATCACCGACAACGTCACCGATGGCCTCGCCCGCAACGGGCAATGGAGCCTGAGCCTCGAAGCACCCTCGGACCTCTCAACGGTGCGCGCCACGGCGCTGAGCGGCACGATGGAAATTGAGGAGGCGGTGGTGCATTGGCTCCGCCCGATCCCGCCCATGGAGCGCGGCCGCGGCAGCGTCACCTTCTCCCTGCCCGAGATCACGCTGCGCATCGCCGGCGGCCGCCAAAGGGGTGGCCAGGGTGGCGGCCAGGGCGGCGGCCAGGGCGGCGGCCAGGGCGGCGTGCAGAGCGGCGTGCAGGTGCGTGAGGGCACGGCGCGCTTCCTGCTGCGTGAGGAACCGGAGTCGCTCGACGTCTCGCTCGCTGTGCAGGGCAGCGTGCCGGATGTACTGGCCGTGGTGCAGCATCCGCGGCTCAAGCTGTTCGAGCGCCGGCCGCTGCCGCTGACCAATCCGCAGGGGCAGGTGGAGGGGCGGCTCAACATCGCGCTGCCGCTGCTCGCCGACCTGCCGATGGAGCAACTACGGATCCGCGCCCAGGCGCGGCTGCGCGACGTGCGCCTGGCCGATGTGGTGATGGGCCGGCCGATGAGCCGCGGGCAGTTCGACCTTACCGTGGACAATGACGGGCTGCGCGCCACCGGCACCGCCACAATCGCCGAGATTGCCGGGCGCGTCGGCGTCGAGATGGATTTCCGCGCCGGCCCACCGAACCAGGTGGTGATGCGCGAGAGTGTCACCGCCCGCACCGATGCGCGCACTCTCGCCGCCCTCGGCCTGGCGAGTGAGGAGATGCTCAGCGGCCCGCTCGGCGTCGAGATTCGCAGCGAACGGCGGCGCAACGGCGTGGGGCGGGTGAACATCCGCGCCGATCTGCGGGAGGCCGCCATCACGCTCGCGCCGCTCGCCTGGGCCAAGCCGGCCGGGCAGATTGCCGGCGCCGACCTCGTGCTGCGCCTCAACCGCGAAACGCTGGAGGCGGTGGAGAGTTTTCGCGTCGAGGCGCCTTCCCTGCTGCTGCGCGGCAACGCGGCCTTCGGCCCCGGCACGCGCCTGACGCGGGTGACGGTGAATGAGGCCGCCATCGAGGCCAGCCGATTCGCGGGCGAGGCGCGGCCACCTACCCGCCCGGGCGAGCCCTGGGGCATCACGTTGCGCGGCGCCGCGCTCGACCTGCGCCGCCTGCTCGCCGAGGATGCCGCGCCCGGGCCGCCGCCAGCGGAGGCCGAGCCCGGCCCGCCCCTGTCGCTCGATGCGCGGTTCGAGCGAGTGCTCCTCGGCCCGCAACGGGAGCTCGCGGGGGTGGAGGCGCTTGTGCGCCTCGACGCGCAAGGCGTGGTGCGGGAGGGGCGGATCACCGGCCGGGCGGGCCCACGCGGGGTCTTCGAGGCGGTGATCGTTCCGGCCGCCGCGGGGCGGAGCCTCAGCGTCACGGCCGAGGATGCCGGCGCGCTGCTTGGCCAGCTCGACGTGCTGCGCAACCTCGAAGGCGGGCGGCTCAGCGTGACTGCCGCCTATGCCCATAACCGGCCCGGCGCGCCGCTTTCCGGCCGGGCGGAGATC
>JBBSCP010000123.1:0-12562 GCA_038250135.1 Acetobacterales bacterium | reverse complement strand
CGGCGAGGCTCGCCAGCGGAATCTCGGCCACCACGGCGAGGCGCACCACCTCCTCCCGCAGCACCGGCACGCGCAGTGACACGAGGCCGTCGCGCTGGCCAGAGAAGGCGGGCCGGCCACTTTGCAGGACGCGGGCCAGGGAAGCCGGGTCCGGCAGGGGCGTGGGCGGCGCTTCGGCCGGGCGGCGCAGGTCAATCTGCCGGGCCTGCGCATCCTCCAGCGCCAGATTGTGCCAGCCGGGATCGCGCGCCAGAACACCCTGGGCGGCGCTGCGGAACGCTTCGGCAGAAGCCGGCCCGGCCGTGGCGGCGAGCAGCTTGAGCAGACGCGTATCGGCCTGCAGCTCGGCCTCCAGCGCGGCCTGGAGGGTCGCGACGGTGCGGGTGAGGCTGGCTTGGCGCTCGCGCTGCATCTGCATGCCAAAGCCGGCCAGCAGCGCCACCACCAGCAAAGCCAATGGCAGCGTGGCGACCAGCGGCGGCATCAGGCCAATGCGCCACCAGGCAGGCGGCGTTGCGGAAGCGGTGGCGATGGTCACGCCGGCCGGTCACCTTGATCGAGAGGGGAGTCTGGCGCCGGCCGGGCGGCGGGCGTCAGTATGGGAAGGAGATATACCACCATGCCGAGCAGAATAATGCCTCTGCACTACCATTCCGTGAAGTATCCTGCACAAAGCCGCGTGAGGACTCGCTGTTCGTTCCGATATCCGTATCTCAGGCAGGCGTCAACGCCGCGTCAATGAGTGACGCGCATCATCTCCCGATGACCGACACCGATGCCGCCCGTGACGCCCGCCAGGCCATCGCCCGCCACTTGGCGGAGCTGCATCGCCTGCACATCCACCTCGCCGCTGACAGCCGCGCGCTGAAAGCGCTGACGTCCGAAGGGCGCGCTCTGGCCGAGATCGAAATCGCGGCCGAGATGCTCGAACAATACATGGCGGCGAGCGGCGCCTTCCTCGAGAACATGCGCGGCCGCTATGAATCCCGCCTCGCTCTGCTACGCCGCGGCGACCCGGTGGGGGCGGAGGCCGCGCCCGGCCATGGTCCGCCGGGCCATGGCGCGTTCTGGTACGCTTTCTCGCGCCTGTGCGCCGCGCTGCGCCAGGCTGAGCGCCGCGTGAGCTGACAAGTGGCTGAGCGCCGCGTGCGCTGATCAGGTGTGCAGTGCAAAAATACGCATGCATCGGCCGGTCCTTAAGGGTTCGACAACCTGAATGCTGGCTACTTGGGGTGCGTGCAGGCCCACGCCGCCCTCGAGCCCCTGGATCGCCATGATGGTCACCCCGCCCGGATCGGATGCCCGCCGTTCCCTCGCGCAGCGCCTGCTGCTGCCAGTGGTTGGCTTCGCCTGCGGGCTTGCCGCGGCGGGGCTCCTGGTGATCGGCGATGGCGGCCGCGCCGGCAAGGCCCAATCGCCTGGCGCCGAGGACACGGTGCAGGAGGCGCTGCTCGCGCGCATCGGTCTGCTCGAAGCGCGCCTCGCCGATGTCGGCGCCACGGCCATGCAGGCGGCCGGCCAATCCGCCCGGGCCGAGGCGATGGGCCAGCGGCTGCAACAGGACGCCTCGCAGCGCGGCCCGCAGGGCGATCGTTTCGTCGCCGCGGCGCTGCTGCTCCAGGCCACCATCGCAACCCCTCGCCCCTGGCTGCGCGAATACCAGGCGATGGCCGAACTCGCGCCGCCGGACGCTCTGCCGCGCGCGCTCTCCGAAGTGCTGCTGAGCCATGCCGGGCGCGGCCTGCCGACCGAGGCCGAATTGCGGGAACGCTTCGCCGCCCTCGCCCCCCAGTTGATCGCCCGCGCGCCGCGCCAGGGCGATGCGCTGGATCAGACGCTGAACGCGGTGCGCGGCGCCGTGGCCGGCATCGGCCTTGCCGCGCCGCCGCCGCCCACGGACCAGGAGCAGGCCATCGCCGGCGTCGCCTACCAGCTTCGCCGCGGCAATCTGGCCGCCGCGGTGGCGGATGGCGCTGCCCTCGACGCCTCGCTGCAGCCCCTGCTCGGTGGATGGCTGGCGCAGGCGCGTGCGCGGATCGCAGTGGAGCAGGCGGTGCAGGAGACGCTGCTTCGAGCCCTGACGCGCCGGTCATGACCAGACCACGCCTGACAACCCGGAAAATCCGTGGAGACTTCCCCATGCGCCCTACATTTGCCCCGTTGCTTGCTCTCGCCCCTTTGCGTGCTCTCGCCCCGTTGCTTGCTCTCGCCACGCTGCTGATCCCGCTCGCTGCGCCGGCCTGGGCGCAGAGCCCCATGGCGCTGCGTGACCGGCTGATCGTGGTGCACAGCAACGGCACGGCCGGCGCCTCGCAACTGCTGAGCCGCAGCTTTACCGATCGTTTTGCCGGCGTCGTCGAGCCGACGATGCGCAACCTGCCCAATGCGATGAGCCTCGACCTGTTCTGCGCCGGCATCGGGCCCCAGACGCCAGACATCGCGATCGTCGCGCGCCGCATGTCGCGCACCATGTTCGAGACCTGCCAGTCGAACGGCGTGCGTGACATCATCGAATTGCAGATCGGCCTCAGCGCCGTGGTGTTGGCGGTGCGGCGCGGCGAACCGGTGACTTCCCTGACCTCGCGCCAGATCTGGGAGGCGTTGGCGGCGGAGCGGCTGGTGGAGGGCGAGTTCGTGCCGAACCGCCAAACCCGCTGGTCGCAGATCGGCCCGGGCCTGCCCGACCAGGAAATCAACGTCGTGATGCCGGCGCGCCAATACGGCGTCCGCGGCGTATTCGAGGATTTGGTGCTTGAGGCCGGCTGCCGCAACGTGCGGGGCATCCGCCTGCTGTTCGAGGCGCACTACCGGCGCGAGAAATGCACCACGCTGCGCGAGGATGGCCGCGTCCGCGGCATCCAGGCGGTGGACGTCACCGCGGCGTTGCTCGCCAGCCCGCCCGGCACGATCGGGCTGATGACCTATGATCAGCTCCAGGCCAGCGGCGGCAACCTCCTGGCGCTCCCCATCGATGGCGTGCTGCCGATGCCGAGCACGATCTTCAACCAGGATTACGGCCCGACGCGCACCGTGGTGCTCTACGCCAAGCGGCAGCACACGCGCTCCACGCAAGGGGTGGGCGTGGTGCGCGGCATCCGTGAATTCCTCAGCGAGGCGACGTCCGAAGCCGCCTTCGGGCCGGGCGGCTACCTCGCCAACGCCGGCCTCGTGCCGCTCGGCCCGGCCGAGCGGGCGCAGGAGCGGCGCCTCGCCGAGCGCATGACCGTCACCAGCCGCTGATCCGGAGCCAGAACGATGACCTCGATGCCACGCTCTCTCGCCGCCGCGGCGCTGGCCGCGCTGCTCGCCGGCCCGCAGCCGCTGCTGGCGCAGTCGTCGCCGCGCAGCGTCGTTGCGGCGCCGCTCCAGGACCTCCAGCCGGCGAACCCGCTGGTCGACCATGCCGAACGGCTATGGGGCGACCTGCTCGGCTGGGTCGGCCTTGGCACGACCTCGGGCCATTTCGCGCGGCAGCACGGCGCGCTGCAACGCAATGCGATCCAGCAGCAACAGGACGACTTTACCTGGCTGATGGACATCGCCGGCTACAAGTTGAAGGAGATCGAAAGCTCGGTCGGGCTGATCCCCTCCTTCGGCCTCACCTTCGGCCAGGCGCGGGAGCTGACCGAGGCCGATCGCGACTATATCGAGCGCATGCTCGACCGCCATGCGCGCCGCAACCCCGGCCCGCTCGCCACCATCCAGCGCACCATCGTGCGTGGCATCCTCGACACCGCGGAGCTCGGCGGCTTCTCGGTGGACAAGGTGGAGGTCGCTTTCTTCCCGCTGCCCAAGGTGAAGTTCGTGCTCTCGCCGACCGACGCGCCACTCGGCATCGAGGCCAGCCGCATCATGCGCGCGATCGAGCGACTGAACACCCGCGTGCAGGGGATGGCGCCACGCCCGTCCGGCCAGGGCACCGACCTGCCGATGACCGGCCGCGAGCCGCAGCTGCGGCCCGTCTCGCTCGATCACTGAACCCTCCGCGCTCCGACATAAGCCGCGCCAAAACGGCGCGCCACCTGAAAGGCAAAAGGCCTGATGACCGTCACCGACACCCCGCTGCGGAGGCACTTCGCAGAACTTGTGAAGCTGCAATTGCAGGGCAGGCGCTTCCTCGACCGCGACCAGGAACGCAAGCTGCTCGAGGAAGGGCTGACACGCTACGGCCTGACGCTCGACCAGGCCACCGGCCTGGTGCGCGGTGCCGCGCAGCAGGAGGAGATCGCGCTGGAGGGCGAACTCGGCGCCTCCGCGCGTGAACTGCTGAAGACGCTCGCGGATCGGCGTGGCCGCCTGGCGCGGGAGGATTTCGCCCGCGCCGTTGCCTTCTACCGCGCCCGCGCCGGCGGTGGCGTGACCGAAGCCGAGGCGCAGAAGCGTGTGAAGCGGCTGATGGATGAGCTGGCGCTGCACCCCAAGCCATCCGGGCGGCTCATCCGCTCGCGCCGCTGGTACAGGGCGATCGAGGCATGAGGGCCATGCTCGCGCTGCTCCTGCTGCTGGCTCATCCGGTCGCCGCGCAGACCCCCACACCCGCGGCCCGCGCGCCGATCGCCGTCAGCCTGCCGAGCCTGCCGCAGATCTCGGCCGGGCATGCGGCGGCGCTGGGGGCGGGCATGTTCGCCGGCGCGCTGGCGGGCTCCGTGCTGATCCACGGCGGGGCCTTGGCCACGCTGATCGGCGCCGTCGCGGGTGTGAGCATCGGCCACTGGTACTGGACCGAAGCGCGCGACGCGCAAGACTGACGGCGAAGGATCCCGCGCGTGGACATCCTGTTGCCGCATGGTCTGGCGGCGCTGCCGACCTGGCTTGGCATGATCGTGACCATCGTGGTGCCGGTGGGCCTCGCGCTGCTGCTCGGTCGCGTCATGTATGCGTTGTTCACGCCGCGGGAATTCCAGGCCAATGCCGTGGTCGGCGCGGTGAAGTACGGCTTCGTCGTGGAAATCTACGCCGTGGTCGCGGCGCTGACCCTTGTTGGCGCCTGGGACACCTTCCAGACCGCGCGCGACACGCTGCAGAAGGAGGCCAGCGGCCTGTACATGCTCGCCCTCGCCGTCGATACCTTCGACGGGCCGAACCTTGCCGCCACCCGCGCCGAGATGCGCGGCGCCATCCGCAACTATGCGGCGACGGTGGTGTCGGCGGATTGGCCGGCGATGCAGGCGGGCGTGCCCTCCGCCACATCGGATGCGGCGTTCCAGCGCATGACCCGCGCCTTCCTCGATGCGGCTTCGGAAAAATCCTCGCAGCAGGTGTTGCAGCAAAAGACCGGCGACTGGATCGGGCAGGTGGCGGAGGCGCGGATCGCGCGGCTTTCGGTGGCCTCCCGCACGCTTTCGGGGTTGATCTGGATGCTGGTGCTGACCGTCTCGGTCGCGGTCATCGCCTTCCAATGGTTCTTCGGCGGCGCGAGTGCGGCGATGCACTACGCCATGGCAGGCGTCATCGCGGTGATCGTGGGGCTGGTGCTGCTGGTCTCCTTGAAGCTCGCGTTTCCCTATGTCGGCGGCCCACCGCTGCTGACGCCGGCCCCCTTCCTGGCGATGATGGAGGTGAACTGATGCGCGGCGAATCAATGGCCCCTGGGCACGCCGTATCGCCAGCGCTGGAAGCCCAGCAGGCCGAGCGCGAACAGCCAGAAGCTGAGCTGCGCGGCCAGCCAGGCCAGCAGATGAGCGCCATAGTGCAGCAGCAGGGCGGTGGTCGCGCTCAGCAGCAGAAAGGCCGCGAAGGCGCGCAGGCGCGCCCGGCCGCGCCACAGCCGCCATGCCACGAGCGCACCGGCCAGCAACACGGGCAGCACGAGCCAAAGCGGCAGGCCGACCAGCGCGGCGCGGCGGGGCAGCGCATATCGGCTGAAGAAGCCCCCCAGGCCGATCGCCCAGGGGCCATCCTGCGCGAAGATCCGGCTGGGCAGGAAGGCACGCGCCTCCGGCCCGCCAAGCACCAGCGCGACCCCCAGCGCCAAACCGCAGAACAGCGCCAGAACATGCAAAAGCGGCACGGCTTCGGCATCGCGCGGCGCGGCCATGGTGAAGGCGACGCTGACCAGGCGCAGCGCCGCCACTGCAACCAGCACGGCGAACAGCCCGCCCAGACCATCCAGCACTATGCCGCCCAGGCTTGTCTCCATCCCCGCCCGATAGCCGCCCAAACCTTAACGCGGCGTTACCGTGCCGCCGCGCTCGGCGTGGTGCTTGGCCTGGGGGCGGCTCTCCCGGCGCGCGCGGAGACGCTGCTGGTCATCCTGCCCGGCGGCGTCTGCACGCGCCATGCCGCCGCGCCCGGCACCGGCGCCGCCATGGTCGAGGCGCTGGCGGGCGAGGTCTTGCAGTTGCAGGGCTTCGCCGAGCGACTGCTGAGCGATGCCGCCACCATGCGCCTCGGCCCGGCGCGGGAGGGCGTGCCCTATTTTGGCGACTGGGCCTATGGTTGGGTGCAGAGCTACATCACCTCCTACCGCATCCTCGCGCGCGGCTTCGCCGGGCTGGTGCAGGCCGTGGCCGTGGAGGGCGAGGCGCCGCTCGCCGCCCGCCTCGCGGAGGAGATGGCCGGGCCGATCCGCGAGGAATTCCGCGCCCGCGTGCTTGCGCCGGTGCTGCGCGACGGCGGCTTCAGGGCCGATGTGGCGCATGTCGGCGCGGCGCTGGACGCTGCCTGGGGGGAGGCGCTGTCACGCCAAGCGGCGCGGCTCGCTGCGCTGCCGCCGGCCGCGGCGGGCGCCCCGGTGACACAGCACTTCCACCTGGCTGCCGCCGCGCAGCCCGTAGCGACCGTGCTGCTGACGCAGGCGCCAACCGACCCGATGGCCATGATGGCCGAGGATGGGGCCGATTCCGGCACGGTCTTCCTACGCTCGATGCGCCCGATGGCGGCGCGGCTCGGGGCCGTTGCCGTGCGCATGAGTGAGGCGGGCTCGATCGTCGCGACCAGCGGCGCCTTCGGCTATGCGCTGGGCGGCTTTCCCGGCACGGCGCTGGGCATTGTCGGGGGCGTCGGCGTCTCCTGGGCCATCGATTGGCTGTTCAACCGCATCGACGCCTCGCTGAACCGCGCGGCCTTCGAAGACCAGGCACTGGAGGCGATCGGCCGCGCCGAATTGCGCCTGGCCAGCGCCGCCACCGAGGTGGCACGCACCGCGCTGGCCGCGCGCCTGGCCGCCCTCGACACCCCCGGAATGTGCCGATGACCGAGGGAGCCCCGCCAGCCGATTGGCGCAGCCATGCAGCCCTCGGCCTCGCCGGCTTCGGCTGTGTGCTCGGCGCGGTGGCCCTGCTGGTGGCATCGGGCCGCGCCGTGCCGCCGATCGTGGCGCCGGCCGCCGCCCTGACCGCGCCGGCGCGCGACGTCGCGCGGCCGCTCATCGCGGTCGAGATCCTGCTGCCGCACCTGCCGCGCCCCGCCCCCTTCCCGCGCGCCTTCGCCGTCGCCACCGCGCTGGCCGCCGAGGATGCGCCGATGGTGCGCCTGCTGCTGCCGCTCGCCGCCGCCGCCGCCGAGGGCGCGCCGACGGCGCGACAACTCGCCGAAAGCCTGCCCGCCGCTGCGGACGCCGCCGTGCTGGCCGAGATGGGTTATGGCCCCGAAGCGGGCTGGGTGGCGAACCGCGCGGCGGCACTGATGCGCCTCGGCGCCAGCCTGGGCAGCGCCGGCACGCCGAGCCTGAGCGTGATGCAGGAGGCCGCATCCCACCTCGCGGTCGGCGACGTCCTGGCGGCAGAGGCCGCGGTGGCGCGCCTGTCCGGCCCGCCCGCGGCCGCCCTCACCGCCTGGCGCGCCGGCCTTACGCGGCGCGTCGCGGTGGAGGCGGCGGCGCGGGAGCTCGCTGCGCTGGCAGTGACTCGCGCCGGCGAGGGCATCCGATGAGCGCGGCCCGCTTTGACTGGCGAGGCGTGGTGGCACGCGCGCTGTTCAGCCTGTTTTTGGTCTTCGCGGTCTACAATCCCTCCGGCACCTCCTACGCGCATTGGGTGCTGGGCGGCTTTGGCTGGTTCTGGGCGAAGCTTGCGGTCGGTGCCCTGCTGGCGATCATCTTTCTGGTGCTGTGGCGCACGACCCGCGGCGTGCTCGGCCCGCGCGGCATCGCGCTGACGCTGCTGTTCTGCCTCGGCACCGGCATGACGCTCGCGCATCTCACCGGCACCGAAATCTTCACCGGCAACACGCTGCTGATGTGGGCGCTGGTGAGCATCGCCGCCGTTTTCACCGCCGCACTTTGCTACTCGCACCTCGACCACCGCCTGGGCGGCATCACCCATACCGAGGAGATCAAGTCATGACCGCGACACCTTCAAAAGCCGACGCCTTCGTCGTCAGCTGCATCGATCCGCGCCTGACCGACGACGTGACCTTCCTGATGGGCGCGCTCGGCCGCACCGACCGCTACAGCGAAATGCGCATCGCCGGCGCCGCGCTGGCCGCGGTGGATGAAAACCGCCCCGCCTGGAACACCGCGCTGTGGGAGAACCTCGGCGCCTCGCGCCAGCTGCATGGCGTGACGCGCGTGGTCTTCGTCAACCATCGCGATTGCGGCGCGATGCATCTGTGGGCCGGGCGACGGCTCGCCGATGATCCGGCCGCCGAATATGCGGCGCATGCGGACGTGCTGAACCGCGCCGCCGCGGCGGTACGCGCGCGCCACGCGGACATGACGGTCGAGGTGAAGCTGATGGAGCTCGACGGCTCGGCGCGGGACATGCCCTGCCTCGCCTGCGCGCCGGCCGGGCGACTGCGCGCCGCGGTCGTGGCCGGGCCGGGCGCGCTGCCCGCGCCGCCGACCGGGCAGCAGAACTTCGCCGAGCTCGTGCAGCTGCGCGCCGGCGGGGGGCTCGTCGAGCCCGAGGCGGAACTTGCGTTGCTGTCCGAAGGCGTCACCCGCTACGGCCTGAGCGCCGTCGATGCCCGCGCCACGCTGGCGGCGGAGGCCGACCGGCGCGGCGTGGCCCGCGACGGGGCGAAGGAGGCGCGGGTGTTCCTGCGCAGCCAGGCCGACGCGCAGGGCCGTGTGACGCGCGCCGATACCGAGCGCGCGGCGATGCTTTTCCGCAACGTCACCGGCCGCCAGGCGACCGAGGCCGAGGCCGCGCGGCGCATCGCCACCCTCGTCGAGGCCGAGGGGCTGGCGCCGAAACCCGAGGGCCTGCTGCGCTCCACCGCCTGGTTCCGGCGCCTTGCCCAAAGTTAGCTGAGCGGCGACCCCAGCGTTCTGGCGGCCTCGACGATGCGCGACTTCATCGCGAGCAGCGGGCGGCTATCCGTCAGGCTGAGCATGAAGGCGTTCTCGGCGAAGGCATCGCGGAGATAATGCCCGGTCGGCGCCGGCGCGCCGGCGTAGGTGAAGCGCAAGAACTGCACGAGCAGCAGCGAACGCACGAGGTGCACGCCAACCAGCCCGCGCAGCAGGATGGTGGTCTCCATCTCCCGTTCCAAGTGCGACACCAGATTCACCGCGGTGAACCAGGGGCCGTGCCGCAGCATCCTCACGCGGTCCGGGTACAGCACGAGGTGGCCGCCCATACCATGCAGTGCGGCGAGGCACCCGGCAGGGCTCATACCAAATCCCAAGGAGCGCGACTTGCGCCCGCTGCAGGTGGGCGAGCGCCCAAACGGGCGCCGCGGCCGATGCCGCGAAGGCAAGCGCGCGGAGCGCTTGCCCGCCCTCTGAGGGCGGAAAAGAATGCCAAAGCGTCGCTGAAAGCGGCCGTTGGGATCAATGGCTGAAGTAGCGCACGGTGCGCGTCAGGTCCGACCGGTGCGCCAGGCTGCGTTCCAGCACGCGATACGGCTCGGCCGAGATGGCGAACTCGCCGCGGAAGGGCTGCTCCATCAGGAAGACGAAAGCGACCAGCGCGCCGAGCCCGGCCGTCTGGATGGCCAGCATCGCCATGATATGGCCGCGCGGCGGATAGACGGCGCCCGTCGCCATGATGAGGCCCAGCAGCAGCGCAATCAGCAGCCAGAATTGTCGCGGCAGCCCCTGTGCCGCGGCGTGCAGCCGGGCCTCGCGTGCGGCGTCCAGGTGATCAACTTCCTCCAGCAGATCGTCGGCGAGGTGGTTGGTGAGCGTCCCGGCCACCGCATAGGCGGCGTTTTCCAAGGCCTCGGCCGCATGCTGCGTGGCCGGGTCGCGCCCCCTGGCTGCCATGGTCGGAAATTCGGCGCTCGCGATGCTGTTCACGTAGCCGGCCAGGGCTGGCAATAGCGGCTGGCCGGACGGTCCCAGGCGTTCCGCCAGCCGCGCAACGCCGCCGATGGTCGTGACCTCGGCCTGCACGAGACGCTGCGCGTCCGACATTTGCGTGCGCGCCTGCACCGCACAGAAGGCGAGCGTCAGCGTCAGCGCGGCGGTCACCGCGCCGGTGCTGCGCATGGCGATGTCGACCATCTCCTTGGTTTGGGGCGCGCGCACGATGGGCGCGCCGAGCCGGCAGACCAGCACGGAAAGCGACCCGGCGACCGCCATGAAAAGGGCGAAGACGGCGGAACCGGGCAGATCGTGCAGGAAGGCGAAGGGGTGCATGGCGCGATCCTGCCAGCACCATCTTGACCATCGGTTAGCAGCGCGCCCTCAGGCGGCCGAAATCACCGGCAGGAGCGGTAGCGCCGGGTGCTGCGGCACGGTGAGGAGGCGATGCGCATGCCCGAGGCGCAGGGACTCGCGAGCCGCCGGCACCCTGCTTCCGGACCCGCAATGCGGTCTGCGCCGCGATCTTTCGATCGACGCCGAGGGGCTGCACAGGGTGCTGCGCCTGCGCTCGACCTTTGCGGATCCGCCCGAACCACTGGCATCACCGGGACGCTACCTGGACCTGTCGTACCTGGCGGCGTGCTGCAGGTGTGTGCTGGGGACGCTGTCCCCTCCAGACCTCAGCGCGATGCGAAGGGCGCGAAGGCCCGGGTCAGTTCCGTGTAGATGTCGCGTTTGAAGCTGACCGCCAGGCCCGGCAGTTCGTCGAGCCGGGCCCAGCGCCAGGCGTCGAATTCCGGGTGGGGATCGGCGTCCAGGCGGATGTCGTGGTCCGTGCCGAGAAAGCGCAGCGCGAACCAACGCTGGCGTTGGCCGCGGTATTTCCGGGCGATGCGCAGGGCCTGGAGTTCGGGCGGGAAGTCGTAGCTCAGCCATTCGGGGTGTTCGGCGATGATCTCGGCCTTGTCGGTGCCGATCTCCTCCGCCAGTTCGCGCAGCACCGCGGTGCGGAGGTCCTCGCCCTTGTCCACCCCACCTTGCGGCAATTGCCAGCCGCCGGCCGCGCCTTCGGCGTTGGGCATGTCGGCCCGGCGCGCCACCAGCACCAGGCCTTGCGCGCTGAACAGCACGGCGCCGACGTTGTGACGATAGGGAAGCTCGTTCATGCGCGTCGGATAGCGCGCTTCACAGCCGGCGCGAACCCGGCAATAACGCCTCACCCCGGCCCACCCAAAGGGCCTCAACGAACTGGACAGAAGATGCGCGCCGACGCCGCTGCATTGAATGAGCAGATCACCGATTCGGTGGCCCTGCTGAGGAGGCATCTTTGACTGGGATGTCGCCCTGCGCCGCCTCGAGGAGCTGAACGCCCTCTGCGAGGACCCCACGCTGTGGAACAACGCCGACAAGGCGCAAATCCTGATGCGCGAGCGCAACCGCCTCGCCGCGCAGGTCGAGGGCGTGCAGCGCCTGACGCGTGACGTCGCCGATGCGATGGAGTTGATCGAGATGGCGGAGGCCGAAGCCGACACCGCCATGGCCGACGCCGCCGTCGCCGACCTCAAGCGGTTCGGCGCGGAAGCCAAGCGCCGCGAAATCGAGAGCCTGCTCTCCGGCGAGGCCGATGCGAATGACGCCTACCTCGAAGTGAATGCCGGCGCCGGCGGCACCGAGGCGCAGGATTGGGCCGAAATGCTGGCGCGCATGTACACGCGGTGGGCCGAGAAGCGCGGCTTCAAGGTGGCGATGACCGAGCAGAGCGAGGGCGAGCAGGCCGGCATCAAATCCTGCACCCTCCAGATCACCGGCACGGACGCCTTCGGCTGGCTCAAGACCGAAACGGGTGTGCATCGGCTGGTGCGCATCAGCCCCTTCGACGCGGCGGCACGGCGGCAGACCAGTTTCGCGAGCATCTACGTCTATCCGGTGATCGACGATCGGATCGAGATCGAGATCAACCCGGCGGATCTGCGCACCGACACCTTCCGCGCCTCGGGCGCCGGCGGGCAGCACGTGAACAAGACGGAATCGGGCGTGCGCTTCACGCATATCCCGACCGGCATCGTTGCCGCCAGCACGCAGGACCGCAGCCAGCACAAGAACCGCGCCATCGCGATGGATATGTTGAAGGCGCGGCTCTACGAGCTCGAGCTGCGCAAGCGCGAGGCGATCAGCGCGGGGATCGAGGCCGGCAAGACCGATATCGGCTGGGGCCACCAGATCCGCAGCTATGTTTTGCAGCCGTATCAGATGGTCAAGGACCTCCGCACCGGCGTCGAGAAGGGCAATCCGGACGCGGTTCTGGATGGCGAGATCGACGATTTCATGGCCGCCGCGCTGGCCTCGCGCGTGGGCACCACCCGCTCGGAT
>JBBSCP010000122.1:0-12632 GCA_038250135.1 Acetobacterales bacterium | reverse complement strand
TTGCAAGCTGCCCCGCTCGCCCGTATAAGCCCGCCTCCGCGCGTCATGGCCTCTGACTGGGCATGCCTGGCCGCGGGAACGCGCCCCCGCCGCATGGTGCGGCCCGCCGCCTCGAAAGGGGTTGCGGCGCAAGGTGGGGCCAGACAAGACCGAGGAGGTCCAAATGCCCAAGATGAAGACGAAGTCGAGCGCGAAGAAGCGCTTCAAGATCACCGCCACCGGCAAGGTGCTGGCAGGCCCGGGCAACAAGCGGCACTGCCTCACCGCCCGGTCCAACAAGGCCAAGCGCCAGAATCGTGGTAGCCAAGTGCTACGCCACCAGGACGGCCTGACCATTCTGCAGTGGCTGCCCTACGGCATCGATCGCTGAGGGGAACTGAACCATGGCACGTGTCAAACGCGGCGTAACCAAGCACGCCCGTCACAAGAAGATTCTGAAGCTCGCCGAGGGCTACGTCGGCCGCTCCTCGACCGCCTATCGCCCTGCGCTCGAGCGGGTCGAGAAGGCGCTGCAATACGCCTACCGCGACCGCCGCAACAGGAAGCGCGATTTCCGCGGCCTGTGGATCCAACGCATCAACGCCGCGGTGCGTGAGCATGGCATCACCTATTCTCGCTTCATGGCGGGCATCAAGGCGGCGAACATCGAGATCGACCGCAAGGTGCTGGCCGCACTCGCCTTTGACGACGCGGCCGGTTTTGCGGCCATCGTCGAAAAGGCGAAGGGCGCCCTCCCCGTCCAGGCGTGAATCGTCAGGTTCAGTGCTGACATGAGGGCCGTCCCGCAAGGGGCGGCCCTTTCCGTATCGAGGGACCAAGACTTGTGCGCGGAAATCGACCGCATCATCGACGAGTTGCGGCTGGAATGGGACATGGAGGATCGCGAGCCGTTCCGGATAGAGCCCGCGGACATAAAGATTTGGCAGCGCCGTACCAGGCTCGACGGCAGCACTTTGCTCGATCGAATGGGCATGATGCTGGCGCAGCAATTCCACGACGGGAAGCTGGAATTTAAGTTCTGCGACGACGTGGTCAATGATTTGTGGCACTACCTCCTGGCCGCCACCGATCTGCACGAATCATGGCCAGGAACCTTCAACGAGGTGTTCGATGCCTTCGAGGCCGGCGAGATCAGGAACCAAGCGACGTATGACCCGGTTGAGTTCTACACGCGCCCTCTCATCGCCAAGCTGCTGGGAATGATGAACTGATGTCCGACGATCTCGCGGCGCTGCGCGCCGAAGCCGAAATGGCGCTGGCCAGTGCAGCAGATCTGCGCGCGCTCGATACGGTGCGCGTTGCCGTGCTCGGCAAGTCCGGCAGCCTCTCGGGCCTGCTCAAGGGCCTCGGTGCGGTGCCGGCGGAGGCACGCAAGGAGCGCGGCGCAGCGCTCAACCGCATGAAGAACGAGGTCGAGGCGCTGCTGGAGACGCGGCGCGCGGAGCTCGAAGAAGCCGCTCTCGAAGCGCGCCTCAAGGCCGAGCGGATCGATGTCTCCCTCCCCCCCCGCCCCTTCGCCGCCGGCACCGCCGAGCAGGGCGGCATCCACCCGATCAGCCGCACCATCGAGGAACTCACCGCCATCTTCGGCGCCATGGGATTCCGCGTGGTGGAAGGCCCGGACATCGAGAGCGACTGGCACAATTTCGGCGCGCTCAACATCCCCGACCACCACCCGGCGCGGCAGGACCACGACACCTTCTACCTGCCGGGCACCCAAGCGAACGGCCAGCGCACCGTGCTGCGCACCCAGACCTCGCCGTTGCAGATCCGCACCATGCTGCACGAGGCACCGCCGATCCGCATCATCGCGCCCGGCCGCACCTACCGCGCCGACCATGACGCAACGCATTCGCCGATGTTCCATCAGGTCGAGGGCCTGGTGATCGATCGCGACATCACGCTCGGCCACCTCAAGGGGTGCCTCACGGATTTTCTGCGCGCCTTCTTCGGAATCGAAACGCTGCCCGTGCGGTTCCGCAGCAGCTACTTCCCCTTCACCGAGCCCTCGATGGAGGTCGATATCGGCTGGAACCGCAAGACCGGTGAATTGGGTGGTGGTGGCGATTGGCTTGAAATCCTGGGCAGCGGCATGGTGCACCCGAAGGTGCTCGCGAATTGCGGGATCGATCCGCGCGAGTGGCAGGGCTTCGCCTTCGGCATGGGGATCGAGCGCATCACCATGCTGAAACACGGCATGCCGGATCTGCGCCCCTTCTACGAAAGCGATCTGCGCTGGCTGCGCCATTGGGCGGCCGATCCGCTCTCGCCCACCTCGCTGCATGAGGGCATCTGAGCCATGAAGTTCACCATGAGCTGGCTGCGTGCGCACCTCGATACGGAGGCGACGCTCGACCAGATCAGCACCACCCTCTCCGCCATCGGCATCGAGGTCGAGGGCATCGAGGATCGTGCCGCCGCGCTGACGGACTTCCGCATTGCGCGCGTCATCGAAGCCGTGCCGCACCCCAACGCCGATCGGCTGCGCGCCCTTCGCGTCGATCTCGGCGATGGGCGCGAATACTCCGTTGTCTGTGGCGCGCCGAATGCGCGCAGCGGCATGCTCGGCGTCGCCGCCCTGCCCGGCGCCTTCATCCCCGGCACCGGCATCACGCTCAAGGTCGGCGAGATCCGCGGCGTGAAGTCGGAGGCGATGATGCTGTCCGCGCGGGAGATGGGCCTCGGCGACGATCACTCGGGCATCGTCGATCTGCCGGAGGATGCGCCCATCGGCGCGCGCTACGTCGATTATGCCGGCCTCGATGACCCGATCATCGAGATCAAGGTCACGCCGAATCGCGGCGATGCGCTGTCGGTGCACGGCATCGCGCGCGACCTGGCGGCGGCCGGCCTCGGGCGGCTGAAGCCACTTCAGGCACCTGCGGTAACGCCGGCCTATCCCTCGCCGCTCCGATGGGAAATCGCCGACCCGCGCGCCTGCCGCTGGGTGCTCGGCCGCGCGATCCGGGGCCTGCGCAACGGGCCTTCGCCGCAATGGCTGCAGGATTGGCTGGTCGCCATCGGGCAGCGCCCGATCAATTCGCTGGTCGATGTGACCAACCTGTTCACCTTCGGCCTTGGCCGCCCGCTGCATGTCTTCGACGTGGCCAAGGTGCAAGGCCAGGTGCTGACGATGCGCATGGCCCGCCCGGGCGAGGAGTTGCGTGCGCTGAATGGCAAGACCTATGCCCTGGGCGAGGAGGACGGCGTCATCGCCGACGCCGCCGGCCCCGAGGCGCTGGGCGGCATCATCGGTGGCGAGCATTCGGGCTGCGACGAGACCACCACCGAATGCTTCATCGAATGCGCCGTCTTCGACCCGGTGCGCATCGCCCTGTCGGGCCGTCGGCACGATGTGCGCACCGAGGCGCGGCACCGCTTCGAGCGCGGCGTTGACCAGGCCCTGCCGCCGCTGGCGCTCGACCTCGCGACGGCGACCATGATCGCGTTCTGTGGCGGCGAGGCGAGCGAGGTGGCGTCGGCTGGCACCGAACCCGCCTGGCGGCGCGAGGCCACGCTGCGCTTTGCCCGCGTGAAGGAACTCGGCGGGCTGGACCTGCCGGAAGCGCAGGTGCTGGAACGCCTCACGCGCCTCGGCTTCATGGAGAAGGCGCGAGACGCTCACAGCATCACCGTCGCCGTCCCCGCCTGGCGCAACGACATCGCGGCTTTCGGCGCTCTGGCGCAGGACGCCTCCCTCGCCTCCGAACGCGCCCGCGCTGCGGCTGAGGGTACCGCCGCGATCGAGCCGGAATGCGATCTGGTGGAGGAGGTGCTGCGCCTCGGCGGGCTGGATGCCGTGCCCGCCGTCTCGCTGCCCGTCGCCACGCCGGTGCCTCGCGCGGCACTCGGCGCGAAGCAGGTGCGTGCCGCGCTGGCGCGGCGTGTGCTGGCCGCGCGCGGCTTGCAGGACAGCGTGACCTACGGCTTCCTGGCACGAGATCAGGCCGCGCTGTTTGGCGACACGCCGGACGGCTTGCACCTCGAAAACCCCATCGCCAGCGACCTCGACCAGATGCGTCCCACGCCGGTGGCCTCGCTGGCGCTGGCGGCTGCGCGCAATGCGGCGCGCGGCTTCGGCGATGTCGGCCTGTGCGAAATCGGCGGCGCCTATCGCGACCCGGCAGCGGGGGCGAGCCAGCTCAACGTCGCGGCCGGTGTGCGCGCGGGCTTCACCGCGCCGAATTGGGCGGCACCTGCGCGCGCCGTCGATGCGCTGGATGCGAAGGGCGATGCGCTGGCGGTGCTCACCGCACTCGGCGTGCCGATGGCGGCCCTGATGCTCACCACCGATGCGCCCGGCTTCTACCATCCCGGCCGGTCTGGCGTGCTGCGTCAGGGGCCCAAGACGGTGCTGGCGACCTTTGGCGAGCTGCACCCGAAGGTCGCGAAAGCGCTCGGCCTGGCTGGCTCCGTCGTGGCCTTCGAAGTCTTCCTTGACGCCATCGCCGAGCCGAAGCGCCGCAAGAAGGGCCTGCCCGACCTGCCCGCCTTCCAGCCGCTGCGGCGCGACTTCGCCTTCTTGGTGGATGCCGCGATGCCCGCCGAGACGCTGCTCCGCGCCGCGCGCGGCGCCGACAAGGCGCTCATCGCCGAGGTCGCGCTGTTCGACCGCTACGCCGGCGAGAAGCTGGAGCCGGGCAAGGTCAGCCTCGCCTTGCAGGTCACGCTGCAACCGCGCGAACGCACGCTGACCGATGCCGAGATCGAGGCGGTGGCGCGGAAGATCATCGCCGCTGTGGCGAAGGCCTCGGGCGCTGTGATACGCTCCTGAGCAAGGAGATTTATGATTTCGCCTCCCGTTGAGCCCTCCGCGCTCAGCCAGGTCAATGCCGCGAACAGCGAATTGCTGGCCATCGCGAAGCAGACCCTGGAACTGTGGAAAAGCATCGGGGAGCCCGAACTCCAGGCGGAATTTCGCCGTGTCTTGGCGCGCCTGATCGCGACGAAACCGTAGATTTCCGATCTGATCCGCGCCTTTGTGCGGCAGCGTGCGTGCTGGTCAGCGGGGCCTGGACCACGGTCGGGCCGCTGATCGTGGATATCCTGAACTCGGTCGTGCTTGCGGTCGTGACGCTGGTGCTCGGCTACCATTTCGGGCGCGGCGAACGCTGATGCCAGTTCAGAAGCTCATGCCGAGGCCGATCGAGTAGCCCGAGACGTTCTCGCCGAAGACGATGCGCCCCATCAGGCGCAACCGCTGCAGGTAGAGCCCCGCCGCGCCCATCTCCTGCCGCCCCATGTCGAGTTCCAGCCCACCGCCCAGCTTGGTCAGCGCATCGAAGCCGAGCGCGCCGCGCTGGTCATTCAGGAATTGGCTGTGCAGCCCCTCCAGCACATAGCGCACCGGGCGTCCGAAAGCCTCGCGGCCGGTCGGCCAGCGGTAGCGGGTCCACAGGCCGATGGCGCCGTTATCGGCCCGGTAGGTCAAGCCCTCGGTGGTGCCGGGGATGCTCTGCAACTGCATGCGGCTGTAGCGGAGTTCGGCCTCGAACTCCCACTCCGGGCGATAGTCGTACCAGCCGAGCACCATCGCGCCGCCGAGGCCCGCGGCCAGCAATTGCCCGCGGGCCAGGAGCTTGATGTCCGCGCCCGTCAGGAATTGCAGCAGGTTGCCCGCGATGGCGAGGTCGGAGCCGAGATAGCCGAGCGAGCCATTGAGAATGGGCCGAAGCTGGAGGCGGTCCGTCACCGGAAAGGACCAGCCGATGCCGATGGTGGTGGAAACGCTGTTCCAGCGGATCGGCAGCCGCGACGTCTGGTTCCCGAGTGTGGCCACGAAAACAGGGGCGTAGCGGGAATAGCCGATGAAGCCTTCGAGGTAGAGCGGCACGGACTCGGAAAGAGTGAAGCCTGAGCCGAGCTGGCCCATCAGCAGCCCCGTGCTATCCTCCCCCTGGCTGATCGACAGGTCGCTGGCCGTGCCGTCCGGCACGGTGGCGTAGCCCATCACCGCCAGTGCCGCACTGGCCGAGCGCTGGAGAGAAGGCCCGAAGATCGATCGCAGCGGCGTCGTCCCGGATTGGCCGCGCGCCATCTCCGCCGCCCCCAGCAGAGGGATCAGCGCAAGGGCGATCAGCGCAAGGCGGCTCAAACAGGACATGCGAACTTAGTCACAGCATCGCCGGCCGGGGCTGTCCAGGGTGCAAAGCGCGCGCGCCCGCACAGATGCTTTGCACCGCGCCCGCGAGCCCCTATGTGAAGGGCAAATCCGCAGGCAACCGCATGACCGACGTTCCCCTCGACCGAATCCGCAATTTCTCGATCATCGCCCATATCGACCATGGGAAGTCCACGCTCGCCGACCGGCTGATCCAGACCACCGGCACGGTCGCGCTGCGCGACATGAAGGAACAGCTGCTCGACAACATGGAGCTGGAGCGCGAACGCGGCATCACCATCAAGGCGCAGACAGTCCGCCTGGCCTACAAGGCAAATGACGGCGTGACCTACACGTTGAACCTGATGGATACGCCAGGGCATGTGGACTTCGCCTATGAGGTCAGCCGCAGCCTCGCGGCGTGCGAGGGCTCGCTGCTCGTGGTCGACGCCTCGCAGGGTGTGGAGGCGCAGACCCTGGCCAACGTCTATGCCGCGCTGGATGCGGGGCATGAGATCGTGCCCGTGCTCAACAAGATCGACCTGCCGGCCGCCGAGCCCGACCGCGTGAAGCAGCAGATCGAGGATGTGATCGGTCTCGATGCGTCGGACGCGGTGCTGATTTCGGCCAAGACCGCGCTGAACATCGAGGGCGTGCTGGAAGCCATCGTCACGCGCCTGCCCGCGCCCACCGGCAATCCCGACAGCCAGTTGAAGGCGCTGCTGGTCGATAGCTGGTACGACGCCTATCTCGGCGTGGTGGTGCTGGTGCGCGTGAAGGATGGCACGCTGCGCAAGGGCCAGAAGATCCGCATGATGTCCAATGGCTCAACCCACACGGTCGAGCAGGTGGGCGTGTTCACGCCGAAGATGGTGCTGGTGGACTACCTCTCGCCGGGCGAGATGGGCTACGTCACGGCGGCGATCAAAACCGTGGCCGACACCAATGTCGGCGACACGCTGACCGAGGACCGCAACCCGGCCACCGAAGCCCTGCCCGGCTTCAAGCCAAGCGTGCCGGTGGTGTGGTGCGGGCTTTATCCCGTCGATGCCGATGATTTCGAAAAACTGCGTGAGAGCGTCGGCAAGCTTCGGCTCAACGACAGCAGCTTCCATTACGAGACGGAACACAGCGCGGCGCTCGGCATGGGCTATCGGTGCGGCTTCCTCGGCCTGCTGCACCTGGAGATCGTGCAGGAACGACTCTCCCGCGAGTTCGACCTCGACCTGATCGCGACGGCGCCGTCCGTCGTGTACAAGATCCTGCGGACTAACGGCCAGCGCAGCGAGCTGCACAACCCCGCCGACATGCCCGATCCGAGCGTGATCCAGGAAATCGAGGAGCCCTGGATCAAGGCGACGATCATGGTGCCGGACGACTATCTCGGCCCGGTACTGACTCTGTGCAACGAACGGCGCGGCCAGCAGGTTGAGCTGACCTATGTGGGCTCGCGCGCCATGGCGGTGTACCGCCTGCCGTTGAACGAGGTGGTGTTCGATTTCTACGACCGCCTGAAATCCATCAGCCGCGGCTATGCCAGCTTCGACTATGCCGTCGATGCCTATGAGGCTGGCGACCTGGTGAAGATCTCCATCCTGGTGAACGCCGAACCCGTCGATGCGCTGTCCTTCATGGCACATCGCGCGCAGGCGGATCGTCGCGGCCGGCAGATTTGCGAGAAGCTGAAGGAGCTGATCCCGCGCCAGCTCTTCAAGATCCCGATCCAGGCCGCGATCGGCGGCCGCGTGATCGCACGCGAGACGATCAGCGCCATGTCGAAGGACGTGACGGCCAAGTGCTATGGCGGTGACATCAGCCGCAAGCGCAAGCTTCTCGACAAGCAGAAGGAAGGCAAGAAGCGCATGCGGCAATTCGGCAAGGTCGAAATCCCGCAAAGCGCCTTCATCGCCGCGCTCAAGATGGACGCCTGACTCGCCGGCCCCGGACATCTGGCGGCTCGCCACCATCTGACCTGGACCGACCAAGCGACCCGGCACCCAGATCGCAAGCCGGACCAAAAAAAATCACGAGGAAGGAGACACAGTATGATCACCCTCGCCAAGCGGAGCCTGTTCGGCGCCGCCGCAGCGCTGGCTCTTGCGGCGGCGCCTGTCATGGCCCAGGCCCCCTACCCCACTCGCCCGATCACCATGATCGTGCCCTTCGCCGCCGGCGGCCCGACCGACACGGTGGCGCGCCTGATGGCGCAGTCCATGGGCAATGAACTTGGCCAACCTGTGGTGGTCGAGAATGTCGGCGGAGCCGGCGGCACGCTCGGCGCGCAGCGCGTCGCCAATGCGCGGCCCGATGGCTACACCGTGCTGCTGCACCATATCGGCATGAGCACCATCCCCACGCTGTATCGCCGTGTGCCCTATGACGCGATCAACGGCTTCGAGACGGTAGGCCTCATCACGGAAGTGCCGATGACGCTGGTAGGCCGCCGCACCCTGCCCGCCACCAACATGGGCGAACTCATTGCGCTGGTGCGCCGGGACCGCGATAAGCTGAACTACGCCAACGCCGGCATCGGCGCGGCGAGCCACCTGTGCGGCCTGCTGCTGATGAAGGCGCTCGACACACCGATGACCACCGTGCCCTATCGCGGCACGGGCCCGGCGATGAACGACCTCGTCGCCGGCACGGTGGACCTCATGTGCGACCAGACCACCAACACCACAGAGCAGATCCGCGGCGGCACCATCCGCGCCTTCTCGGTGACGACGCCCGAGCGCCTGGCCGCGCTGCCGGATGTACCCACCTCCGCCCAGGGCGGCCTGCCGGGCTTCGAGGTCAGCGTCTGGCATGGCCTGTACACGCCGCGCGCCACGCCCCGCCCGGTGGTGGAGCGCCTGAACCGCGCCCTGGTCGCCGCGCTGCGTGACGAGACTATCGCGCGGCGCTTCGCCGACCTCGGCACCGCGCCCGTGGCGATCGAGCGTGCTACGCCGGAGTATCACCGCACCTTCTGGCAGGCCGACATTCTGAAGTGGCGCCCGTTGATCCAGGCCGCCGGTCAATACGCGGACTGATCCCGTTCAGGCCCGCGTGAGGGAGAGATCCAGCACGCGGTCCTCGGGATCGAGGTCCCGATCCAGCGCATCGAGCGTTTCCACGAAGGCGGTCCTCAGAACCGCCTTCTGCGATTCCGGCAGCCAGGAGGCTTCGAGCCCCGCGAGGCTCAGCTTGCGCGCCTCGGCCTCCCGCCAGCCCAGATCGGCGAAGACCGTGCGCCAGGAATGGCCCATGGTCGTGCCGAAAATCGTCGGGTCATCGGTGCCGAGCGTGATGTTCAACCCGGCCTCATGCATCGCCTTGATGCGCTGGCGCCGCGGTGCGCGGTTCCAGGTGAGACCCGACCAGCAGGCCATGGTGAAGGGCACCTGCTCGCGCACCGCACGTTCCACCACCGCAGGATCGGCCATGATGTTGTAGCCATGATCGAGCCGGTCACAGCCCAGCGCATCACGGCAAAAAGTGTAATGAGTGGGCGGCGCTTCGAACAGCGTCTGGTTGTCCTCGCAGACATGGGCCGTCCGCCGAAAGCCCGAGCGCCCCGCCCGGCGCCAGGCCTCGACCCAGAGCAGCGGCGGGCCCGCCCGCTCCGCGCCATCGAGGCCGATGCCGACCACCTTCGGCCGCGGATGCTGCGCCATCAAATCGAGCATCTGCAATGCCTCGGACGGCAGGCAGACGCTGCGGTCGATGCAGGCGATGAGCAGGGAGGAAACGCCGAAATCGTGCTCTGCGCGCTCCAGCCCCTCGATCAGCCCATCGACGATCTCGGGGTAAGCCACGCCGTTCGGTGTGAAGTAGTGCGGGTTGAAGAAGAGCTCGGCGTGGCGGACATTGCCGTGTCGGTGCAGGTCCTCGATGCACTCATAGGCCGCGCGGGCAAAATCCCGCGGCGTGGCGAGCGCCAGCGCAGCGAGGCGCAGTGCATCGAGGAATTCGTAGAAGGTGGTGAAGCGATACAGCTCCGCCGCCGGCTTGGGCAGGCGCAGCTCGTTGAGGAAGGCTAGTTCATCAAGCGTCTCGGGGCGGATCGCGCCGGCGATGTGCAGGTGCAGCTCCACCTTCGGCACGGCATCGAGATAGTCGGAGAAGCTGAGGCGGAGCATCAGTTGCGTCCGATATTCCACAGGAACATCGCCGGGCCGTCGAGCACGCCGGTGAGGTTCGCCCGCCAGGCGCTGGCCGCCGTGAATTGGCCAAGCGGCATGTAGAAACCGGCCTCCGCCGCACGACGATGGATTTCTGTAGCAATGCGCTGGCGTTCGGACGCTTCCGGCGCGCGGGCGAATTCGATGCGCAGGCGTTCCACCTCCTCATCCTTCGGCCAGCCCGCGAAGCCGGCCGGAAACCCTGCGCCGTTGACGAAGGGGTTAAGCAGCGGCGACTGCATGTCAGGCACGGTGTTGGTGGTATGCGCGAGGTTCCACCCCTCGGGCCGCGCGCGGCGACCGAAATAGGTATTGAGGTCCATCGCCTGCAGATCGACGCGAAAGCCCAATCGCGTCAGAAGCGCCTGCGACACGAGGCCGAGCGCTGCGATGCCCGGCGCATCCGCGGGATGGATGATGACGACAGGGCGCGAGAGGTCCGCACCACTCTCCCGCAGCATCCGCCGCGCCCCCTCGAAATCGGCAGCCATCGGCATGCCGGAATTGGTCTCGAGCGGCGTGCCACAGCCGAACATGCTGCGGCAGGGCCACGCATAGGCCGGCCGGCCGGCGACGACGGCGAGGTAATCAGCCTGGTCTACCGCGAGCATCACGGCGCGCCGCACCGCAGGATTGTCGAAAGGCGGATGCAGGTGATTGAAGCGCATCAAGCCCTGGAAGCCGTAGGGCGAGACGGTCGCGATGCGAATATTCGCGTTGCGTTCCAGCACTGGCAGAACATCGGCGGGCAGGCGTTCGACATAGTCGATCTCGCCGGTGGTGAGCGCGCTGACCTGCGTCGAGACATCAGGCAGCGCGAGTAATTCCACGCGCTCCATCCGTGCCACCTTGCCGCCGCTGGCCCAGATGGCGGGCTCACTGCGCGGGCGGTAGGCGGCGTGGCGCTGCACGACAATACGATCGCCCGGGCGGTATTCCTCGGCGACGAAGCGATAGGGCCCGCTGCCGACCACCTGGGGAATCTGCGCCGTGGGTGACGTGGCGGCGAGGCGCGCGGGCATCATCGCCGGCACCATTGCGCCGGGCTTGGCCAGCGCCTCCAGCACCAGGCCAAAGGGCTCGCGCAGCACGAGGCGGAAGGTCGCAGCATCGACCACATCGATCGAGGCGGTGGCGCGCAGCATCGCCGCGCCGAGCGCATCGCGCGCCCCCCAGCGGCGGAGGCTGGCGGCGCAGTCCTCGGCAGTCACGGCCGTGCCGTCATGCCAGGTGAGACCTTCGCGCAGCGTGAAGGTCCAACTCAGGCCGTCGTCGCTGCGCGTGAAGCGCTCGACCATCTGGGGGGTGGGTTCCCAGCGGTCATTCATGGCGAAGAGCGTGTCGAAGACCAAGTAGGCGAAGTCGCGCGTCGTGAAGCTGGTGGTGAAGTGCGGGTCAAGCACCCTCGTGAGCGTTTCGGGCGCGACTCGGAGCGTATTGGCGCGGCTGGGCGCCTGGGCGAGGGCCGGTGTAGAGATCAGCAGAACAGCCAGCAGGCTGAGGCCAGGGCGCAGCATCGCGATGATGGCTCCATGCGAAAGGGTGTCGGGGCGCGTTGGCTGTCGACTTCTCCGAATGTTGCGGCCTCGATGGAAGGGCGTCAATCGAGGAGATGGCAACGCGCGGGGTTGCCGCGGCCCTGGGTGCTGGCTAGAACGCGGTTCTTGTGCGGGACGGGTGGCCGAGTGGTCGATGGCGCACGCCTGGAAAGTGTGTAGACGTGAAAGCGTCTCGTGGGTTCGAATCCCACCTCGTCCGCCAGTTCCTATGCGAGGCGTGCTCTCCGCCAGACCGAGCGCCGCGCTGAGTGGCAGGTTTCCTGGGGTTTTTGGGGCAGACCTGTTGACTGGCCCGACGCGGAGGTGGCCGAAAATCGCTCTCCGGAGGCCAATTCTCTCCGGACCTGCTGACTTGGGCGTTTTAGTACGGAACGCAAAAACCTAGGTAAAAAGCCGGTTTCAGCGCGGTCGGCACTTGCCGTGGTTCGAATATTCGAGTGGTTCCCAAGAGCGGCCGGAGCACGAATCGGGTATGCGCCTGCGTCGGTTCCAACCTGCTGATTGCATGGCCGATCAGTTCAAGCCCAAAGCCTTGAAGGCGGCTGTCTTTGGATCCCCGAAAAAAATGGGATCGACATGCTCCATTACATCGCCGCTGACCTCGAGATAGCTTCTCTTATTCTCGATCGGGATCAGGGCGCGCTTCGCGCCATTGTCCATGGCTATCTGGAGCGGCTCCACCAGGGACCTCACGCCTTTGATGTTACCTTGAATGCTGAGGTCACCGAGAATCAGCAACGCCGCGGTGACAGGCGCCTTCTTGAGTGCGGAGAAGGCCGCGATAAGGAAGGCGAGCCCGATCTCACCTTC
>JBBSCP010000121.1:0-12654 GCA_038250135.1 Acetobacterales bacterium | reverse complement strand
GGCGGCGGCGCAAGGCAAGCGGCGCGGGAGACGCCGCGCGCGGCGCGCAGCCTCGCCGCCATCACTTGGTGCGTGAACGCGCCAACCTCCGGCTTCGACCTCGCGCATCACAACGTGTTTTTCGCCGAGGACTACGCGCGCGAATTCGCCGCCATCTTCAACGCGCGCGGCATCACCGAGGCGCCGACGGTCTATATCTGTGCCCAGGATCGCGGCGATCATCGCGGCCATGCCGAGGTCGCACCAGGCGCGCCGGAACGCCTGCTGCTGCTGGTCAACGCCCCGCCCGATGGCGATCGCGGCGAGATGTCGGACCAGATGTTGGCGCGCGTGCAGGAAACCAGCTTCGCCCTGCTCCGCCGCTGCGGCTTGCAGGTGCAGGCCACGCCCGAGACCACGGTCCGCACCACGCCGGCCGGATTCGACGGCCTGTTCCCCGGCACCGGCGGCGCGCTGTACGGCCGGGCGAGCCATGGCGCGACCGGCACCTTCGCCCGGCCCGGCGCCGTGTCGCGAATTCCGGGCCTCTACCTCGCGGGCGGTTCGGTGCATCCGGGCCCAGGCATTCCGATGGCGACCATGTCCGGTCGCCTCGCGGCAGCGCGGCTGCTCGCGGATATGGCGGGATCGCGCGCCGTGGTCAGCCTGCCGGCCGGGTAAACCGCGCGGCGAAGAAGCCGTCCAAGCCGCCGAGCTTGGGCCAGTAGTCGGGCCGCGTGCGCAGCGTGCCGGCGGCGGTGATGGCCATCTCCAGCCGCGGCAATTCCTCGGGCCGGATCGGGTCCAGCACCAGGCCGATGGCTACGGCGCGCGCCAGATGCGCCTCCCCCTCCTCGGGCTGGAGCGAACAGGTGGCGAGCACCAGCCGCCCGCCCGGCGCGAGCAGCGCCGCGGCGCGTTCCAGCAGCCGCGCCTGGGCAGCCGCCATTTGTGCCACATCGGCAGTGCGCTTCAGATGCGGAATGTCCGGGTGTCGGCGGATGATGCCGGTGGCCGTGCACGGCGCGTCCAGCAGCACGGCATCGAAGGTCACGCCGGGCGACCACAGCGCCGCATCGGCCTCGATCACCTCGGCTTCCAGGTGCAGCCGGGCGAGGTTCTCGCGCAGCCGCGCCGCGCGCTTGGGGTCGCGCTCCACCGCGGTGACCTTCGCCCCCGCCGCGACAAGCTGCGCGGTCTTGCCGCCAGGTGCCGCGCAAAGATCGGCGATCCGCTCGCCGGGCCGGGCACCGAGCAGCATCGCGGGCAGCGAGGCGGCGGCGTCCTGCACCCAGAAATGGCCCTCGGCAAAGCCCGGCAATTCCGTGACGCGCGTGCCGGCGGGCAGGCGGGCGCCGCCGGTGGGCAGCAGCGTGGCACCTTCGGGCAGGGCAACACCCGGCGCGAGGGTAAGGTCGAGCGGCGCTTCCTCGGCATGGGCGCGGGCGATGGCGCGCACCTTCGGCCCATAGGCGGCGTGCCAGGCGCTCCAGAGCCAGGGCGGCGTGTCCAACCGCTCGCGGTCCAGCCCCTCGAACAGCGCGGGGCCTTCGGTCGCGACCTTGCGCAGCACGGCGTTGGTCAGCCCGGCGAAGGCCTTGGGCACGATGGCGACGGTGGCCGAGACCACGGCATGGGCCGGCGTGCCGAGCAGCAGCAGCTCCGCCGCCCCCATGCGCAGCGCGGCGCGCACCGGCGCGGGGGGCTCGCGCCGCAGGAAAGGTTCCAGCACGGAATCGAGACTGCCGGCATGGCGCAGCACCGCGGCGGCGATGCGGTGCGCGGCGGCCTTGTCGCGCGGCGGGATATGGGTGCCGAGCGCGCTCAGCGCCTCCTCCAGCGGGCGGCGCTTTTCCCAAACAGCTTCGAGCAGCGTGGCGGCGGCGCGGCGGGTGGCATAGCCCTGGGTGCGGGTCAGCGCCTTGCGGGGCGCTTCGGGGGTGTCTGACATGTGGCGCGGTTTATGGCCCCACGCCCCCGGGCATGCTAGGGGCCGCGCCATGCAGGGCTTCTCCGACTTTCTCGATCGATTGCCGGAGACGCGCCGCCCGCATCTGTGGCTTGTCCTGCTGTGCCTGCTGTTCTGGCTGCCCGGCTTTTTCACCATTCCCCCCGGCGACCGCGACGAAAGCCGCTTTGCCCAGGCCAGCCGGCAAATGGTGGAAAGCGGCGACTATGTCCGCATTCGCCTCGGCGAGGTCGAGCGCAACAAGAAGCCCGCCGGCATCCATTGGGCGCAGGCCGCCAGCGTGCATCTGCTCGAAGCGGTTGGTGCGGGGACGCGCGCCGATATCTGGGCCTATCGCGTGCCCTCCCTGCTCGGCGCCATCCTCGCCGTGCTGGCCACTTTCCATTTTGGCCGCACACTGGTGGGGCGTCGCGCCGCCTTTCTCGGCGCGGCGCTGCTGGCGAGCTGCTTCGTGCTCGGCATCGAGACGCATATCGCCAAGACCGACGCCGCGCTGCTCGGCACGGTCGCCGTGGCGATGGGGCTGATGGGCCGCGCCTACCTCGCGCCCGGCAGTTTCTCCGCCAGGCAGGCAGCGGGATTTTGGCTGGTGCTGGGGGCGGCGGTGCTGCTCAAGGGGCCGATCGGGCCGGCGGTGCCGCTGCTGGCCGGGTTCACGTTGCTGGTCGCGGATCGCCGCGCGCCCTGGTTCGCCGCACTTCGCCCGCACTGGGGCGTGGCGCTGATGCTGGCCACCGCCGCGCCCTGGTTCATCGCCGTCACCATCGCCACCGAAGGCCGAGTCCTCACGGATTCGCTCGGCGGCGACATGCTGAGCAAGGTGGGCGGCGCGGATGAGAACCACTGGGGTCCGCCGGGCTACTACTTGGCGATCTTCGGCATCACCGCCTTCCCCGCCGCCTTCCTGGTGCTCCGCGCCATTCCCGGCACCTGGGTGGACCGGCTGAAGCCCGCCACGCGCTTCCTGCTCGCCTGGGCCGTGCCCACCTGGCTGCTGTTCGAGGCGGTGACGACGAAGCTGCCGCACTATACCATGCCCGCCTACCCGGCGCTGATGCTCCTCGCCGCCGCCTGGGCGATGGACCCGCTGCGCCGGCCCGCGCCGCGCTGGCTCGGCTGGTTCGCCGATGCCGCGCTGGTTGCGGCGGCGCTGGGCATCGCCTTGGCCGCGGTGGTATTGCCCGTGCTGGCGGATGGCGTTGTCTCCCCCATCGCGCTGCTCGCCCTGCCCGTTGCGGCGGCGTTGGTCTGGTTCGCACTGCGGGAGCTTCGCGCCGGCGCGCCGGCCCGGGCCGCGTTCGGCGCCGTGCTGCTGGCGATTCCGTTGCAGGCGGTGGTGCTGGAGGGCGTTCTGCCGCGCCTGACCGCGCCCTGGCTCTCGCCACGCATCGCCGCCTTGGTCCAGGCAACCTCGCCCGGCCTGCCCGATGAGCGCTTCGGCATCACGGGCTATCACGAGCCCTCGCTGCAATTCGCGCTGGGGGGCGAAATCCGCCTGCTGCGCGATGGCGCGGAGGCCGCACGCTTCCTCGCCGCCGAGCCGGGCCGGTTGGTTGCCGTTGCCGACCGGCAGGAGGCAGGCTTCCGTGCCGAAGCCGCTGCCCTGGGAATGACACCGCGCGACCACGGCATGGTCGAAGGCTTCAACTACTCGCGCGGCCGACGGGTTGAGATCAGGATTTATGGGGGCGGCGCGTGAAACACGATTTACGGGGTTCCGACTTGCGGCCCGCAGGGCCGAGCGCCCGAATGGGCGCCGCCGCTCGTGCGGCGAAGCCAAGGGCCGCGGATGCGGCCCGCCCGGCGTCTGAGGGACGCGAAGGTGACCCCTTCGTGCACGCCCAATGATCGAGTGGGTAACGGGCATCGTGGCGGCGGGCGGCTGGCCCGGCGTCTTCGCGCTGATGTTCCTCGAGAATCTGTTCCCGCCGATCCCCTCGGAGGTGATCATGCCCCTCGCGGGGTTCGCCGCGGCGCGCGGACAGATGTCCTTCACGCTCGCCATCCTCGCCGGCATCGCCGGCACGGTGGCGGGCAACGCCTTCTGGTTCGAGCTCGCCCGCGTGATCACCGCGGACCGCATCCGGCCCCTGGTGGGCCGCTACGGCCGCTGGTTCGCGGTGGGCGAGGCGGATTTGTTGAAGGCCGAAAACACGCTGCGCAAGTACGGCCCATTCGCCCTGTGCTTCGGGCGGCTTTTGCCAGGCATCCGCACGCTGATCTCGATTCCCGCCGGGCTGATCCACATCCCGCGCGGCGTCTTCTACCTGTGGACGACGCTCGGCACCTCGGTCTGGATCGTCTTCCTCACCACCGCGGGCTACTGGATGGAGGACCATTACGACCAGATCGAGGGCTGGCTCGGGCCGCTGGCCTATGTCGTGCTGGCCGGCATCCTCGGCACCTATGCCTGGCACATCTGGTCGAGCCGCATCCGCAGTCCCAACGGTCAGAAAGACTGACCGTTGGGCGTGCGGTGTTTTTACCCTCAAGCGCCGGGCGTGGCCTCAGGCCAATTGGCTCGCCGGACCGCCGGCGGCGGCCATTCGGCCGCTCGGCACGAGTAGAGATCTCGTGCCGCCGCGATTTGTTCGTGCCCTCAAGCGCCGGGCGTGGCCTCCGGCCAGGCGTAACGCCCCGTCATCGCTGGTGATTTGGGCTGGTGATTTGGCCGATTCGGCGCCATGGGTCTATGCAGGCGCCACCTTTGGCTGACCTTGGATGACCATGAACGCTCCCGCACTGCCGCCCATCGCCCTGTTCGACATGAAGGCGCAGCAGGCGCTGATCCGCGCCGATCTCGACCGCCGCCTCGCCGCCGTGCTCGACAGCGGCGCCTTCATCAACGGGCCTGAGGTGCGGGAACTGGAAGGCAGGCTCGCCGCCTTCGCCGGCTGCGCCCATGCGGTGGGCGTCTCCTCCGGCACCGATGCGTTGCAGATCGCCATGATGGGCGAGGAGATCGGCCGCGGCGACGCGGTGTTCCTGCCCGCCTTCACCTATACCGCCACCGCCGAGGTGCCGCTGGTGCTGGGTGCCACGCCGATCTTCTGCGACGTGGACCCCATCACCTTCAACATCGACCTCGAGGATTTGCGGCGCCGCGTCGCGCAGATGGCGGCGGAGGGGCGGCTGCGCCCGCGCGCCGTGATCGGCGTCGATTTGTTCGGCCTGCCTGCCGACTGGCCGGCCATCGAGGCGCTGTGCGATCAGCATGGCATGTTCGCCCTCGATGACGCGGCACAGGCCTTTGGCGCGGCGCTGCACGGCAAGCGGCTCGGCCGATGGGGTCACGCCACGGCGCTGAGCTTCTACCCGACCAAGACGCTCGGCGCCTATGGCGATGGCGGCGCGCTGCTGACCGACGATGCGGACCGCGCCGAACTATGGCGTTCGTTGCGCACCCATGGCGAGGGCAAGACCCGCTACGAGGTCAGCCGCACCGGCATGAACGGGCGGCTCGACACGATGCAGGCCGCGATCCTGCTGGCTAAACTGCCGCTGCTGGAGGGCGAGCTCGGCGCCCGAACGCGCATCGCCGCCATCTATCATGAAGGGCTGGCCGGCGCGGTGCAGACCCCGGTGACCACGCCCGGCGCGGAGCCCGCCTGGGGCCTGTATTCCATCCTGGTCGAGGATGAGGCCGCGCGCGGGCGCATCCAGGCCGCTTCCCGCGCGCTCGGCGTGCCGAGCGGCATCTACTACCCCAAGCCGCTGCACCATCAGCCGGCTTATGCCGCCGCGCATGCGGGCGGCTTTGCCGGCGGCGCGGCACCGCTCCCGGTCAGCGAAATGCTGTGCGGGCGCATCATGTCGCTGCCGATGCATCCCTATCTGGCCGATGCCGAGGTGGCCCGGGTCATCTCGGCAGTAAGAGGCGCCGTCTGAGACGCGCACGGCGCCTCAATCTTGAGGCTTGAATCAGGGCCGCGCATTGCGGTTGCATGACGAGGTTCGACACAGGAGCCCCGCATGCGTCGCAGATCGATCCTGGCCGCCGGTACCATCGCCGGGCTGCACCGCATCACCCCGGCCCGGGCCGATGAGCCGGTGGATGTCGCACTCGTGCTCGCGGTCGATGTCAGCCGGTCGGTCGATGAGGATGAGGCGCGGCTGCAACGCGAAGGCTACCGCGCCGCGGTGACCGACCCGAAGGTGGTGGAGGCGATTCGCGGCGGGATGCTGGGCTCGATCGCCATCGCCTATACGGAATGGGCGGGCATCGAGTTCCAGCGCCTGCTGCTGCCCTGGACGCGCATCGGCGCGCAGCGCGACGCTGATGCCTGGTCCGCCGCGTTGGAGGCCGCGCCGCGCACCTCGCTCTCCTGGACCTCCATCTCCGGCGCCATCACCCATGCTGAGGCCGTGCTGGCGCAATGTCCGCACGAGGCGACGCGGCGCGTCATCGACGTCTCCGGCGACGGCGTGAACAATTCCGGCCCCCCGGCCGAGGTGGCGCGCGACCGTGCGGTGGCAGAGGGCATCATCATCAACGGCCTGCCGATCCTGAACGACCGCCCGACCTTCGGCCGCGCACCGCCCATCCCGCTCGACATCTACTACCGGGAGAGCGTGATCGGCGGCCAGGGCGCCTTCGTCATCGCCGCCGAGGATTTCGAGAGCTTCGGCAATGCGGTGCGCCGCAAGCTGATCCGCGAGATCGCGGGCCAGTCCGGCCCGCTGGTGGACTACGCCTGAGACCCATCAGTCAACATCATCCAGACTTAGGCCGAAGGCCGCGACGCCTTCCTCGAGCAGGTCGCCGAGCCCTTCCATGCCGAGCAGGTAATCCGAGGCATCGCGCCCGGCATTCCGTTCGGCGGCCAGCGCGCGCGCCTCGCCCCATTCGGCTGCCTCGTAATCGCCGCGGCCAACCCAGGCGAGCGCGATCAACGCGGCCTGCTCATCCTCGTTCAGCTCAGTGATGAAGGCGCGGAGAGTGTCTTCCGGCAAATCATCGGCTTCGTCGGTGTCTTCGTCCTCGTCACCGTCTCCGAGCTCGGCCTCCTCGGGCTCCTGCACGGCGCGGGCGTGTTCCACGATCGTCGCCACAGCCACCAGGCTGATGCCGAGATCGAAATCCTCATCTGAAGGCTCTGCCATGGTGCAACCCCATTTCCCGGTTGCCCCATTACAGCGCCTTGCGGCGCCACTTTCCAGTGCGACGCGAAAAATTCGCAAGCATGGGGGGTGCGCGCATCCCCCGCGCACCCGCCTCGTTCAGCGCGCCGGCATGCTGCCGCGGGCTCTGCGCATCATTGCGATCATTGCGGCCGGCACACAAACGGTCTCGACCGATTCGCCGCTGCCGATGGTGAGCGGCACGAAGCCCTCGCGCGGCGTCTGCGAGAACATCATGTCGAGATGCACGAAGTCGAAATTCATGCCGTCCATGCCGGTGACCATGATGCGACCGCCGCCGACGATGTTGCCGCGGGCCATCGGCCCGTAATCGACCTCCCAGCGCCGCATCGAACTCCCCGGCCGGCAGCCGATGCGCCAGCCTGTCGGCAGTGGAATCCGCAAGCGTCAGCCCGACGCCGGGCTGCTCCTGCCGGAAGCGGCGCAGAAAGGCCGCGAAGTGCGCCGGCCCGATCGAGCACATGACGCCAAGGCGAAGATCGGCGGCGGAGAGTCTGCGATGCTGTTCCGCCTCATGCTCGGCCGCGGCTTACGCCGCCCAGTCCGGGGCGAAGGCAGGATTCACGAACCGATGGTCCTTCGGCAACGCGGCCAGCGCGGAGAGGTCTTCGGCCGTCAGGCGAAGCTCGATTGCACCAAGATTCTCCGCCTGCCGCGCGGGTGACGCGGCCTTGGGCACCATCGCGAGGTTCGGCTGCGCCAGCAGCCAGGCCAGCGCCACCTGCGCCGGCGTCGCGCCATGCGCCGCGGCGATCCGGTGCAGCACCGGCTGATCCAGCGCCTGCCCCTTGCCGAGCGGCGAATAGGCGGTCAGCGCCATGTCGTTCGCCACGCAGATGTCGCGCAGCACCGACTGGTCGAGCAGCGCGTGGCATTCCACCTGCAGGCAGGCGAGGCCGACATTTTCCGAAATGGCGCGCCGCAGCAGCCCGGCGGGGAAGTTCGACACGCCGATGGCGCGCGCCTTGCCCTCCGCGCGCAACGCGGCAAGGGCGGCCAGCGCGTCCGGCAGGTCGAGCTCCGGGCTCGGCCAGTGGATCAGCAGCAGATCGACATAGGGAGTGGCGAGGCGCGCGAGGCTGGCCGCGAAGGCCGTGCGGATCGCCACACCGTTCGGCTTGTCGTACCAGATCTTGGTGGTGAGGAAGATCTCGCCGCGCGGCACGTCGCTCGCCGCGAGTCCGGCGCCAACAGCGTCTTCGTTGCCATACATTTCGGCCGTGTCGATGTGGCGATAGCCGAGTGCCAGCGCGCTCCGCACGGCCCCGGTGCATTCCGCGCCCTTCATCGGCCAGGTGCCGAGCCCCATGCGCGGCATGCGAAGATGGCTCGTTTCGACTATCGGCATATCCATGCGCGTGGTCCTAACGCTTCGAGAGGTCGATGACGCCGGCGAAGCCTGCCTCGGTGCCGAAGGCAAGGTGCGAGCCGGTCGGATTCCAGGCCAGTGCCGAGATGCCACTGCCACGCGGCGGGGCGACCGGCACGACCTTGCCCGAGGCAACTTCGGCGAGCAGCACCAGGCCATCATCGAAGCCGGCGGCAACGACTTCGTGCTGCGGGTGGCAGGCGACGGCGGTGCAGAGCACGCCATCGCCGCCGGCGAGTTCGCTCGGCGCCTTGCCCATCGGCCCGCCGCCGAAGAAGGGCCAGAGCACCACGGATTCCGCGCCGCTGGTTGCCAGCCAGCGGCCGCGCGCGGTGAAGGACAGGCTGCGGGTCTTGCCCGGATAGCCGGACATCCGCATGTGCTGCCCATCGGCCAGCCGCCAGCCATGCAGCGCCGATTCCTGCATCGCGGTCACCACATGCGCCCCCTCCGGATCGAAGGCGACGGCGTGATGGCTGCCCTTCCATTCCAGCGCGCGGGGCTTGTCTTCCTTCGCGTTCACGTACCAGACCGACACGCCCCCGTAATGGCTCGCCGCGATGCGCTTGCCCTTGGTGTCGAAGGCAAGGCCACCGACGGAGGAGGCATGCGCCGGCAGCGTCTTGAGCGGCTTGCCCGCGCCGTCCAGCACATGCACGAGCTTGCCGACCGAGGCGGCGCGCACGCCCGATTCATGCGCGATGACGTGGTCGATCCACTTGCTGCCATAGCGCGCAACCTCGGCCACGCTGCCATCGGGCGCGACACGGATCAGCCGGCCGTCATCGCCGCCGCTGAGCACGCCGTCCTTGCAATCCGCCACGGCGCTGAGCACGGCGCCGTCATGCAGCTCGATCCGCGCCCAATCCTGTTCCATGCGCGTCGGTGCGGCCAGATGCAGCGTGCCATCGGCGAGCGCGAAGCCCAGGCTGCTTGCCTCACGCCCGAACACGGCCGCGACGACCCAGGCGCCGAGCTCGCGCGACGCGCCGCGCGCCGCCAGCAGGAAATCGGCCTCGGCAACCTCCGCCATCAGGCGGCCACCTGGCATGCCTCGAAGCCGCGGCGCAGCTGCGGGCGGTTCAGGTCGCGGCCGATGAAGACGATCTTGGAGCGGCGCGGATCGCCTGCCTTCCACGGCCCGATGAAATCGCCATCGGCGATCATGTGCACGGCCTGGAAGGCGAAGCGGCGATCGTCATTGGCATAGGCCAGGATGCCCTTGGTGCGCAGCAGGTCCTGCCCCTTTGCCTGCAACAGGTCGCTGATCCAGGTGTTGAACTTCTCGGCGTCGATGGGGCGCGAGACTTCGAAGGAGACGCTGTTGATCTCGCTGTCGTGCTCATGCTCGTCGCCGTCGGTCAGGAAGGTCGGCTCCTGTTCCAGGATGCGCTCCAGGCTGAAGGCCTCGCGCCCCATGATGGCGCTGATCGGCACGTCGGACTTCGTGCTGCGGCGGATCTCGGCGTAGGGGTTGATGCCGCGGATCGTCGCCTCCACCGCATCGGCCTCGGCCGCGCTGACGAGGTCGATCTTGTTCAGCACGATGATGTCGGCGAAGGCGATCTGCTCGCGCGCCTCCTTCGTGTCGGCCAGCCGCGCGGGAAGGTGCTTCGCGTCCACCACGGTGACGATGGCGTCGAGGCGCGTGGTGCGCTTCACATCCTCGTCGGTGAAGAAGGTCTGCGCCACGGGTGCGGGCGCAGCGAGGCCCGTGGTCTCGACGATGATGCCGTCGAACTTGCCGCGGCGCTTCATCAGCCCGGCGATGATGCGGATCAGGTCGCCGCGCACGGTGCAGCAGATGCAGCCGTTGTTCATCTCGAACACCTCCTCGTCGGCATCGACGACAAGGTCGTTGTCCACGCCGAGCTCGCCGAACTCGTTGATCACCACGGCGTACTTCTTGCCGTGCTGTTCGGTGAGGATGCGGTTGAGCAGCGTGGTCTTGCCGGCGCCCAGATAGCCGGTGAGGACGGTGACGGGCACAGTGCTGGGCGGGGTGTCAGGGGTGGCATCGGCCATGGTTCGGGCCTCCAATGAGGGGATAATTCGCGCCTATATGGGCGAGGCGTGGCGCCGCCGTCACCCCTCGGGGGCGAGATCGCGCAGCGCGGCGGCCAGTTCCGCAAGCCCGACCGGCTTGGGCAGGTAGCCATTCATCCCCGATGCGGTCGCTGCGGCGCGGCTTTCCAGGGAGTCCTGCGCCGTCACCGCGAGCACGGGCACGCTGCCCGCCGCCCCTGGCAGGGCGCGGATCCGGCGCGTCGCTTCGAAGCCGTCCATGCCGGGCATCTGCAGATCCATCAGCACCGCGCGATAGGGGCCTGCGGCGAGCATCTGCAGGGCCTCCACCGCGCTGGCCGCGCCTTGATGGGCGTGGCCGGCGCGTTCCAGCACCACGCCGAGCAGCCGGCGGTTCACCGCCACGTCATCGACCACCAGCACCGGCAGCCCACCGATGGGTAAGGGCATGGCGGGTGCCGGCGCCAGCCTCGCGGGGGCCGGCACCATCCTCGCCGGGGCCTGAACCAGCCCCGCGGGGTCCTCAGTCAGCCTCGCGGGGTCCTGGGTCAGCCTCGCGGGGGCGGGGTGCACGCCCGCGACCTCCGCCGGCGGCACCTGGCGCAGCGGCAGCGCCACGGAGAACAGGCTGCCGCGCCCCGGCGCACTGTTGACCGTCACCGTCCCACCCATCCGGGCCGCGAGGTCCCGGCAGATCGACAGGCCGAGTCCGGTGCCGCCCTCGCTGGGCTGGAAGCGGTCGAACATCTTGGCCAGGCGCTCCGGCGCGATACCCTTTCCGGTATCGGAAACCGCGACCTCCAGCCCACGCGCCGGTCCTTCCCGCGCCTCGATCCGCACCACGCCGCCGACGGTGAAGCGGATGGCGTTGGCGACCAGGTTGGTCAGGATCTGGCGCAGCCGCAGCGGGTCGCCGATCCAGGCGGGGGGCGTGCCGGGGGCAACGGCGGTGGCAAGGGTGGTGCCCTGCTGGGCCGCCCGACCCCGCAGCAGCGCCACCACCTGCTCCATCAGGTCATCGATGCGGAAAAGCTCGTCGGGCCGGGCATCGGCCGGTGCCTCGATCATGTCGCGCAGCAGCAGCATCAGGTCCCCTGCCGCCTGCCGCGCCGCGCCGGCATCCTGGCGTGCCACCGGCGGCAGGCTGGGCGAGGCCAGCACGAGGTCGAGCAGGCCGAGCACGCCGCCGAGCGGGGTGCGCACCTCGTGCGCCGCGATGGCCAGCATTTCCGACTGGCGATGTACCAGCGCATTGCGTGCCGCGATCGCCTCGGCCGAGGCCGCCGCCGCTTCCCGCGCGGCGGCGTCACGCCGGCGCACGCCGCGCAACACCAGCGCGGCGGCCGTAAGCTGGCAAAGCGCGAGGCCCCCGAACAGCGTCAGCAGAAGGCGCTGATCGACCCGCCAGACCCAATCGGCCATCACGACGCTCAGCGCCGCAAGCGCCGGCACCAACAGCAGCAGGCCGGCGCCGAGCATGGTCAGGCCGGCACCGCGCGCAGCGCCTCCGTCAGCGTGCCGAACAGCCGGTCGATGTGTGGCCGCTCGACGATCAGTGGCGGCGAGAGGGCCACGATGTCGCCGGTGACTCGCACCAGCACGCCCGCATCGAAGCAATGGCGGAACACGTCCATGGCGCGGGCGCCTGGCTTGCCGGGCCGAGGTGCGAGCTCGATGCCCGCGACCAGGCCGATGTCGCGCACGTCGGTCACGCCGGTGGCGTCACGCATGCTGTGCGCGGCGTCCTGGAAATAGGGCTCGATGGCGCGGGCGCGGCCGGGCAGATCCTCGGCGCGATGCAGTTCGAGCGTGGCGATCGCGGCGGCAGAGGCCAGCGGGTGGCCGGAATAGGTGTAGCCGTGGAACAGCTCGATCCCCGCCGGCACGCCATCCACGATGGTGTCATAGACCGCGGTGCTGGTGGCGACGGCGCCCATCGGCACGGCGGCGTTGGTCAGGCCCTTCGCCATCGTCATCAGGTCGGGCGTCACGCCCAGGCGCTCGGCGCCGAAATTGGTGCCGAGGCGGCCGAAGCCGGTGATGACCTCGTCGAAGATCAGCAGGATGCCGTGCTTCGTGCAGATCTCGCGCAACTTGTTCAGGTAGCCGACTGGCGGCACGAGCACGCCGGTGGAGCCCGCCACGGGCTCGACCATCACCGCCGCGATAG
>JBBSCP010000120.1:0-12707 GCA_038250135.1 Acetobacterales bacterium | reverse complement strand
GGCACCTGTGGAGGAAACCCGCCGCACCATCGGGCTGCTGGCGCAACAGGGGGTGCGCGGCCATATGCTGCAGGTGACCGACCCGGCGGAGGAAACGCTGCCCTATACCGGCCGAATCCGCTTCGAGGAGGTGGCAGGCAGCGCCCTGGCGGCGCTGGTGCCGCGCGTCGAATCGGTGCGGGAGATCTATACCGAGCGCGTGGCGCGTCACCGCGCCGGGCTCGCCGGTCTGGCTCAGGCCGCCGGGTGGAGTTTCGCCATCCACCACACCGACCAGCCGCCCGAGGCCGCGCTCATGGCGTTGCATCAGATACTGGCGCCCGCTTGATGCTTTCCCTCGGTGCACTTTCCTTCGCCGCGCCCTGGCTGCTCCTCGCGCTGCCGCTGCTACCGCTCCTCTGGTGGCTATTGCGAGTTACGCCGCCGGCGCCCAAGCGCCAGAGCTTCCCGGCCATCGGCCTGCTCGCCGATCTGCCGGCGCCGGAAGAAACGCCTTCGCGCACTCCCTGGTGGCTGCTCGCGCTGCGGCTCACCGTGGCGGCGCTGATCATTCTCGGCCTGGCGCGACCAGTCTGGGGGCCCTCCGCCGGCACGGGCGGCGCGGGGCCGCTGCTCATCGCCCTCGATGATGGCTGGGCCGCCGCCGCCGATTGGCCGGACCGGATTGCCGCCGCCGAGGCCGCGCTCGATGCCGCCTCACGCGGTGATCGCCGGACCGCCCTGCTGCTCACCGCCGCACCAGCCTTGGCCGAGGCGCCGCGAATCACCGGGCTGATGCCGGCCGAGGAACTGCGCGCGCGCCTCGCCGCCCTTCGCCCGAAGCCCTGGGCACCGGATCGCACCGCGGCGCTGGAGGCGCTGGCTGGCTGGCGCGCCCAGAATCCAGGTGGGTTCGCCGCGCTCTACGTTGCCGATGGGCTGGAACACGCCGCCGAGGGCAGCGCCTTCACCCCACTCGCCGAGGCGCTGGCGACTGGCGGCGCGCTGACGCTCGCGCGCAGCGAGGGCAGGCCCATCCGGCTGCTGCCGCCGCCCCGCGCCGAGGCCGACCGCCTGCTGCTCACCATCCGGACCACTCCCGTGCCCGTGCCGACCGAGGCGGTGGTGCTGGCCCGCACCGGCGACGGCCGCACGCTCGACCGCGCCGTCATCGCCATCCCAGCCGGGGCGAGCGAGGCCGAGGCCGCCATGGCCCTGCCGATCGAGCTGCGCAACCAAGTGGTGCGGCTCGACCTGGAAGGCGTGATCGGCGCCAATGCGACGGTGCTGCTGGATGAGCGCTTCCGCCGCCGCCCCGTCGGCCTGATCGCGGGGGGCGAGGAGACCGCGGCCGACGTGCCGCTGATCGGCGAGTTGTTCTACCTCGACCGCGCCATGGCCCCACATGCCGAGATCCGCCGCGGCCCGGTGGAAGCCCTGCTGGCCCGCAGCCTCTCGGTGCTGGTGCTGGCGGATCGCCCTGTGGCCGAGGGGCGGGAACGCGAGGCGCTGACCCGCTGGGTCGAGGCCGGCGGCACGCTGCTGCGCTTCGCCGGGGCCCGCGTCGCCGAAGCCCCCGACACGCTGCTGCCCGTGCCGCTGCGCGCCGGCGAGCGCCAGATCGGCGGGGCGCTTTCGTGGGAACGGCCGCAGACGCTCGCGCCCTTCCCGGAGGGCTCGCCCTTCCAGGGCCTGCTGGTGCCGCCCGAGGTAACGGTGGAGCGCCAGGTGCTGGCCGAGCCCTCGGCGCGACTCACCGGGCGCACCTGGGCGCGGCTCGCCGATGGCACGCCCCTCGTCACCTTCGAGAATCGTGGCGCCGGGCGCATCGTGCTGTTCCACGTGACGGCCAACGCGGAATGGTCGAACCTGCCGCTGTCGGGCTTGTTCGTGGACATGCTGCGGCGGCTCGTGGCGCTTTCGGTCGGCGTCACCGGCACGGATGGGGAGGCACCGCTGGCAGCCTTCGAGACGCTGGATGGTTTCGGCCGGCTCGGCCCGCCACCGCCCGGCGCGCAGCCGATCGGCGCCGCGCGCATCGAGAGCGAGGTGCCTTCACCGCGGCATCCGCCAGGCTGGTATGGCAGTGGATCGAGCGGCGAGGCCGCGCATCGGCGCGCGCTGAACCTCGGCGCCGGCGTGCCCGCGCCGCGGGTGATGGCACCCCCGCCGGCCAGCGCCGCGCTGATCGGCATCGGCGGCGTGCCGGCTGAGCGGGACCTCGGCCCCTGGCTGCTGGCGGCGGCGCTGCTGCTGCTGGCGGTGGATCTGCTGGCCTCGCTGTGGCTGCGCGGTGCGCTGGGCCGCGCCACGCTGGCTGCGCGTGCGGCGGTGGTGCTGCTGGCGCTCGGCCTCGCCGTGCCGGCGCAAGCACAGGAGGGCGCGGCGGCGACCGCGACGCGGCTCGGCTATGTGGTGACCGGCGACAGCCAGGTGGATGAGATCAGCCGCACGGGCCTCGTCGGCCTGTCGGATTTCGTCAATCGACGCACGGCTGCCACGCTGGCCGAGCCTGTAGCGGTGACGCCCGGCGCCGACGACCTCTCCTTCTTTCCGTTGTTGTATTGGCCGGTGCTCGCCGATGCGCAACCGCCGTCGGCGTCGGCCGTCGCCGCGTTGAACGGCTTCATGCGCCAGGGCGGCATCATCCTGTTCGACACGCGCGACGAGGGCTCTGGCGAGGGCTATTCGCCCGGCTCGCGCGCCGCGCTGCGCCGCGTGACTCGCGACCTCTCGGTGCCGCCGCTGATGCCGGTGCCGGAGGAGCATGTCCTGAAGCGCGCCTTCTATCTGTTGCAGGAACTGCCTGGCCGCTTCGTCGGCGGCACCGTCTGGGTGGCGCGGGAGCAGGACCGTGCGAATGACAGCGTGAGTCCCGTGATCATCGGCGGGCACGACTGGGCGGCGGCCTGGGCGATCGATGCGCGGGGCAACAACCCCTATGCCGCGATCCCCGGCGGGGCGCGGCAGCGTATTCTGGCCTATCGTTTCGGCACCAACCTCGTGATGTACGCGCTCACCGGCAACTACAAGGGCGACCAGGTGCATGTGCCGGCGATCCTCGAGAGGCTGGGAAACTGATGCCGCCCGGCAGGCGTAGGGCGCAGCGGGCGCCAGCCGGCGAGCACCCGGAGCCGTCGCCGGCGGCAGTGAAAGGGAACTGATGCGCCAGGCCTTTGCCGGAATCGACTTCGCGCCCGTCATCCCGCTCTGGCTGTTGCTGGCGCTTGGCGCCTTGGCAGTGCTGGTGCTGCTGCCGGCGCTGTTTCGACTGGCGCGGGACGCCAATGGTTCGACGCGCCTGATCCGCCCGGCGCGCGGCGCCCTGTTGCGCGCGGCCGCCTTCGCGGCGCTGCTGCTGGCGCTCGCCAATCCGCGCCTCGTCGAGGAAACGCGGGAGACGCGGCCCGACATCGCGCTTCTTTTGGTGGATCGCAGCGCCTCCGCCGTGCTCGGGCCGCGCGACGCGCAAATCTCCGCGGCGCGCGAGCAGATCGAGGCCCGCGCGCAACGCCTGCCGGAGCTCGAGCTTCGTACCGTGGAAGTGCCCGAGGGCGGCAACCAGGGCACGCGGCTGCACGCGGCACTCGAACGCGCCCTGGCCGACATCCCCCGCGCGCGCCTCGCCGGCGTGATCGCGCTCAGCGATGGCCAGGTGCATGACCTGCCTCCCGCGCCAAGCCTCGACGCGCCCTTTCATCTGTTGCTGCCCGGCCGGCCCGGCGAGGTGGATCGGCGCATCCGCGTGGTCGAGGCGCCGGGCTTCGGCATCGTTGGCCGGCCGGTGGAGCTGCGCGTGGTGGTGGAGGATCTCGGCGCGCCGGCGGGTGATGCGGCGCGCCTCACCATCCGGCGCGACGGCCAGGCACCGCGCGTGGAAAGCGTGCCCGTGGGGCGCGAGCATCGCATCACGGTGCCGATCGAGCGCGGCGGCCAGACCGTGGTGGAACTCACCGCCGAAACCCGCCCCGGCGAAGTGAGCGACCTCAACAACCGCGCCGTCGTCGCCATCAATGGCGTGCGGGACAGGCTGCGCGTGTTGCTGGTGAGCGGCGAGCCGCATGCCGGTCAGCGCACCTGGCGGCGGCTGCTTAAGGCCGACCCGAACGTCGATCTGGTGCACTTCACCATTCTCCGCCCACCCGAGAAGGACGATCTGACGCCGTTGCAGGAACTCGCGCTGATCGCCTTTCCGGTGCGCGAGCTGTTCCAGGTGAAGCTGCGCGACTTCGACCTGATCATCTTCGACCGCTTCGGCAATCGCGGCCTGCTGCCGCCGGTCTATCTGCGCAACATCGCCGATTACGTGCGCGGCGGCGGCGCGCTGCTGCTCTCGGTCGGGCCGGAATTCGTGGGGCCCACCAGCCTTGCCGCCACGCCGCTCGGCCAGATCCTGCCCGCCCGGCCGCCCACGGGGGCTCAGGCGGCGCAGACCGGCCTGATCGAGCAGCCCTTCCGCCCGCTAGTGACCGAAATGGGCGCACGCCACCCGGTGACCGAGAACCTGCCAGGCGCCAATACCTGGAACGCCAATGGCGGCGCGCTGTCCGAGGCCACTTGGGGCCGCTGGTATCGCGCGATGCGCGCCGAACCCCGCGCCGGCGCCACGCTGATGCAGGGTCCGGCCGGCGCGCCGCTGATGGTGCTGGATCGGGTGGGGGAGGGCCGGGTGGCGCTGCTGCTCTCTGACCAGATCTGGCTCTGGTCACGCGCCCATGACGGCGGCGGGCCGCAGCAGGAATTGCTCCGCCGCATCGCGCATTGGGCGATGAAGGAGCCCGAGCTGGAGGAGGAGGATCTGACCGCGCGCATCGATCACGGCCAGCTCACCGCCGTGCGCCGCAGCATCGAAGCCGGTCCTGTGCCGGAAATCGTTGTCACCGCCCCCGATGGCAGCACCACGCGCCACCGGCCGGAGACCCGCAGCGGTCGGGCCGTGGTCGAGATGGCGGCGCCGCAGGCAGGCGTCTGGCAGGTGGCCGATGGCCGCCGCACCGCCTTCGCCGCGGCCGAGGCGCCGAACCCCATGGAGGTCGCGGATCTGCGCGCCGATGCCGCGCCCCTCGCGCCCCTGGTCGCCGCCAGTGCCGGGGCGCTGCGGTGGCTGGGGGCGGATGCCACGCCGGCCGTGCCGGAATTGCGCCGCGTGGCGGTCGGGCGCGACTCGCATGGCGGCGCGTCGCCGGGTCCGGGCTGGATCGGGCTGCGCCGCAACGGCGACCACACCGTGACCGGCATCACCGCCCTGCCGCTGCTGCCACCCTGGGCGGCGCTGCCGCTGGTGCTGGGCCTCGCCCTGCTGGCCTGGCGGCGGGAGGGAAGGTAACAGCCCTTCCTGTGCCGGGCCGAACCGCCTATTTTGGGGCCATGAAGATTCTGTCCCGCCTGATCCTCCCCTTGGCCCTTCTCGCTCTGCCGGTCGCGGAAGCCGCGGCGCAGGGCGGTAGCCCGGGCATGATCCGCCCCAACCAGCAGGCGCGCCCCCAGGTCGGCGCGGCGCCTGCCCTGCCCGGGCTGGAGCAACGCCGCGCGCCCGCGCCGATCGACGCCGATCCCACCGCCAACCTTTCCCCCAACGCCGCGCTGTTCGACGCGGTCAATCGCGGCGACCTGACGGCGGCGCGGGACGCGGTTTCGCGCGGGGCCAATCTGCAAGGGCGCAACGCCCTCGGCCTGACCGCGCTCGACGCCGCGGTCGATCAGGGGCGGAACGACATCGCCTTCTTCCTGCTCTCGGCGCGGGAAGCCGGCCGGCCGCTACCGCCCCAAGCCGCGGCGCCACTCGCTCGCTCCTCCATCGCCGCGCCGGCCACGCGCCCGCAGCCGCGGCGCGAGGCTGCCGCACCCGCCGCGCCGCAGGCGCCCCGCACTGCCCGGCTATGGGCGGGCGATGGCGGCGCGCCGCAACCGGAGATCGGCTTTCTCGGCTTCGATGCGGGCCGCCCGGCCGGGAGCACGGCGCCGACGGAGCGTCGCGGCGGCCGGGGATAACCAACGGCGCAGTTCGCGCCAGACATAAACATATCCTTATGCCTTAGCCTCAGCTCTTGGCCTGCGGCGCTGCCCGTGCTACCGGCCGGGCCATCGCACGACAGGATCACGAGAGCACCATGCCCGACACCCACGCGGCCACCGCCGACTTCATCGTCAAGGACATCTCCCTCGCCGGCTGGGGCCGCAAGGAGATCAACATGGCTGAGGATGAGATGCCTGGCCTGATGGCGGTGCGTGCCGAATACGGCGCGAGCCAGCCGCTCAAAGGCGCCCGCATCGCCGGCTGCCTGCACATGACCATCCAGACCGCCGTGCTGATCGAGACGCTGCAGCATCTCGGCGCCGATGTGCGCTGGTCGTCGTGCAACATCTTCTCGACCCAGGACCACGCAGCGGCCGCCATCGCCGCCGCCGGCACGCCGGTTTTCGCCATCAAGGGCGAGACGCTGGTCGATTACTGGGACTATGTGCAGAAGACGCTGGAATGGGCTGATGGCGGCGTGCCCAATGTCCTGCTCGACGATGGCGGCGACATGACGCTGCTGGTGCATTACGGCCTGCGCGCCGAACAGGGCGACGTGGCCTTCCTCGAAAAGCCGACCAACGAGGAAGAAGAAGTCTTCTACGCGCTGGTCAAGAAGCTGGTGAAGGCCAAGCCCGGCTGGTTCGCCGAGCTGGGAAAGAGCATCGTCGGCGTGTCGGAAGAAACCACCACCGGCGTGCACCGCCTGTACGTGATGGCGAAGGAAGGCAAGCTGCTGTTCCCCGCGATCAACGTGAACGACAGCGTGACGAAGTCGAAGTTCGACAATCTGTACGGCTGCCGTGAGTCGCTGGTGGACGCCATCCGCCGCGGCACGGACGTGATGATGGCCGGCAAGGTCGCGATGGTCGCCGGCTTCGGCGATGTCGGCAAGGGTTCTGCCGCCTCGCTGCGCAATGCCGGCTGCCGCGTCATGGTCTCCGAAGTCGATCCGATCTGCGCGCTGCAGGCGGCGATGGAGGGCTACCAGGTGGTGACCATGGAAGATGCCGCGCCGATGGCCGACATCTTCGTGACCGCCACCGGCAATGTGGACGTCATCACCGCCGACCACATGCGCGCCATGAAGCACCGCGCCATCGTGTGCAATATCGGCCACTTCGACAGCGAAATTCAGGTCGCCGCGCTGCGCAACTACAAGTGGGACAACGTGAAGCCACAGGTCGATGAGATCGAGTTCCCGACCGGCAAGCGCATCATCCTGCTGTCCGAGGGCCGGCTCGTGAACCTCGGCAACGCCACCGGCCACCCCTCCTTCGTGATGTCGGCGTCCTTCACCAACCAGACGCTGGCGCAGATCGAGCTCTGGGCGAACCCGGGCAAGTACGAGAAGAAAGTCTACGTGCTGCCCAAGCACCTGGACGAGAAGGTCGCCGCGCTGCATCTCGAGAAGGTCGGCGCCAAGCTGACCAAGCTCAGCCCGCAGCAGGCCGGCTACATCGGCGTGCCGGAGCAGGGCCCCTTCAAGGCCGAACAGTACCGCTACTGAGGGTTGCCCAGCGGCAGGGCTTCGGCCTTGCCGCCAGCCGCCTCTCCTTGCATCATCGCGCGCGCGAAAACACAGGGTGCCTCGGCGATGTGGGTCTGGATTCTGATCGTGGCCGTCTTCCTCTACCTGGTGACCAAGAGCCTGGGCGATGGGCTTTCCGCCACCAGCTCCCGCCCCCTCGCCTTCCTCGCGGCGCTGACCGATGGGATCGCGATGCTCGCCATGGCGGCAGGCGTTTTCGGCCTGTTGATGGCCCTCGTGCTCGGCGTCTTCGCGAGTTACGGGCCGCGCCTGGTGGGGGCGAGCCTGCGCGACATGCTGATCTGGTGCGGCATCCTCATGCTCGCCTCGATGATCTTTCTCATCCTGGGCTCGCTGCTGCGCCGGGCGGCCAGCCGCTCCGCGGTGGTCCCCTTGCGGACGCGCGGCGCGCATTAGAACCATGCGGTGGCGGCGCCTTGCCGCAAGCGGCGGGCGGGAGTAGGAACCCGCCCGGGTGTGCACCGCACACTTGAAATTCCGCAACGCCGCCACAAGGCCCCATTCTGCCTGGGTCAAATTCGAGGACCGTTTCATGGCCCGCAAGAAAATTGCGCTAATCGGCGCCGGCAATATCGGTGGCACCCTCGCCCACCTGATTGGCCTCAAGGAACTCGGCGACGTCGTGATGTTCGACGTCTTCCCCGGTGTCGCCGCCGGCAAGGCGCTCGACATCATGCAGTCGAGCCCCGTCGATGGCTTCGACAGTCATATGTCTGGAACCGGCGACTATAGCGCCATCGCCGGCGCCGATGTGGTGATCGTCACCGCCGGCTTCCCGCGCATGCCGGGCATGAGCCGCGACGATCTGCTGACCAAGAATGCCGGCGTCATCGGCCAGGTGGCCGAAGGCATCAAGGCGCATTGTCCGGACGCCTTCGTCATCTGCATCACCAACCCGCTCGATGTGATGGTGTGGGTGCTGCAGCAGCGCTCCGGCCTGCCGGCGAACATGGTGGTCGGCATGGCCGGCGTGCTGGACAGTTCGCGTTTCCGCCTGTTCCTGGCGCAGGAATTCGGCGTCTCGGTGGAGGACGTCACGGCCTTCGTGCTCGGCGGGCATGGCGACACGATGGTGCCGCTGACGCGCTATTCCACCGTCGCCGGCGTGCCGGTGCCCGACCTCATCAAGATGGGCTGGACGACGCAGGAGAAGATCGACGCCATCGTGGTGCGCACCGCCAATGGCGGCGGCGAGATCGTGAAACTGCTGGAGCGCGGCTCCGCCTTCTACGCGCCGGCGGCCTCGGCCATCGCCATGGCGGAGAGCTACCTGCTCGACAAGAAGCGCGTGCTGCCCTGCGCGGTGATGCTGAACGGCGAATACGGGCAGAACAATTTCTATGTGGGCGTGCCCGTGGTGATCGGCGCCGGTGGCGCGGAACGCATCATGGAAGTGCAGTTCACCCCGGCCGAGAAGGCCGCCTTCGAAAAATCCTGCGACGCGGTGAAGAAGCTCATCGAGGATTTCAACAAGCTCGGCGTCTGACGACGCGCGCGCAACCCTTGCTGGAGCCCACCGGATGAACATCCACGAATACCAGGCCAAGGAGCTGCTGCGCCGCTACGGCGTGACGGTGCTTGATGGCCATGTCGCCTGGTCCGCCGAGGAAGCCGTGGCGGGTGCCGCGAAGCTGCCCGGTCCGGTCTATGTCGTGAAGTCGCAGATTCACGCCGGTGGCCGCGGCGCCGGTCGCTTCGCCAATGACCCGAACGGCAAGGGCGGCGTGCGCGTGGTGAAGTCGCTGGATGACGTCAAGGCTGCGGCCGACGCCATGATCGGCAAGGTCCTTGTCACCAAGCAGACCGGCGACGCGGGAAAACTCGTCTCGCGCGTGTATGTCGAGGATGGCTGCGACATCAAGCGCGAGTTGTATCTCGGCCTGCTGGTGGACCGCGAGACCGCGCGCGTCACCATCATGGCCTCGCTCGAGGGCGGCATGGAGATCGAGGAGGTGGCCGCGAACCATCCCGAGAAAATCCTGAAGGTCGCGATCGACCCGGCCTCGGGCATTTCGGGCTTCCACGCGCGCAAGCTCGCCTACGCGCTCGGCCTCGAAGGCAAGCAGGTGGCGAGCTTCACGAAGTTCGTCACGGCGCTGTATGGCGCCTTCATCGAACTCGATTGCGGCATCGTCGAGATCAACCCGCTGGTCGTCACCGGCAAGGGCGAGATCGTGGCGCTGGACGCCAAAGTGTCGTTCGACGACAGCGCGCTGTTCCGCCACAAGGACCTCGAAGCGCTGCGCGACGACAGCGAGATGGATCCGAAGGAACTCGACGCCATCAACAACGATTTGAACTATGTGGCGCTCGACGGCGAAATCGGCTGCATGGTGAATGGCGCGGGCCTGGCGATGGCGACGATGGACATCATCAAGCTGTACGGCTCCTCGCCGGCGAACTTCCTCGATGTGGGCGGCACGGCGAATGCGGCGCGCGTGACCGAGGCGTTCCGGATCATCACCTCGGACGTCAACGTCAAGGCCATCCTGGTCAACATCTTCGGCGGCATCGCGAAGTGCGACATGATCGCGAACGGCATCGTCGAGGCGTCCAAGAACCTCTCGCTCAGCGTGCCGCTGGTCGTGCGGCTTGAGGGCACGAATGTCCAGCTCGGCAAGAAGATCCTGGCCGAAAGCGGGCTCGCGATCATCGCTGCCGACAATCTTGCCGATGCGGCCCAAAAGGTCGTTGCTGCGGTGAACGAAGCGCGCGCCTCCGGCGCGACCAAGGGGCACTGACATGGCCGTTCTGATCGACGCCACGACGCGCGTCATGACCCAGGGTTTCACGGGCGCCCAGGGCACCTTCCACGCCTCGCAGGGCATCGCCTATGGCAGCACCTATGTCGGCGGCACGACGCCGGGAAAGGGCGGCACGATGCACCCCGAGCTCAACCTGCCGGTGTTCAACACGGTGGCGGAATGCGTCGCTGCGACCGGCGCCAATGCCTCGGTGATCTACGTGCCCGCGCCCTTCGCGGCCGACGCCATCTTCGAGGCGATCGACGCCGAGTTGCCGCTCATCATCTGCATCACCGAGGGCATTCCGGTGCTCGACATGGTGAAGGTGAAACGCGCGCTGGATGGCTCGAAGTCGCGCCTGGTGGGGCCGAACTGCCCGGGCGTTATCACGCCCGATGCCTGCAAGATCGGCATCATGCCGGGCCACATCCATCGTCGCGGCTCGGTCGGCATCGTCTCTCGGTCGGGGACGCTGACCTATGAGGCGGTGGCGCAGACCACGGCGGCCGGGCTCGGCCAGTCCACCTGCGTGGGCATCGGCGGCGACCCGGTGAAGGGCATGGATTTCATCGACGTCCTCAAGCTGTTCCTGGCTGATGACGAGACGCAGTCCATCATCATGATCGGTGAGATCGGCGGGCAGTCCGAGGTGATCGGCGCGGAATACCTGGCCGCGCATAATTTCGGCCCCGGCAAGCCGAACAAGCCCGTGGTCGGCTTCATCGCCGGTGCCACCGCACCTCCCGGCCGCCGCATGGGCCATGCCGGCGCGGTGATCTCGGGCGGCAAGGACACGGCGGCAGCGAAGATGGCGGCCATGAAGGCGGCGGGCATCCATGTGGCGGACAGCCCCTCGGCGCTCGGCTCAACGATGGTGAAAGCACTGCACCAGTAAGCTTGACCCGCACCTTTGGCACCCCAACCTGCTTGGGCCTGACCGGTGCGTGGTCCGATGGCTAAAGCAGGTTGAGGAACGCAACGGCGCCGGCCATTGGCCGAGATGCCGTGCACGGAGAAGAACGATGGCCGGAGTGGATATCCTCGCGAGTGCGATGTCGGGCGGCAATGCCGCCTACCTCGCCGACCTCTACGCCCGCTGGGTGGAGAAGCCGGGCAGCGTCGATGTCTCCTTCGCCGAGTTGTTTGGCGCGCTGAACGACGAAGCCCGCGCCGTGCTGACCGATGCCTCCGGCGCTTCGTGGGCGCCGCGTGCGCGCGGTGGCTTCGGCCCGGACCCCGAGCCGCCGCCGGCACCCGCCAAGGGCGCCAAGCCAGCCGCCGCCGCGGCTGCTCCCGCGGGCATCGACAAGGCACAGGCGCAGCGCGCGGTGCTCGATTCGATCCGCGCGCTGATGTTGATCCGCAGCTACCGCGTGCGCGGGCATCTGGAAGCGCAACTCGACCCGCTCGGCCTGCAGAAGCTGAAGCCGCATCCGGAACTCACTCCCGCGACCTATGGCTTCACCGACGCCGACCTGGACCGGCCCATCTTCCTCGATTTCGTGCTGGGCCTTGAATACGCCACGCTTCGGGAAATTCTTGCGATTTGCCGCGCCAGCTATTGCAGCTCGATCGGCGTCGAGTTCATGCACATCCAGGACCCCGACCAGAAATCCTGGATCCAGCGCCGCATCGAGGGCGCGCCCTGGCTCGGCAGCTTCGGTGCCGAGGAGAAGCGCAAGATCCTCGCGCAATTGACCGAGGCGGAGGGCTTCGAGGCATTCTGCGCAAAGAAGTATTCCACAACCAAGCGCTTCGGCCTCGAAGGCGGCGAAAGCACCATTCCGGCCATCCAATCCGTCATCGAGGTGACGGCCGCGCAGGGGGTGAACGAGATCAGCATCGGCATGGCGCATCGCGGGCGCCTCAACGTGCTCGTGAACGTCGTGAAAAAGCCCTACACGGCCGTGTTCAGCGAGTTCAAGGGCATGTCCGCGAAGCCCGAGGATGTGCAGGGCTCCGGCGACGTGAAGTACCACCTCGGCACCTCGACCGACATCGAGGTCGGCGGCCGCATGGTGCACCTGTCCTTGCAGCCCAACCCCTCGCACCTCGAAGCGGTCGATCCCGTGGTGGTCGGCAAGGTGCGCGCGCGGCAGGACATGGCGGGCGACACCAAGGGGCGGCGCTCGGTGCTTGGCATCCTGCTGCATGGCGACGCCGCCTTCGCCGGCCAGGGCCTGGTCTATGAGACGCTCGCGATGAGCCAGCTCATCGGCTACCGCACCGGCGGGACGATCCACATCGTGACCAACAACCAGATCGGCTTCACAACGGTACCGGCGCACGCCTATTCGGGCCTGTATTGCACCGACGTGGCGAAGAGCATCCAGGTGCCGATCCTGCACGTGAACGGCGACGATCCCGAGGCCGTGGTGTTCTGCGCGAAGATGGCGGCCGAGTTCCGCATGGAGTT
>JBBSCP010000119.1:0-12718 GCA_038250135.1 Acetobacterales bacterium | reverse complement strand
TTCACCGTGGGCTTCGCCTTCATCTATGACCCGGGGATCATGCTGCGCGGGTCGATCTTCGACATCGTGACGGCGACCAGCATCCAGGTGGTGGCGCTGACGCTCATCACCTCGGCCTATGCGGGCTTCCTGCTGGCGCCGCTGCCAGGGCTTTTGCGGGTGGTCATGGGTGTTGCGGGACTCGCGGCGGCTTTCGCGCATATGCTCGACGATACAACCCGCCTGTTGCTCGGCGCCGCAGCGCTCGGCAGTGTCGCGGTGTCGCAATGGCTGGCGGGGCGCCAGAAACAGGGAGAAAGCGCATGACCTTAAGAACGACGATGCTGGCCTTGGCGGGGGTGGTGCTGGCCCTGCCGGCGCTGGCGCAAAGCACAGCCTCGCCCGGCCCGACGCTGACCTCGGTGCGCGCCAAGGGCGCCATTGATTGCGGCGCGCATCCGGGTGCGCCGGGCTTCGGGCTGATGGACAGCCGCGGCGTCTATACCGGGCTCGAGGCCGATACCTGCCGCGCCATCGCCGCCGCCGTCTTCGGCGATGCATCGAAGATCCGCTGGGTGGTGGTGACCTCCGCCGCCCGTCTGCCCGCACTTCAATCCGGCCAGATCGACGTGCTGCCGCGCACCACCACCTGGACGCAGTCGCGCGACACGGCGAACGGGCTGAACTTCACCGCGGTGAATTTCTACGACGGCCAGGGCTTCCTCGTGCGCCGCAGCGCGGGTGTGACGCGCGCCGCCCAGCTCGATGGCGCCACCTTCTGCGTCACCTCCGGCACGACCAACGAGCTCAACCTTGCCGACTGGGCGCGCAGCAACCGCATCGCGATCCGCCCGGTGGTATTCGAACAGAATGACGAAACCCGTATCGCCTATGAAAGCGGCCGCTGCGACGTGTTCACCACCGACGCCAGCCAGCTCGCCGGCATCCGCAGCGCGCTGCCCGTGCCCAACGACCATGTCGTGCTGCCCGACATCATCTCGAAGGAGCCGCTCGCCGTGGCCGTGCGGCAGGGTGACGACCAGTGGTTCGACATCGTGCGCTGGACCATCTTCGCGTTGATCGAGGCCGAGGAACTCGGCGTGACCCAGGCCAATGTGGATGAGATGCTCCGCAGCGAGCGGCCGGAAATCCGCCGTCTGCTCGGCACCTCGGGCGATCATGGGCCGTTCATGGGGCTCGACCGGCGCTGGGCCTACAACGCCATCAAGGCAGTGGGGAATTATGGCGAGATCTTCGAGCGCCACCTCGGCCGCAACACGCCGATCGGTCTGACGCGCGGGCTCAACGACCTCTGGACGCGTGGCGGGCTGATGTACGCGCCGCCGATCCGCTGAAGCCAAAGCCGGCCCGGGTGTTTCATCCCGGGCCGTTCCTGCTCTACCCTCACGGCACTCAAAGCCTGGCGGAGCTGCCGTGACGTCCGAAACGCTGGCCCTCTCGATCGCGCCCCAAACCGACCAGATGCCGGTGCTGCTCGACGCCATCGAGGCCTTCTGCGAGCGTGAGGAACTTTCGGCAATCACCGCGCATCGCCTTGCGGTCGTGGTGGAGGAACTCGCCGCCAACGTCGCCATGCACGGCGCGACAGGGGCGGGCGCGGCCAGCTTCGTCGCCGTCACCATCGCGCGCGCCGGCGCGCTCCTGACCGCCATGGTGGAGGATGATGGCCGGCCCTTCGACCCACTGGCGCGCGCCGCCGTGGATACCGAGGCCGCGCTCGAGGATCGCGAGATCGGCGGCCTCGGCGTGCATTTCGCCCGCACCATGGCGCGCGAAATCAGCTATGCCCGCGCCGATGGGCGCAACCGCGTGACCGCCGTGTTCGACGCTTCATGACGCCACAAGCGGGCGGCCTGGCACAGTCCGCGCCCTTTGCCTCGGTTCTGCAGGCGCTGCGCGACTTCGCCGGCCTCGCGCCGAGCCCCGTGCTGCTGAACCGCCTGAAGCGCGCCGCCCCCCTGGCCGCGCGCGTGGCGCATCGTGCGCCGCTGCTGGAAGACCCCGACTGGGCCGCGCTGCTCGATGCCGTGACGGTGCCGGAGACGCGGATGTTCCGCGCCGCGCCACAACTTGCCGCCTTCCGCGAGCAATTTCTGCCCGGCCTTGCCGCCTGTGCCGGGGAGGCACCGCTGCGGCTCGTCTCCGCGGGCTGCGCGACGGGGGAGGAGGCATGGACACTCGCCATCCTCGCCGCCAGCGCGGTACGGCGCTGGCAGGTGCAGGGCCTGGACCTCTCCCGCCCCGCTTTGGAGGCAGCGAGCCGGGCGCGCTATCACCGAGGCCCGCCGGACGCGCTGCGCGAGGTGCCGATGGTGGACCGCGACACCTTGCGGATGCTCGGCGATGCCTTCGAGCCCGCGCCCGCGCTGCGCGACCATGTGCGCTTCGACCGTGCCAATCTGCTGGATGCCGACATACCGCCTGCCGATGCCATTCTCTGCCGCAACGTGCTGATCTACCTGACCGAGCCAGCGCGCGCGCAGGTGCTGGCGCGGCTGGTGGCGGCGCTGCGGCCGGGTGGCGTGCTGCTGCTCGGCGTCACCGACCAGCCGCCGCCCGCACTCGGCCTGCGCCCGGCCGGGCGCGGTGGCCTGGGCATCTGGGTTCGCGCCAATGGCTGAGCCCTATGACTGAGCCCTTGGCGCTGATCGCCGGCGGTCGCTGCTTCCTGCTGCCGCCCGGTGCGCGCTCAGTGGCGCCACAGATGCTTCGCCCGGCGCCGCTGGCGCGGCCTGGCGTGCTCGGCATCACCATGCTCGGCGATCAGGGCGTGCCGGTGCTGGCCGCCGAACCCGGCCTGCCGGGCGGGCCGGCCTGGGTGCTGCTCGCCGAGGGCGTGCTCGTCGCCGGCGAGGCGTTTTCCGAAGCGCCGCCCGATGACGCTCCCCCGCTGCGCCCCGCGCTGCCGGCCGCGCGCCCGCCGCCGCCCGCGTCGCCGGCGGCTTCGGGCGAGGGCTGGGCCGTGCCCGCGCGCGGCGGGCGGGCACGTTTCGCGGCGCTGGCGGCGGAGCTCGGCGCGCTGCGCCTGGTGCTGCCCTTCACCGCGATGGAGCGGGTGATCGACATGCCGCCGCTTCGCCCCGCCCCCGGCGCCGGCCCACTCACCCAGGGCTACGCCGTGGCGGAGGGCGAGGCCGTGCTGGTGCTCGACCCCGCGACGCTCGCCGGGGTGGCGGAGGCAACGGCGCCGAGCTTGCTCGCCCTGTTTCGCCATGCCGGTCGCCGCTTCGGCCTGCCCTGCGCGCGCATCGGCCCGGCGCAACCCGGCGAGGCCACGCTGATCGCCCGGCTCGACGCCGCACTGGCGCAGTTGCAGGCCGCGCCCGTGGCGCAGTTGCACGCCGTGATGCCTGCCGAGCCGGTCCGCGCCCTGCTGCTGGCGCAGATCGGCAATGTCGCCTTTGCCTTGCCGGTGGAGGAGGTCGCGGCGGTGATCCTGCCGGTCCTGCCGAGCGCGGTGCCAGGGCGGATGGCCGGCGTGGTGGCACATCGCGGCGATGTGCTTCCGGTGCGCGATGGCGGCCTGGCGCTGGGCGTGGCGCCCTTGCTAGGCGCCGGATTTGCGCTGCCGATGCTGCGGCTCAACCTGCCCTTTCCGGTGGCGCTGGCCGTCACCTCCGTCACCGGGCTCAGGCAGGTGCCGGCGCGCCTGCTCTCGGCCAGCGGCGGTGAGGGTTTGGTCGCCGCCATCGCCGCATTGCCTGAAGGGCCTTTGCCGATCTGCCGCGCGGCGCTGCTGGGCGGTGTCCCCTGATCCGCGTGCTCGTGGCCGATGACAGCGGTTTCATGCGCCTCGCCCTGCGCCGGATCATCGAGGCCGAGGGCGATCTGCGCGTGGTGGGCGAGGCCGCGGATGGCGAGGCCGCGGTGGAGCAGGCCGCGCGGCTGCGCCCGGACGTCATCGCGATGGATGTCGAGATGCCACGCCTCGACGGGCTGGAGGCAACGCGCCGCGTCATGGCATTGCCCGACCCGCCGGCGGTACTGATGGTAAGCCACCACACCCGCGCTGGCTCCGCCACCACGCTGGCCGCGCTGGATCGTGGCGCAGTCGATTTTCTGTGCAAGGATGGCGATCTCGGCGGCGTCGATCTCGGCATGCTGGACCGCGAATTGCGCCCGCGCCTGCGACATTGGGCGGCGCAGCGCATCATGATCCGCCCGGCCGCGCGCGGCGCCGCCCCGGTGCGGGAGGTCCGCGCGGGCGGCGGGTGCGACCTGGTGGTGGTCGGCGCCTCGACCGGCGGGCCGGATGCGCTGGCGGCCTTCCTCGCCGCGGCCGGACGGCTGCCGGTGCCCTGCGTCGTGGCGCAGCACATGCCGGCGGAGCTGGCGCCGGACCTCGCGCAGCATCTGGCGCGGCTGTCGGGGATGGCGGTCGGCGTGGGTCTGCCGGGGCAGCGGCTGCATCCGGGCGAGGTCATCGTCATCCCCGGCGCCACGGATGGGCATCTGGCCCGGCGCAGGCTGGAGGAAGGCGGGGAGGAGGGCGGGTTCAAGCTGCGGCTCGCCACCGGGCCCGGCGCGGTGCATCCCTCGGTCGATCTGCTGTTCCACTCGGCCGCGCTGGTGGCGCGCCGCGCCTTGGGCGTGGTGCTGACGGGCATGGGGCGGGACGGCTCGGAAGGTGCTCGGGCGATGCGGGAGCGGGGGATGCCGGTGCTGGCGCAAAGCCTTGCGAGTTGCGTGGTGGCCGGGATGCCGGGTGCGGTGATCGGCGCGGGCCTCGCCGTCGAGAACGCCGACCCCGCCGCGCTCGGCCGCCGCGTGGCGAGCCTCGCGATGGAGCCGGTGGCGTGAGCCTCGACCGCGACCTGCTTGACGCCTTCCTGCCGGAATTCGCCGCCGAAGCCGCGCGGCTCGGCACCGCGGCCGATCTGGCTGCCGCGACTCGCGCGCTGGACCAGCTGCGCGCCATGGCCGGCGCTCTCGGCGCATCCTCACTTGCCACGCTGACCGCCTCGGTGGTGCTCGACCCCTTCGACCCTGCTGCGCTGGCCGCCGCCGCGGCGGCGCTGGCCGAGCAGGCCATGCGGATCGGCGCGGCGGGCGATGATGTGGCCTCGCCCGCGCCCGAATCCCCGGCGGCGCGCTGCCGCGTGCTGGTGGTGGATGACAGCGCCCTGATGCGTCGTCTGGTGCGCGAGGCTTTGGCGCTGGACCCGGATTTCGCCGTGGTCGGGGAGGCACCGGATGGCCGCGTGGCGCTCGCCATGCTGCGCGACCTTGCGCCCGACCTCACCATGCTCGACATCGAAATGCCCGAGCTCGACGGCCTCGGCGTGCTCCGCGCCATGGCGCTCGGCGGCGGCGGCGCGGTGGTGGTGGTGTCCTCCGCCGCGCGGCCAGGCTCGGCCGTGGCGGTTGAGGCGCGGCGCCTCGGCGTGGCCGGGATCGTGGCGAAGCCTTCCGGCGCGCTCTCGCCCGACCTGCGCCAGCGCCAGGGGGCGGCGATGCTGCGCACGGCACGGCGCGCGGCAGGGCTGGCGCCATGATCGACGACGAAGCGCTCTGGCAGGAATTCGCCGCCGAATCCGAGGAGCATCTCGACGCCATCGAGCGTCTGCTCGCCGCCGGCGGGGTTGCCGACCGGCCCGGCGTGGACCGGCTGTTCCGCGCCTTCCATTCCCTGAAGGGCATGTCGGACGCGCTCGGCGCGCCGGGGATGAAGAACATCGCGCACCGCGCCGAGGACATCCTCGGCCTGGCCCGCAACGAGAAGCTTTCGGTGGCGGGGGCGGTGGCCGATGCGCTGCTCGCCGCCGTCGATGCGCTGCGCCGGCAGCGCGGCGAGGTGCTGGCGACGCATCGCGATTCGCCCGCCCCCGCGACGCTGCTCGCCCGGCTCGGCGCGCTGGCCGAGGCCCCCACTGCGCCGCCGCCGCGCGCCGAAACCGCGGCGCCGAGCGGCGCGGCCCAGGACATGTTGCTCGGCGCCTTGGCCTCGCGCACCGCATCGGCGGCGCCGCTGCTCGCCGGCCTCGCCGCCGGGCGTGCCGAGCCAGCGCTGCGGGAGGCCGTGGATTTGGCCGAGGCCGCCGAATCGCTTGCCCTGCATCGCCTCGCGGAACGGCTGCGCCGCCTTGTGGCCAGCGCCGGCACGCCTTCCGCTTTGCCCGCGCTCGGCGCGCTGCGGCGCGCGCTCGGCGTGCTGGGGGAGGCGGCGGGCGAGGAAGCCGGTGCCGCAGCCTTGCAGGCGCCCGAAAACATGGCCACCGCCGCGCTCGCCCCGCGGCTTGCCGCCCTCGCCTTGCTCACCGACGCTGCCATGCAGGGCGCCGAAGCCGCGCCGGCGAGCGAGGCCGCACTCGACGCCGCCGTGCTCGCCGCCGCCTTCGGGCTCGACAAGCTGGAGCGCCTGCTGCTGCTGCTCGGCGACCTGGCCGACCGCGCCGGTGAGGCCGATGGCGCCGAGGCACTGGCCACCCAGGGACCGCTGATCGCCGAGCGTCTGCGCGGCCTCGCGGAAGGCGGCCTGCCCGCTCTCCTCGCCGCGCCCGACCACGTCGCCGGCGCCGATGTTGCCGATCCGCGCCTGCCCCCGGCCTTCCTGCCACTGCTTGGCCCCGAAGGGCGTCGCCGCGTGCTGGCCGCAATCGATGCCGGACGAACGCTTTACCGATTGCGCCTCGCCAGCGATATCGGCGCCGAGGCGGAGGCGGCGCTGACCACCGCGCTGACCGCCGCGGCCGAGGTGCTGACCAGCCGCACCGTGCTCGACGCCACGCCGCCGCAGCTCGACATGCTGGTGGCCGGCCCGCCGGAGATCGACGCGCTTTCCCGCGCGCTGACCGCTGCCGACCCGGCGCGGCGCGTGGTGCTGGAACTCGCCCCCGTCGAAGCCACGGCCCCGGAGGCGACGGGGCCCACCCGCATCGCCCCCGTCACGCTGCGCGTGCGGCAGGACACGGTGGACCAGATCATCGGCCTGGAGGCCGAGGTGCGCGCCGCGGCGCTTGCGGTGGCCGAGACGCTCGACGATGGCGGTGCGTCCCAGGCGCTGGCCGCGCTGGCTGCGCTCGCCCGCCGCCTGCCAAGCGGGCCGGCGCGGGAATTGGGCGTTGCACTCGACCGTCTGCGCGCGGTGCAGGAAGGGCTTGCCCGGGCGGAGAATCGCCTCGCGGTCGGCATGCGCCGCCTCGATGAGGCCGTGATGGAGCTGCGCGTCGTGCCCGTCGGCAGCCTGTTCGCCCGGCTGCCGCGCGTGGTGCGCGCCGTGGCGCAGGCCTCCGGCAAGGAGGTCGAACTGATCCTGGAGGGCGAGGACGTCACCATCGACCGCTCGCTGGTGGAACTGCTCGCCGACCCGCTGCTGCACCTGACGCGCAACGCCGTGGACCATGGCATCGAGCCGCCGGCGCAGCGCGAGGCCGCGGGCAAGCCGCCGCGCGCGACCCTGCGCGTGGCTGCGGCGCGACGCCTGGGGCAGGTGCGGGTGCGCGTCTCCGACGATGGCGCCGGCATCGACCCGGCGCGGGTGCTGGCGCGCGCCGTCGAACGCGGCCTGTTGACTGAGGCCCAGGCGGCGCGGATGGGCGAGGAGGAGGCGCATGGCCTGCTGTTCCGCCCCGGCTTTTCCACCGCGCGGACCATCACCGAGACCTCGGGCCGCGGTGTCGGCCTCGATGTGGTGCAGGACGCGGTGCGGCGCGCCGGCGGCACGGTGGAGATCGCGAGCGCCAGGGGGCAGGGCACCAGCTTCACACTGCGCCTGCCGCTGACCGCCGCGGTGCAGCCGGTGCTTTTGGTGGAGGTTGGCGGCCATCCCTACGCGCTGCCCGCCGCGCGGGTCGAGGCCGTGCTGGACGGCGACGCCATGCCGGGCTGCGAGGTGCTGAGCCTCGCCGACGTCGTCGGTGCCGAATCGGGCGCCGGTGCCGGGGGCATCGTGCTGCTGAAATCGGGCGGCCGCAGCTTCGGCCTCAGGGTGGACCGCGTGCAGCGCCGCACCGACCTGCTGCTCCGCCCGCTGCACCCCTCCCTGGCCGGCTTGGCTGCGATCGGCGGCGTCGGCGTGCTGGGCAATGGCGAGCCCGTGGTGGTGCTGGAGCCAGATGGCATGGCGCCGCTCGGCGGCGGCTGAGGATGGGGCGTGGGCGCTGGACGCCTCAGGCCTGGGGCGCTACCACGCTGCCGATAGGCCGTGCCGGGCCAGGCCCGCCGGCGGACGACAGGAAGGACTTGCCCGTGATCTCCCGACGCCATGCGATCGCTGCCGGCGGCCTGACGATGCTGCTTGCCGCGTGCGCGACCCCCGCGCGTGTCCTGCCAGAAGACGGCACCATCGATCTGCTGAGCCTGCTGCGCGGCAAGCCCGAGCACGCGCGCTTCATCGCGCTGCTGGATGCGAGCGGCCAGGCTTCGCGAATCGGCCGCGCCAATGGGCCGGTGACGCTGTTCGTGCCGACCAACGAGAACATGGCCCGCCTGCCGGCCGCGACCCTCGCCCTGATCGACCGCCCCGCGGCCTCGCTCGATGCGACGCAGCGCGCCTCGCTTGTCGCCTTGGTGCAGGCGAACGCCGCCTTCGGGCTGCTGCGCCTGCTGGACATCCAGCCGCGCAACGGCCGCGTCGTGACCTGGGACCGCGCCCGCGTGACCGTCACGGCCACCGGACCGCGCTCCGCGGCCGTTGCGCGCGACGGCGCCCCCGCCGGCACAGCGCCGGTGACGATTACCCGCGCGGACGTGCTGGCATCCGATGGCGTGTTCCACATCACCAGCGGGCTGATCCTGCCGGGGTGAGGGTGAGCGGCTTTGAGAAGGGCTTGGCCCCTCTCGGGCCACACTGCCTTACCCCCTGTAATGGACCGCCAGCGCCGTGATGTCGTCCGCCTGCGGTGCCCCGTCAGCGAAGGCATTCACCGCGCGCAGCACCACTTCCACCAAGGTCTGCGGGTCGCTGCCCGCTTCGGCGAGCGTGGCCATCAGGCGGCGTTGGCCGAAGAATCCGCCGCGGTTGTTCTCGGCCTCCGAAACGCCGTCCGAGTAGCAGAACAGCGATTCGCCGGGGGCAAGGGCGAAACTGTCCGAGCGGTAGCCAATGCCTTCCATCACGCCGAGTGCCGGTTGCCGGCGGATCGGGGCGAGCAGGCGCGGCGCGGCGCTGCCCAGCACCACGGGCAGATCGTGCCCGGCGACGGCGATGCGGCCTTTACCGGTGGTGCCGTCGATCACGCCGAGTACCACGGTGACGAAGGTCTGCGATTCATTTTCGGCCGAGAGGTCGTCATTGGTCATGGCCAGGATCGCGCCCGGATCGGGTGGACCATCGCTGGGGGCGAGGCGCCTGGCACTGGCGCGCATCAGGCCCAGCGTGCGCGCCATGGTGAGTCCCGCCGGCGCGCCCTTGCCGGAGACGTCGGCGACGGTGAACAGCATGTGCCGCTCATCGAGGCGGAGGCAATCGTAGAGGTCGCCGCCGACCTGCCGCGCCGGCACCATCGCGGCATGCACCACCAGACTTCCGGTGGCGGCTGCGGGAAAGTCGCGCGGCACGAGCGAGAGTTGCGCGGCGCGTGCCGATTCCAGCTCGGCCTCCAGCGCGGCGAGGCGGGCATCGGCCAGGTCGCGCAGCCGCTTCTTCTCCAGCACCGCACCCAGGCGTGCGCGCAACAGCGGCGGGTCGAAGGATTTCGGCAGGTAGTCCTCGGCGCCGAGCTCGATGCAGCGGACGATCTTGTCCATCTCGGTCAGCGCGGAGATGACGATGACGGGCGGCGCCGCGCCGCGCGCCGCGTGGAGTTGTTCCAGGACGCCGATGCCGTCGAGGTTGGGCATTTCGAGGTCAAGCAGCACCACGTCGAACCTCCCACGTTCGAGCGCGGCGAGGCCCTGGATGCCATCCTCGGCCATGGTCACGTTGTCGTAGCCGAGTTCGCCGAGCCGACGCTTCAGCACGAGCCGGTTGAAGCTGCTGTCATCGACGACGAGGATCGAGACCTGCTCGTCGGGCAAGGTGACGCTCATGCGCGGCCCTTTTCGCCGGCCATGCTTTCCACGGCGCTGCGCGTCTCGGTGGCGAGCTTCGACAGGTCGATCATCGTGACGGTGATTTCCTCGGCGGCGGTCGCGTTCGATTGGCCGATGCGCGAGAGCGTGCTGACGCGATCCGCGATGGAGGCGACGGTCGCCTGCTGCTCCTCCATCGCCACCGCGATGGCGCCGGCGAGGCGCGCACTTTCGGTGACCAGCGATTCGAGCTCGTCCATCGCCTCGCCCACCGCCGCGGCGGTACCGCTGCCCTGACGCGTCCGGCGTCCGGCGACGAGCACGACGTCCGCGATCTCCTGCGCCAGCGTCTCGGAACTCGCGGCCAGCGCGCGCACCTCCTCGGCCACCACGGCGAGGCCGCGGCCGTACTCGCCGGCGCGCGCCGCCTCGATGGCGGCGTTGATGGCGAGGATGTTGGTCTGGGTCGCGATCTTCGCGATGGTGCCGGCGATGCGCGTGACGCGTTCGGTATCCTCGGCCACGGCATCGACCAGCTCGATCAGGCTGCGGAGCTGCACGAGGCTGCTGGCGAGCAGCTTCTTCGCCTCATCGGCGCGGTCCGAACTGTCCTGCGTCGTGCGGCCGACTTCGCGTACCGCATCCTCGGTCTGGTCGAGCGCCTCCTCGACCTGGCGCAGTTCGGCCAATTGCGTCATCGCGCCGTCGGAGATCTGGCCGATGGCCTCGCTTGCCTGGGTTGTGGCGATGGCGGTACGGCGGGCGTTTTCCAGCGCCGTTTCAGTCAGGTTGCGCGTGACAACAAGGTTCTCGCGGAACACGAGCACGGCGCGCGCCATCTCCCCCACCTGGTCGGTGCGCTCCTCGCCGGGCACCTCGGTCTCGACCGCACCGCGCGAAAGGCGTTCCATCGAACCGGCGAGGCGCGAGATCGGCCGCGCGATCAGGCGCACCAGCACCACCCAGACCAACGCGCAGCCGACCAGGCCGGCGGCTGCGGCGCCGACGACGATGCCGCGCGCCTGGCGTTCGAGCTGATGGGCGGCGGCGAGGGAGGCGTCGGAGCGCCGCTTCACCTCGGCCCGTGCGGCGCTGATCACGTTGTGGAAGGCGGTGGCGAAATCCAGCCATTCCTCATGCAGCGGTGCGAATTGCGCGCGTTGCCGAGCGGCGAAGGCGGTGCGAACCCCTTCGGTGAATTCGGGCAGGCGGCGCGCCATGTCCACGCTGCCGCCGAGCACGATCGGATCGATGTCAGCGGCGAGCAGGGTCTGCATCTGGGCGAAAGCGCCCAGCACCAGTTCGCTGTTGCGGACCATGCGTTGTGCCGTCGGCCCGGGCTGCAAGACGCCGGCGATGACGGAGGCGAAGGCCGAGGAGAAATCCGACACATGCAAGACGAGCTCATCGACGGCGTTGTCAGCCGCGCGGTCGCGCAGGCCGAGCTGCTCGACGATGACCACCTGCCGCCCGATCACCACCAGCGCCGAGCCGGAGAGCAGGCCGACGACCATCAGCATCAGCAAGGCGATCAGCCCCGCGCGCACGCCGATGCGGCCGAGCCAGGCGCCGAGCCCGCCAATGGTACGATGGGGCACGCGGTGCAGCGTTCCGTCCGGCATGTTCAGCCCTGTCCTGCCATGCGTGGGTCCGGCCATCCTTGCGAGGAGGATGGAAGGGTACAGGCGGCGCTTGGGCGCAACAAGCGCCTCGGGATGGACAGCCGGGCGGTGCCGGCCTGAAACTGTGCTGCTTCGAAGGGAAGAAACGACATGGCCGAACATCCGTTCAGTGCGGAAGATCTGGAATTTTTGCGGCAATGGGACACGCCCACGATCTGCAACGCGCTGGAGATCATCGTCCCGGCCCGTCGCGGGCATGGCTTCACCGTGCGGCCGATGGTCGCCGCCGACCCGAAGCTGCCGCCGATCTGTGGCTTGGCGCGCACCGGCAGCTATCGCGCCGCCGCACCCTCGGGCCGGGCCAAGGAGGTGGATCGTGCGATCCGGCTGGGCTGGTACGAGTATGTCGCCCAGGCCTCGCTGCCGACGGTGGTGGTGATCCAGGATCTGGACGACACGCCCGGCATCGGTGCCTTCTGGGGCGAGGTGCATTCCAACGTGCACAAGGCGCTGGGCGCGCAGGGGGGCGTGACCAATGGCTCGATCCGCGACCTGGATATGCTCGCACCGGGCTTTCAGCTGCTGGCCGGCGTGGTGAACCCAAGCCACGCGTATGGGCACCTCGTGGCCTATGGGCAGGAGGTGACGGTGCATGGGATGCATGTGGGGCATGAGGATGTGATCCATGGCGACCGGCACGGCGCGGTGGTGATCCCGCACGCCGCGGTGCGCCAGATTCCCGCGGCGATCGAGCTTTTGTCCCGCCGCGAGAAGGTGATCCTCGACATCTGCAAGGACCCGCACTTCAGCGTCGCGAAACTGCATGAGGCGATCGCGCGGATGGACGAGATCCATTGACGCCAACGCTGTGAGGCCAATGCTGGTGAGGCCAATGCTGACCCGCGTGCGTCCGGAATGGGTCGATCACTACGGCCACATGAACCTCGCCTATTATCTTGTGGTCTTCGACCTCGCCACCGATGAGCTTTGGCCGGCGCTGAAGCTCGGTGCGGCGTTCCGTGCGCTCGGGCTCGGCACTTTCGCGGTGGAATCCTGGCAAGGCTATCGGCGGGAGGTGGTGCTCGATGCGCCGCTTTCCGTGCAGAGCGCGGTGCTCGGCTTCGATGCCAAGCGGCTGCTGCTGC
>JBBSCP010000118.1:0-12804 GCA_038250135.1 Acetobacterales bacterium | reverse complement strand
GGCCCGGGGCCGCTGATCCAGGCGCTGACCGGGCGCTATGCCTCGAAGCTCGCCGTGCCGATGACCATCGTGCCCGGTGCGATGAGCGATGCGGAGCTTGAGCGGGTAACCTGACGGCCCCCGGTTGCAGGCGCCGTGAATAAGGACCACCTTGGTCCGGTATCGCCAAATCACCGGAGACCATCAAAAATGTTCATCGAAACCGAAGCCACGCCGAACCCGGCGACCTTGAAGTTCCTGCCCGGCCGCGACGTGATGGGCGGCGGCGCCACCGCCGATTTCACCAATGCCGGGGACGCCACGGCCCGAAGCCCGCTCGCCGCGCGAATCTTCGCCGTCGGCGATGTCGCGAGGGTCTTCCTCGGCACGGATTTCGTCACCGTGACGAAGTCCGACGAGACCGAATGGCAGATGCTGCGCCCGCGCGTGCTGGGCGCCGTGATGGAGCATTTCCTCACTGGCCTGCCCGTGGTGGAAGGCGACGAGGAGCCTGCCGAGGCCGAGGATTTCGAGCCTGCGGATGGCGAGATCGTCGCCCAGATCAAGGAATTGCTCGACACGCGCGTGCGCCCGGCGGTGGCCAGCGATGGCGGCGACATCATCTTCCGCGGCTTCCGCGAGGGCGTGGTGCAGCTGCGCATGCAGGGTGCCTGCAGCGGTTGCCCGAGTTCCCGCGCCACGCTCAAGCATGGCGTCGAGACCATGCTGCGGCACTACGTGCCCGAAGTTTTGCGGGTCGAGCAGGTGGAGGCGTAAGCTTTTGTGCGCCCTCAGACGGCGGGCGCGCGCTCCGCGCGCTTGCCTTCGCGGCATAAGCCGCGGCGCCCATTCGGGCGCTCGGCCCACCTGAAGTGCGGTGGGCCGCCCTATCGGCGCGCTGAGTCCAGAATCGCGCGCATTTTCTCAACCGCCCCGGGCAGGCTGTCGAACACCGCCTGACCCACGAGGAAGTGCCCGATGGAAACCTCGGTCACTTCCGGCATCGCGGCGATCGGCGGCACGTTGTCATAGGTCAGCCCGTGGCCGGCATGGCAGAGCAGGCCCTCGGCCACCGCCACGCGCGCACCTTCCCTCAGTCTGGCCAGCAACGGGCCGCGCGCCTCGGGCGCAGAATCGGCATAGGTGCCGGTGTGCAGTTCGACCGCCGCGGCGCCGATGCGCGCGCAGGCAACGATCTGCGCCGGATCGGCCTCGACGAAGACGGATACGCGGATGCCTGCATCGCGAAGCGCGCGCACCTTCGCTGCGAATTCCTCGCCGGCGCGGATTACATCCAGCCCGCCCTCCGTCGTCAGCTCCGCGCGCTTTTCCGGCACCAGGCAGCAATAGGGAGGCGCGAGTCGCCGCGCGATCGCGACCATCTCCTCCGTCGCGGCCATCTCGAAGTTCAGCGGCGCGGCGACCTCGGCGCGGATACGTTCCACGTCGCGGTCGCGGATATGGCGGCGGTCCTCGCGCAGATGCACGGTGATGCCATCGGCCCCGGCCGCGATGCAGGCAAGCGCCGCCTCGGTCGGGTCGGGAAAGGCGCCGCCGCGCGCATTGCGCAGCGTGGCGACGTGATCGACGTTGATCGACAGATCGAGGTGCTTCACGCCAAGAATCCTTTCGCGCGGGTGGCGGCGATATCGGCGGCCATGCGGAGTGCCGCGATCAGGCTGCCGGGGTCGGCGCGGTCCTGCCCCGCGATGTCGAGCGCCGTGCCGTGGTCCGGGCTGGTGCGCACGATGGACAGGCCGAGCGTGACGTTCACGCCGCCATCCATGTCGATGGTCTTCACCGGGATCAGCGCCTGGTCGTGATACATGCAAAGAGCACAATCGTAAGTGGATCTGGCGCGCGGCGTGAACATCGTATCCGCCGGCAATGGCCCGCGCGCCGCGATGCCGCGCGCGACCAGCGCGGCGACGGCGGGGGCGACGATCTCATCGTCTTCATGCCCCATCGTGCCCGCCTCGCCCGCATGCGGGTTGAGCCCGGCGATGGCGAGGCGCGGGGCCGCGATGCCGAAATCGCGGCGCAGCGCCTCGGCCACGATCTCCCCATGCTCGATGATGCGCGCGGCGTCGAGCTGGCGGATGGCGTCCCGCAGCGCGAGATGCACGGTCACCGGCACCACGCGCAGCCCCGGACAGGCCAGCAGCATCACCGGCGGGCGGCCGAGGCCCGCGAGCGCGCCGAGGAACTCGGTATGCCCCGGATGCGGGAAGCCGATGGCGGTCAGCACCGATTTCTGGATCGGGTTCGTCACCACCGCCCCCGCGCGCGCCGCTTTGGCGAAGGCCACCGCCTGCTCGATGGAGGCGATGACGGCGGGCGCGTTGCGCGGATCGGCCCGCCCTGCTGTGACCGGCGCGGGCAAGGCCAGTCTCAGCACCGGCAGATGCGTGGCGAAGGCGGCGACAGCCTGCTCGGGGGCCTCGATCTCGGCTACCGGAACGTCGCCGAGCAAGGCGGGGTCGCCGATCAGGAAGAAGGCCGGGCCGGCACGGTGCACGGCGCGCCAGGCCTTGGCGGCGATCTCCGCACCGATGCCGGCGGGCTCGCCCATGGTCAGCGCAAGGGGAAGCGTCATGCGCGCCGGGTTAGCCCTTCGCGGCCAGCGCCGCCAGCCGGGCCAGCAGCGCGTCCACCTCCTCGGTGGTCTGGTAGAGCCCGAAGCCGAAACGCAGCCGCGTGCCACGCCGGTCGGTGATGATCCGCGCTGCCTCCAGCCGCGCCTGCCAGGCCTCGGCGTCCTCGATGTCGAAGGTAAGGAAGTTGCCGCGGTTCGGCTCGCGCAGCGGTACCACCAGCGAGGCCTCGTCTAGCCTTGTGCCTTCCAGCCCTGCGACAAACCGCGCCTGAAGCGCATGCGCGTGGTCGCGCACGATGGCGGTCGTCAGGCCGAGTTCCTCGAACCAGCGCAGCGCGGCGTTCAGCCGGAAGATCGCGGTGGGATCGAAGGTGGCGCCCATGAAGCGGTTGCCGTCCGCGGCATACCCCACGCCGCCACCGGGGCCCGCCAGCGCGCCGAAGGCGGCGTACCAGCCCGTTGCGCGCGGGCGTGGCAGCCAGCCGGGCGGGCAATGCAGGAAGCAGCACCCCTCGCCCCCCATCGCGTATTTGTAGCCGCCCGAGGTGTAGAAGGCGCGCGCCGCGACGGGGCCGAGGTCGACCGGTCGCGCCATGAAGCCGTGATAGCCATCGATCACCAGCACCGCCTCCCCGGCCGCGGCAGCGAGCGGGGTGAAATCGGGCTGGGCGTAGCCGGAATTGAAGAACACCTCCGACACCCAGATCAGGTCGAAATTTTCTCGAGCCGCCTCCACCAGCCGCGCCATGCAGGCCGCGCCCGGTTCGGCGGGGATGCGCGTGACCTGGACCAGGCCATCTTCCTCCAGCCGCGCCATCTGCCGCGTCAGGCTGTGGAACTCGCCATCGGTGGTCAGCACGCGTATCGGCCGGCCAACATCGAACGCCGAGAGGATGCGCAGCAGGAAATCATGCGTATTGGCCGAAAAAACCAGCGTCGCCGGGTCCGGCAGGCCAAGCTGACCTGCCACGCGTGCGCGGCACTCGGCCAGCACCTCGCCCAGCACGGTGCCCCATTTCGCATCCTGCTCCCGCGCCGCGAGGTCCCAGGCGGCGAGCTGCGCGTCGCGCGTCGCATCCGGCCAGGGGTGGTGGCTGTGCGCGGCGAAATGCAGCCTTTCGGGCTCGGCCGAGAGGAAGCGCGAAAAATGCGGGCGGAGGTCGAACATCATGCCCTAGGATGTGGTTGCGCCGCCGCCGCGTCACCAGATGCCAGCCATCAAGCAGGAGTGCCGTGATGGTCGAAGGGGCCGAGACCGATTTCTCGAAGAAGATGGACTATGCCGACTACCTCGGCCTGGACCGCCTTCTGGACGCGCAGAAGCCGCGCTCCGGCCAGCATGACGAAATGCTGTTCATCGTCATCCACCAGGTGCAGGAGTTGTGGATGAAGCTGATGGGCCATGAGCTCTCTCTCGCCATGGCCAATATCCGCGCCGACTCGCTGCCCCCCGCCTTCAAGGCCATGGCCCGCATCAGCCGCATCCAGCGCCAGCTTGTCGAGGCCTGGGATGTGCTGACCACCCTTACCCCGCATGACTACCTGGCCTTCCGCGATAGCCTCGGTTCCTCCTCCGGCTTCCAATCCTGGCAATACCGGATGCTGGAATTCCGCATGGGCCAGCGGGACGCCTTCATGTTGCGCCCGCACGCCCATCGCCCAACCATCCAGGCCGAGCTGCGCGTCGCCTTCGAAGCACCCTCCCTGTATGACGAGGCGCTGCGCCTGCTGGCCCGCCGCGGCCTGCCGGTGCCCGAAGCGGTGCTGACACGCGACGTCACCCGCACCCACCAGGCCGATCCGGGGGTCGAGGCCGTCTGGGGCGAGGTCTATCGCCATGCCGATCGCTATTTCGACCTCTACGAGTTGGCCGAGGAACTCGTGGACCTCGAGGATTCCTTCCAGACCTGGCGCTTCCGGCATCTGAAAACCGTGGAGCGGATCATCGGCGGGCGCATGGGCACCGGCGGCAGTTCCGGCGTTTCCTACCTCAAGGGTGTGCTGGATAAGCGCTTTTTCCCGGAACTGTTTTCGGTGCGCACGACGCTGTAATTGATCTGGGTCATTGATCTGGCGCATGGACGGCGACGCCCCACGCCGGCATCCTGCCTCGCATGCTGGCGAATTGTCTTCATGACCTGGCGGCCATCGGGCCGGGTGGGTTGGCCGCAGTGGCGGGGGCGCTGTTCCTCGCCGGGCTCGCCGGCGGCTTTACCCATTGCGCGGGGATGTGCGCGCCCTTCGTGCTGGCCCAGGCTGGCGCCACGGCCGATCGCAGCGCCGGCGGCGGGACCTTCCGGCGCCTCGCGGGGGCGGCGCTTGTTCCATACCACTCCGGGCGGATGCTCGGTTACGCGACGCTCGGCGCGCTGGCCGGCGGCACGGCGGGGTTGCTGACCCAGCTCAGCGGACTGCGCCAGGTGCTGGCGGGACTGCTGCTGGCGGCGGCGATCCTGATGGTGTTGCAGGCCTCCGCCCGGCTGCCGGCGCGATGGCGCCCACGCCTGCCCGGCGCCGCGCAACCGCTCGGGGCGGGCCTGGCCGAGGCGCTGGCCCGGCGAATCGCACCCCTGCTCGCAGCACCGACCGGCGGGCGCGGCGTGCTGCTCGGCCTGCTGCTCTCGGCGCTGCCCTGCGGGTTGCTCTACGCCGCACTGGCCGGGGCGGCGGCAACGGGGAGTGCCTTGGCCGGCGCGATCGCCATGGCGGCCTTCGTGTTGGGCACCACCCCCGCCCTGTTCGGCGTGGCGCTGCTCGGCCGCTTCTTCCTGCGCGGCCAGGGCGCCCTGACCCAGGCCATCGCCGTCGGCCTTTTCGCGCTCAACGGCATCGTGCTCGGCGCGATGGCGGTTCGCCTCGCGATCTGAGCCCGTTGGGGCGGCGTTAAGGCAAGCTGGCGTTCTGTGGTCCCGCACCAGAACGGGGCACTATCCTATGTCTATCCAGGTCGGCGGCACACCGCCCACCGTGATCCATGAGAACGCCACGGCGGCCGATTGGGTCGCCCGCTTCGCCCTGCCCACCTCAGTGCTGGAGGTGGAGCTGATCGGCCCCCACGCCGCGCTGTTCTTCCCCTTCTACACCCCCGCCAACGGCGCACTGCGCGTGCGCACCGTGGGGCTGCTTGATGCCGAGGAGTTCGGCACCAACGCCGAGCTCGGCTACGCGCTGCGCGTGCGCACCGCCGCCGGCTGGCAGGACCTGCCCACGGTCTATCGCGTTACCCTGCTCGGCGTGGACGACACGCCGCCTGAGCGCCTGCGTTTCGTCTCCGGCGGCGTGGTATTGGCAAATGACCGCGGTGCCGCCATCGGCGACCTCATCGCCGACGACCCCGATACGGCGGGCCCCTTGGAATATACCGTCGCCTGGCCGAGCAGCGCCTGGTTCGAGATGCAGGGCAGCACGCTGCGCCTGCGCGACGGCGTGGACCTGCTCACCCAGGCCGGCACGACGATCGAGGTGCTGATCGAGGTCTCGGACGGCCGCAACCTCGCCGCCCATGTGGTGGAGGTGGTGGTGCTGCTGCCCGGCCCACTGCCGAATGGTTCGATCCAGGACGGCACCTTCTTCGCCGATACGCTGATCGGCACGCAGGGCGAGGATTCGCTCTACGGCTATGCCGGCCCGGACCTGCTGAGCGGCGAGGCCGGCAATGATGTGCTGGAAGGCGGCAGCGGCAATGACACGCTGCGCGGCCTGGCCGGCGACGACACGCTGCGCGGCGATGACGGCGCCGACAACCTCGATGGCGGCGCCGGGCGTGACCTGCTGGAGGGCGGCGAAGGCAACGACATCATGCTCGGCAACAGCCATGCCGATACGCTGCGCGGCGGCGGCGGCGACGATTCCCTGCGCGGCTGGAACGACCACGACCTGCTGGAGGGCGACGACGGCAATGACACGCTGCGCGGCGAGGCAGGCAACGACACGCTGCGCGGCGGCGCCGGCAATGATTCCCTGTCGGGCGGTGACGGCGCCGATACGCTGGAAGGCGGCGAGGGCGCCGATACGCTCGATGGCGGGACCGGCCCTGACCGCCTCGTCGGTGGCCCTGGCGACGACGTTTATTTACTGCCCACCGCCGACACGCTCTGGATCGAGCTGCCCAATGAGGGCATCGACGAGCTGGTGATCGGCTGGTCCGCCACCATCCCCGGCGCCATCGAGCGGCTGCGGCTGCGCGCCGGCACCGGCGATCTGAACCTCACCGGCGGTGCTGGCGCCGACGGGCTGTTCGGCAATGACGGGCTCAACCGCCTGCTCGGCCTCGGCGGCGACGATGTGCTGGACGGCGGCGCGGGAGCCGATACGCTTGAGGGAGGCGAGGGCAATGACAGCCTCGCCGGCGGCGAGGGCGCCGACACGCTCTGGGGCGGCGCCGGCAATGACGCGCTGTTCGGCGATGCCGGCGACGACCGGCTGGAGGGCGAGGCCGGCGCCGACCTGCTCGCCGGCGGCCTCGGCCATGATGCGCTGACCGGCGGCACGGGCGATGATCGCGGCTTCGGCGCCGAGGGCAATGATTCGCTCGATGGCGGGGCGGGGAATGACAGCCTGTCGGGCGGGACGGATCCTGACCTGCTGCTCGGCGGCGCCGGCGATGACGTGCTCGATGGCGGCGAGGGCGCCGATACGCTCGATGGCGGCGAGGGGATCGACCAGCTTCAGGGCGGGGCGGGCGACGATCTGCTGCGCAGCGGCCTCGGCCAAGCCGGCGGGCTCGACCTGCTGCGCGGCGGGGCCGGCGCCGATACGCTCGACGCGACCGCCGCCGACCGGCGCGGGTCGGTGCTGAACGGTGGCGAGGGCAACGACACCTACCTCGTCGATTCGCGCCAGGACCAGGTGCTGGAAGCGCCGAATGGCGGCACCGACACGGTGTTCGCCAACCTCATCGGCGGCGGCTTCGTGCTGCCCGCCTGGGTGGACATCCTGGTGCTGCAGGGCACGGCGGTATTCGGCCTCGGCAATGCCCTGGCCAACCGCCTGACCGGCAACGCCGGCGCGAACTTGCTGTTCGGGGGGGAGGGGGCGGATACGCTGGAAGGCGGGCCGGGCCAGGATACGCTGATCGGCGGTCCCGGCGCCGACGTCTTTATCCTGGGGTCGGATGGCGCTACCGACGTGCTGGTGGATTTTAACCCGGCCGAGGACCGCATCCTCGCCCCAACCGCTGCCGGAAACAGTTTCGTCACTGACCTGTCGAACCTGCCTGTCTTGCTGCTGCCCGCCGTCGCGGCGGACACGCTGCTCGCCGATGCGCTGTCGCTATTGTAGCTGGCGCTATTCCTCCTCCTGTCGCGGCAGCAGGGCGGGCAGCGGCCAGGGTTGCGCGAAGCGCCGCCAGGGCAGGGGCGGCTCCAACCCTGCCGCGCGCAAATCGGCCGCGCCGATGATCGTCGGCGGCAGCGTCAGCGTGCCGCCGGGCAAGGTCAGCAGCGGCGGCAGGGGGATGGGGGGCGCGGCCTCCGGCCCCGGCGGCTGCAAGACCGGCGGGTCTGTCGGCAGCAGCACTGGCGGGTCGATCACGCCAGGCGGCAGCGCGCCGCAATTCGCCACGCCGATCGGGCAGGCGTTGAATTGGTAGCGCGCGCCGCCGCCGGTCGTGTCCACCGCCAGCGCCGCCGCCGCCCCCGCCACGCCGCCTACGCTCCCCAGAAGGAAGGCAGTGCTGCCCGTGCCGAGCAGGCCGAGCCGGCCCACCTCCACCACGCCCAGCACCGGCCCGGAATCGAGCAGCAGGAATACCGCCCCCTGCGGCGCGATCAGGTCGAGCACCACCGGCCCGCCCGGCGCGTTGCGGGCCGGGCCGAAATCGGCGAGCTGCGTTGGCTGCAGCGCGGCGGGCAGGCCCGGCAGGTCGGGCAGCAGGCCGGCCGGCACGGCGGTGAGGCCGAGGCTGCGCGAATCCACCACCAGCACCGGCAGCCGGAAGGAATCGAGTGCGGCGAGGGTGCTCGGCTGCCCGCCCGCCAACCCGCCGGGCACGGCCAGCAGCACGGCGCGGCCGGCGGTCAGGGTCACGCCATCCAGCGTCATCGGCTGCGCCGCGGCGAGCAGGATGGTCTCGCCGGTCACCGGCCCGGCCACCACCATCGCGCCGGCGCTGCGCAGGGCGAAGTCACCGCGCGCCAGGCCGAAGCTGAGCTGGCCGACATCGTTGCCCGCCTCCGGCAGCGTCACCGCACCCAGCGCCTCCAGCCGCAGCGTGCCGGTGATGCCGAGCGTCCCGCCTGCAAGCTGGCTGATGTCCCCCGCACTCGCCAACAGGCTCGCCGAGCCCGCGGTGACCGGCGCGGCAAAGCCCAGCGCCTCGGCCGAGAGCGCCAGCGCGCCGCCGATGGCGAGCGGATCGACCACCGAAAGCGCGCCCTCGCTGGTCAGGGTCAGCGCGCTGGCGCGCCCGCCCAGCGCCTGCACCACATGGCCCGCGGCGTCGAGCGTCACGGCGCCCGCGGCATCGAGCCGCAGCATCGCCGTGCGCAGCGCGCCACCCGTGCCCTGGGTCAGCCCTTGCGGCAGCGTCAGCGCGATGCCCGGCGCCGAGATCAGCCCCTCCAGCCGCAGCGGCGCGGTGCTGGCATGAGCGAAGACCCAGCCGCCCTGCGCGCCGCCCTCGCCCAGCGCGCCGACCTGGTTGCCGGCGCCGCCGAGCAGCACCTCGGCATTCACCGAGCGTGCTTCGAGCCGCGCGGCGGTGAGGCCCGCGCCGCTCGGCGCCTGGCTCAGCGTGTCACCCGCGAGCAGTGCGAGGGTGCTGCCCGCGCTCACCGGCCCCGACAAGGCCATCGCGCCCCGGCCGAACAGCCGCACATCCCCCGCCGCGCTCACGCCTTGCACGATCGGAAAATCGTTCGCACCTTCGGCCAGCAGCACCGAGCCCGAGGCGGAGCGCGCCAGCAGCGTTCCGGCCGAAAGCGCCGCGCCGGGCAGTTGCAGCAGGTCGAACCGCGACTCAAGCCGGGCACTCGGCACGGTGATGACATCCGTCAGCATCAGGCCGGAGAGCGTGGTGAAGCCGAGCCCACCCGGCGCCACCATGCGGCCGAGCTGCGTCACGCGGTTGCCGGCGGCGAGGTCGATCCGCCCACCGGCGAAGGCCTCCAGCCGGTCGGCCTCGATCGCCGGGCCGGTGGGGGATTGCAGCAGGTCCGCGCCCGCGCTCAGCGCCACCTGCGGTGCGGCGATGGCGCCAAGCGTGGGGCTGCCGCTGGTCGCCACGCGGAACTCGAACAGCGAGCTGCCGGTGATCGCGGCCAGTGCATTGCCCGCCGCCTCCAGCCGCACCGAGCCCTGCGGCGCCTGGGAGAGGAGGCTCGCCGCGCTCAGCGCGCCGCCTGCCTGCTGCGCCACGTCGCCGGCACTGGCGGCGAGCGACAGGGTGCGCCCCGCCTTCACCGTCGCGCCGATATCGAGTGCGCCGGCGATCAGCATCAGGTCGCGCCCCGCATCCAGCGCGCCGAGCACGCCGAGCGGCCCGGTGCTCGCCACGAGCAGGTCGCGCGACGCACCGCTGCCAGCGAGGCTGCCGAGGCTGTTGCCGGGTTGATCAAGCACCACATCGCCGCCCAGCGCTGTGACGCTGAGGCGCCCGGTGGTGATGGTGCTGCCCGCCGCCTGCGTGATGGCGCCACCCGCGGTGAGCGCAAGGCTCGGCGCGGCCACCACACCCTCGATGCGCAAATCGCTGCGCGTGGCGAGGTTGAGCGCGCCGCCCACGGTGATGTCGCCGAGCACGCCGATGATGTTCTCGGGATCGTCGAGGAAGGCCGCGCCGCCGATGACGTTGAGCTTCAGCGTGCCGGCGGTGATCCGCGCGCCCTGGTCCTGCGCCACCTCGCCCGCCAGGCGCAGATCGACGACGTTGCCCGAGATCGGCCCGGCCAGCAGCAGGTCGCCGCCCGAATCCACCACGAAACGGTCCCGCGCGCCGCCCAGCAGCGCCTCGATGAAGTTGAGCGGCCCGTCCAGCAACACCGAGCCTTCGGTCGCATAGATGGCAAGGTCGGGGCTGGTGACTCGCGAGGTCGCCGGGCTCTGGCTCAGCGTGCCGCCCTGCACCGTCAGCGTGATCTGCCCGCCGGTCAGCTCGCCGGTGATGTTGAGGTCGCCATTGCTGGTCAACGACAGGCCGCGCGGCACCAGCGACTGGCCGAGCGTGGTGATGCGGTTGCCCGCGCCTGTCAGGCTCACGCGCCCGAGCGCGGCCTCCAATTGCAAGGCGTTGGCCGTGATTCCCGCACCGCTCGCCGCCTGGGTGGTGCCTCGCAGCGCTTCCAGCAGCAGCGTGTTGCTGGCGCTGAGCGGCGCGTTGAGCGTGAGCAACCCGGTGGGACCCAGCCGGATCAGCGGCGCGGTGATGGCGCCATCGACCACCAGCGGCGTGGTGGTCGAGACGTCGAACCCTGTGGCGCCGCCCCCGCCGGCGAGGGCGCGAATGACGTTGGTGCCGGCATTGAGCCGCACCGCGCCGGCGCGGCTTTCGGCGAACAGCGTCCCCGCCAGCACGCGCGCGCCGGTCGCGTCCTGGAAGATGTCGCCGGCCGAGAGCAGCGTCAGGTCGCCGGTCACCGTCACCGGGCGATTGATGCGGATGCCCTCGCCGGGCAGGGCGGTGGCGTTGGTGGTCTCGAGCGTCAGCGGGCCCTGCGGCTTGTTGATCGCGGCCTCGACGATGATGGTGCGCTCGGCCTGGAGCGTCAGCGCGCCGGTGGTGGCGTTGACGCTGGCGGCGGTGATCTCGGCCGGCTCGGCGGCGCCCGACAGGGTGGCGACGACACGCAGCGTGACCGGGTCGATCAGCACCTTCTCGGCGTGCATTGCGCCATCGACCGCCAGCGCGCCGCGCGAGGAGACCTCCACCGTGCCGCGATCCGCGCTGAGCACGCCGTGATGCGCGGTGCGGGTCGTGCTGTGGACAATCACTTCGCCACCCGGCCCATCGGCGCGGGCGCGCGCCCCGCGCTCGACGGTGGCGCGGCCGGCAAGTCGCTGGGGCGCGCCGGGGCGGCTTGCCGCGCCGCCGCCGATCACGACGCGGCCGCCGCCGCCGCTGGCGTCGAGCGTGGCACCGGCGGCGAGCCGCACCTCGCCACTCGCCGTGGCGGCGATGCGCCCCGTCGTGGCGCTGACCGAACCCTCGATCCGCACGCCGCCGCCATGGGCATGCATCTCCACTTGGCCGCCGGCGGCCGTGATTTCGCCACCTGCGAGCACCAGCGTCTCCAGCACTCCAGAGGCGGCGCTGGCGCTGAGCAGCACCTGCCCGCCCTCGGCCTCGATGCGCCCGCTATTCGTCACCAGCGCGACGCCGCCCGCCGGGGCCTGCTGCACCTGGCGGGTGACATCGATCGAGAGCAGCCCATCACCCGCGAGGTCGAGCGTGAAGCCCTCGGCGCCGCCGGCCATCGCCACGCGGCCAAGCCGCGCGCGAATGGTGCCGCTGTTGGCGACCGTGGGGCCGACCAGCGCGGCGAGCCCCTGCTCCCGCACCGTGATCGTGCCGCGATTTTCGATGCGCGCGCCGGGGCGCGGCTGGCCGTCGAAGGCCATGCGCCCGGCCATGAAATTCTGATTGGTGATATCAGAGCCGGTCGCGATCAGCGACGCCACATCCACCTGCGCGCCCTGGTGGAACACGATGCCCGCCGGATTGACCAGCGCGACGCCGCCATTCGAGGTAACGCGCCCCGCAATGGCCGAGGGGTTGCCGCCGGTGACCCGTTGCAGGGACCACGACGTGGCGCTGGGCTGGCGGATATCCACCTGGTGTCCGGCGCCGACATCGAAGCCCTGCCACTGGATGATGGCGCGCGGCGTGGATTGCGCGATGTCCGTGCGGCTCGGCGTCTGCGTGATCCGCGCCTGCCCGGCCACCACCTGCCCCCCTTGGGGAGATTGGGCATGCGCCGTCGCAGGCAGCAACAGGGCGGCAGCGGCAAGCAGGGCGCGGCGGCGGGACATGGTTTCATTCTGCCCTGGACGCGACGCAACCGGAAGATGAATTCCTATCCAGAAATGCGCCTTGGAGTAATAACTCGCCGTAGCGCTTCGTTCATCGCGGCTGGGGGCTCCGCGTGGTCGCGCCTTTCGTCTTGTCGCTGTCATCGTCCAGCACGCGCGCCGCGCGCGTGGCGTGGCGGTCGAGAAACGCCTCGAAGTCCTGCGGGATTATGCGGAACTCTCGCCCCACATCGATGGCCCGCAAGCTACCTTCCTTGATCCAG
>JBBSCP010000117.1:0-13062 GCA_038250135.1 Acetobacterales bacterium | reverse complement strand
TCGCACCCCCACCAACCCCTATTGCGCCGATCCCTGTCGCGCCCGCCGCCGAGCCGCCGGCACAGTCGCCCGCCCCGGTGGCGCCGCCCGTCACCATCCTGCCTGTGGCCATCCCGCCTATGGCCATCCCGCCCGGGGCCAACCCGCCTGTGGCTGCGCCGCAGCAGAGCGCCCCGCCCGCGCCCGGCATCGCCCCGCCCGCGCCCACCGCACCGCCCGTCGCGGCGCCGGCGCCGTTCGCGCCCTCGCCGATCCAGGCGCCGAGCCCCCCCCCGCCGCCGCTAGCCCAAGCCACAGCGCCGCTAGCCACAGCGCCCCAGGCACCAGCCCCAGCGCCACAAGCCCCGGCACCGCAGGCCCCGGCACCGCAGGCCCCGGCACCGCAGGCCCCGGCACCGCAGGCCCCGGCACCGCAGGCGCAGACCCCTCCCGCTTCGACCCCAACCGCAACGCCGCCGAGCGGCCCGGTCAATGCCGCCCTTCCAACGCCCGCCCTTACGCCCCAGACACCGCCCGCCCAGCCGACCGCGCTACCGGCACCGCGAATGAATCTGTCCGCCGCCGCCGCCGCCGCGGCCTCCGCCGCGCCGTGCAGCCTGCTCGACCCCAGCGCGACCGCCACCGCGCTTATGGTGGAAGGCGTGCTCCGCAGGGGCGGTGAGGCGCAGGTGCGGCGCGCGCTGGTCGATGCCGGCGTGCCGGCCGGCGCCGCCACGCTCCGCCTCGTGCCCTTCGATGGTCCCTATTGCGGCGCGCTGGACGTCATCCGTCAGGTCGCTGCCGAGGCCAGTATGCCACCCCAGGTCGAGATCATCGGCACGCGCCCGCTTCAGCGCGCCGACCTGCTGCGTCTGGACGTCGTGCTGCCGCCGCGCGCGGGCTACCTTTATGTCAGCTACATGATGAAATCGAACGAGATCGTCCATCTCGTCCCTTCGCAGCCGCAGGCGGCTGGGGCGCGCGTGCGCCTCGGCGAGCCGACACCGAGCTTCACCGGGTGGGAGGTGGACGAGCCCTATGGCACCGACATGATCGTTGTTTTTGCCTCGGAACGCCCGCTGTTTCCCCAGCCGCGGCCGCTGATCGAGAGGCTGGACGATTTCCTGCCCGCGCTTGGCGAGGCGCTGCGAAATGCCCGCGCGCAGGGCGTGCGCGTGGCCGCCCGGGCGGTCGTGGTGGAGACGGTGGAAAAGCGCTGAACTGCGCTCCTGGCGCCTGGCGCCAGTCTTGGCAAGCGATTGGCGCTGGCGCCAGTCTTGGGAAGCTCTGGCGCCAGTCTTGGGAAGCGCTGGCGCCAGTCTTGGCAAGCTCTGGCGCCAGTCTTGGGAAGCTACTGGCGCCGGCGCCAGTCTTCCGGTCGGGTAAAGCCGCCGGCCCAGAGGCCGCGGCCGCTTAGCCGGGCCGCGGCCTCGTTGGCCAGCATGATCGGGCTGTCGCCGTAGGCGATCGCCCAGCCGTTGGAGACGAGCCCCGCATTCAACTCCGCCCCGCCGGCCTGGCAAACGCCAAGGCCCCGCCCGAAGCGGTCATGCCCGTGCACCCGGCACACCACCGAGCGCCCGTTCACAAGGCGGGAGAGAGCTTCGGCCGCCGCGGCGCCGCAATCGAAAGGGCCGCCGCCGGCATCGGTACAGGTCTGCCCACGCTCCGGCGCATCGACACCGGAGAGGCGAAGCGTGCGGTCGCCAAGCCGAAGCGTGTCGCCATCGACGATCCGGACCTCGGCTGCGAGGGCGGACCAATCCTGTTCGCGGGGGGCGGAACCCATCAGATCCGGCGGCAGGCCGATGCCAGACAGGGCACCCACGATCAGCACGCCGACAAGCGCCATGACGGGCGCCCGCCAGCGGCGTGGCGAGGAGGGGGGGCGAAAAAGGCGACGGCGTCCGAACACAAGAACAAGGTTAAACCAAGCGCCGCAGGAACGCGCAACCCATTCATTTATAATAACTCTTAACCAAATATGATAGACCTCAGCCCATATTCGGTCTCAACAAGGCCCGCTTCAGCCTTGACTCCAAAAGGGTTCCCCAGCCAGCAGCTCCTCCCAGGCGCCCGTGGCGCGGCTGCGCGCCCGGCGCGCTCGGGCCAGCGCCCAGCCCTCTGCCATGCCGACCGCCCAGGGGCTTGCACCCCCGCCCTTGGCGCCGAGCGGTGCGACCAGCGCGCGGGCGACGGCGGCGTCATTGGCGAGGCCGAAAGCCTCCTGCACCTCGGCCAGCCGAGCCAGGAAGCGCTTGCCGCGCTTCCTTGCCCAAAGCGGTGCGAACAGTTCCGCCACGTAGCGCACTCGCTTGCCTTCCAGGCGCAGCGCGTGGAATTCGTCATCCGGCAGTTCGCCGATTTCGGGGCCGACCTCGGTCAGCTTGCGCCAGCGCTTCTCGATCACGCCGGCGGCAAAATCGGGCAGGCTGCGCGCCCGCCGCTCGGCGGCATCGGCGTCGCCCTCGGCGCGCCACGGCAGCGTTTCGGTCAGCGCCACAGCATCCCAGATGAGGCCGCGAAAGCCCGGCCCGGCCAGCGTGGCGCGCAGGTTCGCATAGGCGGTCTCGCGCCGGGCGGTGGCGGCGCGCAGCAGCGCCTCGATGCGCGGTTCCTCGGGCAGCGCCTCGGCGATCTCGGCACCGAGCCCGCCCAGGAACACATCCCAATCGCGGGCCGGACCGAGCACATTGGCCAGGTCACGGGCCTCGGCATCGAAGCGGCGCAGCGCCGGGCCATCCGCGGCCGGGCGGAAGGCGCGCAGCGCCGAGCGCAGCCGGCGGATGGCCACGCGCATCTGATGCACCCCGGTCGGGTCCTCGCCCAGTGCTGCGGTCGGGGCATGCCAGAGCAACACCTCGGTCAGGTGGCCGATCAGCAGGCGCAGCGCATCCTCCACCCCCATCTCCGGGTCGAGGATCGGCGCGCCGAGGCGGCGTGGCCGGATCGGCTCCCCCCGCGCCAGGGCACGTGCCATCTCGGGCAGGGCGGCGCGGGGCGGCAGGACGGGTATCTCCTGCGTCAGGGCACGGAAACTGGCCAGCACCGCGGCACTGGGGCCGCTGAGGCGCAGGCGCAGCGCCGGCGCCTCGGCCGCCACGGCGCGTAGCCGCCCATGCAGGATCACGGCCTCGACCTCGCCCTGCAGGCCGAGCGCTGTGCGGCGCCCCTCGAAGGCGGCGAGCGGGATCAGCGCCGCACCGCCGGCTTCCTCAGGCACCGAATCCGGGGCGAATTCTGCGACCAGATCAGGCAGGGAGCCGGGCTGCCAGGCGATGCCTTCCTCGGGCAGCACGCGTAGCAGGCGGCGCGGGCCGCGGCGGGGCTGTTCCAGCACCAGGCCCTGCTCGGCCAGGTCGCCCAAGGCGGTGTCGAGCCAGATGAGGCTCAACGCCGCACCCCGGCTGCGACCGCTGCGCTGCGCCGTCAGGGCGGGCAGGCGGCGCAACCGATCGGCCAGCGCAGGGGGCAATTCGGCTTCCAGGGACAGGCCTGGCTTTGGCGCTTCGGTTTCGGCGATGGCGGCCTCGGCCGGGTCGGGTGGGGGCGCGGTCACGCGGTGATCTCCGTGGTGTCGCCGGCCTCGGCCGAGGGCAAGTCGGCCGGGGTGAGGAAGCGCACCAGCCGCCCGCCGCCGGCCTCCAGCAGCCGCCAGCGCAGGGCCACGGCGAATTCTGTCAGCGCGCCGGTCGGGTAGCCCTCGGCAAGGCGCTGGGTGGTGGGGCTGCCCTCCGCCATCGCACCGGCGCCGGTGAGCGCCATGGCCAGCTCATGCAGGCCGGGATTGTGGCCGATCATCAACACGCTGCGCGCTGTCTCCGGCAGGCCGCGCAGCACGCTGAGCAGCGAGGGCCAACTCGCCAGGTAAAGGTCGTCCATCGGCTCGATCAACGGCGAGCCGTCGATCGGCGACAGGGCTTCGAGGGTCTGCAGCGTCCGGCGGGCAGAGGAGACCAGGACGATGTCCGGCGAAAGCCCAAGCTCGCGCATCACGGCCGCCATGCCGACGGCAGTGCGCCGGCCGCGCGCATTGAGCGGCCGCGCGTGGTCCGAAAGGCGCGGATCATCCCAGGAGGATTTCGCGTGCCGGAGCAGCAGCAATTGGCGCATGGCGTGTTCAGTCTGGCATGCCGGATCGCGGCTGTCTCCCCATCCTACCCCTTTCCAGCGGGGCCGCGTGTCCCAACTTGCGCTCGGCACGGATGACGGGAAGTGGCATGGCGCGCTTGGTGGTGGTGGGTGCGACTGGTGGCATCGGGTCGGCGCTGGCGCGGCGCCTGGCCGCACGGGGACAGGAGCCTTTCCTGATCGGCCGGGATGCGGCGAAGCTGGCGGCGCTGGGCGCGGAACTCGGTGCGGCGCACGCGGTGGCGGATGTGATGGACGCCGCGGCTTTGAAAGCAGCGGTGCTGGCCGCGGGCAGCCCGCTGGCGGGGCTCGCCTATTGCGTGGGGTCTATCCTGATGAAGCCGCTGGCGCGCCTCGGCGAGGCCGAGATGCTGGAGACCTTCCGCCTGAACGCGCTCGGTGCGGCGCTCGCGGTGCAGGCGGCCGGGCCGGGGCTGGTCGCGGGCAAGGGGGCGGTGGTGCTGTTCTCCTCCGTCGCGGCGCGCAAGGGGTTCGGCAATCATGTGGCGATCGGCATGGCCAAGGCGGCGGTGGAAGGGCTCAGCGTGGCGCTCGCCGCCGAAATGGCGCCTCATGTGCGCGTGAACTGCATCGCGCCCAGCCTGACCCGCACCGCCATCGCCGAGCCGCTGACCAAAAGCCCGCAGATGGCCGAGGCCATCGCGAAGCAGCACCCGATCCCGCGCCTCGGCGAAGCCGAAGATTCTGCCGCGCTGGCGGATTTCCTGTTGTCCGAGGCGGCGGGCTGGATCACCGGGCAGGTGATTGGCGTGGATGGCGGGCGCGGCGCGCTGGCAGGGCGCGGCTGATGCGCCGGCGCGCCCTGGTGGCGGCGATGCTCGGCCTGCCGGGTCTGGCGCTCGCCGCCCCCGGGCTGGTGAATTTCCGCATCCTCCGTGGCGGCAGCAACGTGGGCACCCATGCCGTGCGCTTCCGCGACGAGGGCGCGATGCTGGTGGCGGAGAGCGAGGTGCGCATCACCATTCGCCTCGCCGGCTTCACCGTGTTCCGCTACGCGCATGACACCGCGGAACGCTGGCAGGGGCCGCGGCTGGTCGCGCTGTCCTCGCGCCTCGACCGCAACGGCATGCCGGGCTTTTGCGAGGCGCGGGCCGAGGGCAACGCCCTGCTGGTGAATGGCTCGGCTGGCGAGGCCAGGCTGCCTGCCACCGCCGCGCCGCTGACCTGGTGGCGTGCCGCAACGCTCGCCCCGGGCGTGCCGCTGTTCGATCCGCGACGGGGCGAGCCGGTAGCGCCCGAATTGCAGCGTAGCGCCGTCGCCGACGGCACGCGCGTGAAGCTGGTCGGCGGCGAGGGGGCGGAGGTGCTCTACGACGCCGCCGGCGCCTGGATCGGCTTCGCGACGACGGGCGAGGATGGCTCTGCGGTGCGCTACGAGCGCGCATGACCATCCTTCGCGTCCTACTCGGCGACCAGTGCAGCGAAGCCTTGTCGGCACTGGAAGGTATCGAACCGGCGCGCGATGTCGTGCTGCTGGCGGAGGTGCGCGCGGAGTGCACCTATGTGCCGCACCACAAGCAGAAGATCGCGCTGGTGCTCTCCGCCATGCGGCACTTTGCCGCGGCGCTCTCCGCGCGCGGCATCCGGGTTGCCTATTCGCGACTCGATGATCCGGCGAACACGCAGAGCCTGGCGGGCGAGGTGGCACGCATCGCGCGGCTGCACGGCGCCACCGCGATCATCGGCACGCATCCGGGCGAGTGGCGGGTGCTGGAGGATATGCGCGGCTGGTCGGCGGCCACCGGCCTGCCGGTCGAGATCCGCGAGGATTCGCGCTTCCTGTGTCCACTCGAAAAATTCCGGGCCTGGGCGGGCGAGAAGAAGCAGCTTCGCCTGGAGTATTTCTACCGCGAGATGCGCCGCGCCACCGGCCTGCTGATGGAAGCGCCGGATGAGCCGACGGGCGGGGCCTGGAACTACGACCACGACAACCGCGCAGCACTGCCCAAGGATGTGCGGCCACCCAAGCCCAAGCGCTTCCCGCCTGACGCCATCACGCGCGAGGTGATCGCGCTGGTCGAGCGCGAATTCCCCACGCATTTCGGCACGACAAAACAGTTCGGCTGGCCCGTGACGCCCGCGGACGCCACACTGGCGCTGGACGACTTCATCGCGCATCGCCTCGCGCATTACGGCGACTACCAGGATGCCATGGCGGAGGGCGAGCCGACGCTGTTCCACGCGCTGATTGGTGCTGCGCTGAATTGCGGGCTGCTCGACCCGATGGCGGCCTGCCGTGCGGCCGAGCGTGCCTATCGGGCGGGCCGGGCGCCGCTCAACGCCGTGGAGGGCTTCATCCGCCAGATTCTCGGCTGGCGCGAATATGTGCGCGGCATCTACTGGCTGAAGATGCCGCACTATGCCGGGACCAATGCACTGGCGGCGCATCGGAAGCTGCCGGATTTCTACTGGAGTGCGAACACCTCCATGGCCTGCCTGCGCGCGGCGATCACGCAAACCCGTGACCTGGCCTACGCGCATCATATCCAGCGGCTGATGGTCACCGGCAATTTCGCCCTCCTCGCGGGGCTCGATCCGGTGGCGGTGAACGAGTGGTACCTGGTGGTCTATGCCGATGCCTATGAGTGGGTGGAACTGCCCAACACGCATGGCATGGCGCTGCATGCCGATGGCGGGATCATGGCGTCCAAGCCCTATGCGGCCTCAGGCGCCTACATCAACCGCATGTCGAACCATTGTCGTGGCTGCGCGCATGACGTGAAGCAGGCCACGGGGCCGAAGGCCTGCCCGTTCAACTTCCTCTACTGGGACTTCATGGCGCGACACGCGGAGCGCTTTGCCAAGAACCCGCGCATGGCCATGCCGCTGCGCACGCTGGCGAAGATGGAGCCCTCGAAGGTCGCGGCGATGCGCGCCGAGGCGACGCGGTTCCTCGACAACATCGATGGGCACGCAGCGGCAGCGCGCCTTATCTGAGGGTACGGCGCATCAGCGTTGCAGGGGCGCCATTGGCAGTTTCCGGGCCCATTACCTGCCAGCTGCGCGCGGCGTAGAATTCCGCCTTGTCGGGGGTGTAGAGCCAAAGCTCAGTGTGGCCGAGGGCACGTCCGGGCGCGAGTCCAGGTCTTCGGTATCCAGCGTCGCCGTGCCGAGTGGCGCGCCGGCGCACTCCGCCACCAGGGTCAGCGGTGCGGCGGGGCCAGTGGCGGCGGCGAGCCATGCTGTGGTCGCCGCCAGACTCGAGCCCTCTGCGCCCCACCATTGCGCGTGCAGCCAGCCTGCCACCACCGGCACGTGCGGCGAGGCCGCAAGTGGGCGGATCAACATCGTCACGCCCAGGCCGGCAGGTCGAGCCAGGCGAGGTGCCCGCCCTTGCCCGCGCCGCAATCGAGGAACACGCAGCGCCCGCCGCTGCGCCCCTCGGCGATGAAGGGCCTGCCATCCGTGCTGCGCCGGTCATGGCCACACACAACCGCCATGCCCTCGGGGATTCGGTCCACCCAATCATGCACGCGGTCGGGATAGCCATCGCTGCGGATGCGCCCCGTCACTTGCCCATACAGCGCCCGCGTCAGCAGCCCATGCGCCTTGCCGGCACCGGCATCGGGCGGCGGCGGGCTGTGCATCATGCCGGGGTGGAAACCGCCATGCACAAACAGCCGCCCGCCATCGCGGATCCAGGCCGGCGCGCGGGCGATCTCCTCGATCGCGCGGGCCACCAGCACCTCCCGGTCCGGCGCCTCCCCAAGCTGTTCGAGGGTGCGGCCGAGGCCTTCGGGGGGGATGTGCACGCGCTGGCCGGTCAGCGCGCGGCGCAGCTTGTGGTCATGGTTGCCCAGCAGGAACAGCCCGCGCCCCTCATCGATCAGCGCGAACATCCGCCGCAGCACCGCCGGGCTGTCGGGCCCGTGGTCGGTCAGGTCGCCAAGCTGGAGCACGAACAGGTCCTCGGCCAGCGCGCCGGCCACGGCATGCTCGAAGGCGGTCGCGTCGCCATGCACGTCGGCGATAACGCGCAACCCGGCGAAGCCACGCCAATGGTTGGCCTGGGGGTTGTACACGGGGCTGCTCACGCCGCTTCGCCGCGCCTCCGCAGCGTCGCGAATCCGGCCAGCGCACGGGCGCGCGCCTCGGCGTGATCGACGATCGGGCGCGCATAGTCGCGCCCCAGCCTGAGGCCCGTGGCGGCAAGCAGCGCGGGCGGCGCCTCCCACGGCTGGTGGATGAAGGCGTCGGGCAGCTTGGCGAGTTCCGGCACGTAGCGGCGCACATAGGCCCCGCCAGCGTCGAACTTCTCGCCCTGGAGTACCGGGTTGAAGACCCGGAAATAGGGCGCCGCATCCGTCCCGCACCCCGCCACCCACTGCCAGGAGGCGCTGTTGGGGGCGAGGTCCGCATCCACCAGCGTGTCGCGGAACCAGCGCTCGCCGGCCTGCCAGGGCTGCATCAGGTGCTTCACCAGGAAGCTCGCCACAATCATCCGCACGCGGTTGTGCATCCATCCTGTCTGCCAGAGCTGGCGCATACCGGCATCGACGATGGGGTAGCCGGTGCGCCCGCGCTGCCAGGCGCGCAGCGCGGCCGGGTCCTCGACCCAGGGGAAGCTGTCGAACTCGCCCCGCAGCGCGCGGTCCGGCATCTCCGGACGATGCCAGAGCAAATGATGGGCGAATTCGCGCCAGAGAATCTCCTTCAGGAAGGTCTCGGTCGCGCCCTTGGCAGCGCCGGCCGCGCGCGCCGCGTGCCAGACCTGGCCCGGCGAGACCTCCCCCCAGCGCAGATGCGGCGAGAGACCGGAGGAGCCCTCGATGCCAGGGCTATTCCGGTCGGCATCGTAGCGGCCGAGTGCCGAGGCGACGAAGCGGGTGAGGCGAGCGGCGCCGCCGGCCTCGCCGGGTTGCCAGAGGCCATCGAATCCTGCCGCCCAATCGGGCTCCCCCGGCACCGGATAGAGGTTGCACGAGTCGAGCGTCTCGCCCCCCGCGGGCGCCTCCACGCCCGGGATTTCGGCCGGGGCTGGCAGGGGAGGGGGCGGATCGCCCAATGCGAAGATGGCCTTGGCGAAGGGCGAATACACCGCATAAGGCTTGCCGCTGCCCGAGGCGACAAGATGCGGCTCCTGCAGGATCATCGTGGTGTGCAGGCGCAGCTTGCGGCCCGACGCTTCCGCCGCCTCATGCACGCGCCGCGACTGGGCGCGCAGCCCGGGCTCGGTGCAGCGCCCGGCATGGATGTTGGTGGCGCCGATCTGCGCGGCCAGCGCGGGTAGCACCGTTTCCGCCCGGCCACGAGCCAGCAGCAGGGGCGCGCCGCGAGCGGCGAGGCTCTCGGCCAGGCTCGCCAGGCTGCGCTTCAGCCACCAGCGGGTGGCGGCCCCAGGGGCATGGGCAGCCTGGGCCGGCTCGTCCAGCACGAAAACCGGCAGAATCGGGGCGTTCTCCGCCAGCGCGGCCGCCAGCGCCGCGTGGTCGGCAAGGCGAAGGTCCTGGCGGAACCAGAGCAGGGTGGGGGTTGTCATGGCGCAGATGTAGCGCGCTGGGCGGGAAAGGCGAGCATGCGGGCAACCCGACAGGCGGAGCGGCGTTGAGGCAGCAAGACCCCCGTCGCGCGATGGTCGCCGGCGGCACGAACAAAGGAACACTCCCCATGACTCTGTTCAATCGACGTGGCCTGCTGCTGGCCGGCAGCAGCGTTGTGCTGCTTGGCGCCCCCTCGGTGCTTCGTGCGCAGAACCGCACGCTTGCCGATACGCTGGCGGCCGATCCGCGCTTTTCCTCGCTGCTTGACCTGATGACCCGTGGCGGCGCGCTGAATGATCTGCGCCAGGCGGCGCCCATGACGCTGTTCGCCCCGGTGAATGCCGCCTTCGAAGGCGCACCGGCCGGCCAACTGAACATCATGCGCGGCCAGTCCGGCGGTGGCGGTGGCGGTGGCGCCGCGACACCGGATCGCGAAGGCATCTCCAGGCTTGTGCGCAATCATCTTGTGCCAGGCAACCATCTGGCGGCTGAGTTTCGTGGCGGCGACCGCATGCTGACGACGATGAATGGTTCGACGCTGAAGGTTGAAGGCGGCAGGACGCCAGTACTGGTCAGCAACTCCAAGCCTGCGCTGCAGCCGGGCGGCCAGGCGGTGGCCGGGCTGAACGTGGCCTCAGTGCCGGCTGAGATCGTGCAGGCGGACATCCTGGCCAGCAACGGTGTGATCCACGCCGTCAGCCAGTTCCTCTGGTCCTGATTTGACGACGCCGCCGCGCCGAAAGGGGCGGCGGCGTTGACTCCGAACTTGCCGCAAGCAAAGCCACAGCGTCTCAGCCGCAGACCTGCACCATCCTGAGTTTCAGTAGCGTCACGGTTGATCCGTGCAAAGCCAGTCGAATTGGTATTGAATCCGTCGGCGGTGGCGGAGCAAGTGCCGGTATGGGCAACACTACCTAGAGCTCCTCGTGTATCCAGCGGCCGGATGTGGAGGCCTTGAACGGCTCATCCGTGTGACGGCCAGCGTTGTCATCCCGTAATGCCCAGTGCCGCACTCGGCGCGATGCGCCGCAATGGGCCGGTGGGGAAGCTGTAGAGCCGCGCCTCGCCGAGCAGGAAGGCGCGGCCGCCACGCGGGAAGAAGCTTGCGATGGCGGGGTCGCGGATGTCGAGCCCGCCGGTGAAGGCGCCGAAGGCCGGCAACAGCACCCGCCGCCCATCGCTGAGGAAACACGGCCGCGTTATCGCGCGGCCACGAACCGGCGCGGCCGCCTTCGGATGGAAATGGCCCGAGATCTCACCACTGACCGTCCCTGGCTGCGCGATGTGGCGGAAGGTGAAGGGGCCGCGCCGCAACTCGCCCATCGCCGTGCCGGGCAGGCTGGCAGGCGGCACCGGGTCATGGTTGCCGAGCACCCAGACCACCTCCCGCCCGGCCAGCAGCCTGAGCAAAGCCGCGAGGTCCGCGGGCGCGAGGCGCGACTCGCCGCGCCGGTCGTGGAAACTGTCGCCGAGCATCACAAGGTGCTGCGGGTTCCACAGCCTGACGGCGCGCGCCAGCCGATCCAGCGTCTCGCGCGTGTCGTAGGGCGGCAGGAACCGCCCGGCCGCGGCGAAGGCGCTGCCTTTCTCGAGGTGCAGATCCGCGACGGCGAGCAACTTCTCCGCCGGCCAAACCAGCACGCCGACGGGGTCGAGCATCAGCCGCTGGCCGCCGAGGTGCAAAGGGGCGGCGCTCATCCGAGCCCCATCGGCTTGAGCTTCTCGACGACGATGAAGGACAATTCCTTCAGATGGTCGGCGACCTGGAAGTCATGCTCGGCGATGACTTCCCGCACGGTGAACTCGCCGGCACCGAATTCGTTGAGCATCATCACCAGCTCGTCGCGCTCGGCGCCGAAGGGGTCGAGGGCGGAGACGCTATCGGAGCGGTGCTGGTCGGTGTGTTCCAGCAGCATGACGCCGCCGACCCGCAGGCACGCCGCCCAGGCGCGGAAGCAGGTCCGCGGGTCGTAGCTGTGGTCGTAGGAGTTGGAATAGATGAAGTCCACGGCCTCCAGCCATTCCGGCCTGGTGTGGTGGAAATCCCACTGGATGGTGTGCGGAAAATCCGCGGCGGTGGGGCTGATCTCGGTACCGATCACCTCGATGCCCAGACGCTCGCGGAACCACACCTGCTCATCGCCGCGCCGCGTGCCGTGGCACAGGCCGAAGCGCAATGGATCGACATTGGCCTTGAGCCAGCCTGCAAGGAAGGCAATGACGTGGCGATGCACCCAGCGCGTGTGCAGCTTGCGGCGGTTGCCGTCCTCCTGCACGCGGCGATAGGCCTCGTAGTCGAATTTCCCCTCAGGCGTCAGGTAACGGAACAGCTTCATCATCTGGCTCCTGCGGCTTTGGGCGCATGGCGAATGAACCGGTTGTGGCGGCGCGGGACCTCGCGGGGGCGTGGCGCGCGCGAAGTGGGCTCGGCGGTCGCGGGCAACAGTTCGGCGAAGCTTTCCAGGCCATCGGTCGCGTCCTCCACGAGGGAAGCGGCCTCGGCCAGCAGCGCTTCCTCGGCCCCGCCCGAAACCCATTCGCGCCCTTCCTCGATCAGCGCCGGCACGGCCAGCGGCGAGACGCGATCCAGCGCACGATGGCGAATGCCGCCCAGGCGCGCGCGTGCCAGAAGCTGGGCGATGCGCGCCACATCGGTCAGCCCCGTCGCGGCCTCGCGCCGCGTGGCACGCAGCAGGATGTGGTGCGGTTCGTGCTTGCGCAGCACGTCGTAGATCAGGTCGGCGTTCATCGTCATCTGGCGGCCCGACTTCTCCTGTTGCGGGTGGTTCTTCTCGATCAGCCCGGCGATGGTGGCGATGTTGCGGAAGCTGCGACGGAGCATCGAGCTTTCCGCCATCCACTCCTCCAACTCCTCGCCGAGGATGTCCTCCTCGAACAGCCGCTCGATGCCGGTGGGTTCGAAGGCCGACCAGCAGGCGAGCACGTAATCCGTGCCGACGAAGCCCTGCGGCGCCATGCCCAGCCGCGCCATGCGCTTGGTGACCAGCATACCAAGCGTCTGGTGCGCAAGCCGCCCCTCGAAGCAATAGGCGACGAGGAACCAGCGTTCTCCCCGCGGAAAGGTCTCGACCAGCAGCCCGTCGCGCGGCGGCATCTCGGAGCGCAGTTGTTGCAGCCGCAGCCACTCGCGCACCGTCTCCGGCAGCGCATGCCAGGTGGTGGGATCGGCGAGGATCGCGCGCACGCGCGAGGCGAGATAGGTGGTCAGCGGCATGCGGCTGCCGGCATAGGCGGGCACGCGCGGATTGCCCTCCGCGCCACGCGTGACGATGCAGGCGCGGGCATCGAGCCCCTCGAAGCGCAGCAACTGCCCGGCGAAGATGAAACCATCACCGCGCGTCAGCGTCGATACGAACCACTCCTCCACCTCGCCGAGCCACGGCCCACCACGCAGCCGCACTTTGACGAGTGGCGTCTCGACGATCGTTCC
>JBBSCP010000116.1:0-13108 GCA_038250135.1 Acetobacterales bacterium | reverse complement strand
CGGGGCTGAGCGGCGATTCGCTCGCCGCCGCGATCGGCACCTATGAGGCGATCGAGGAGGTGCTGGGCCGCGCGATGTCCTTCGCGCAGCTGGTGTTCTCGGGCGATGCGCAGGCTTCGGCCAATGGGCGCTTCTACCAATCCACCCAGGAACGGGTGACGACGATCAGCAGCCAACTGCTGTTCATGACGCTCGAAATCAATCGGATGGAGGATGCGGCGCTCGAGCAGAAATACGCGGGTTCAGCCGCGCTCAGCCGCTGGAAGCCCTGGCTGCGCGATTTGCGCGTCTTTCGCGACCACCAGCTCTCCGACGAGCTGGAGAAGCTGCTGCACGAGAAGGAAGTCACCGGCCGCAGCGCCTGGAATCGCCTGTTCGACGAAACCACCGCCAACATGCGCGTCACCGTGGCCGGCGAGGACCTCACCGTCTCCGGCGCGCTCAACAAGCTCTCGGACCGGGACCGCGACGTGCGGGCCGCCGCCGCCAAGGGTGTGTCGGCCGCCTTCGGCGACAACATCCGCCTGTTCTCGCTGATCACGAACACGCTGGCGAAGGACAAGGAGATCATCGACGGCTGGCGCCACTACAAGCGCCCCACCTCCTCGCGCAACCGCGCGAACATGGTGGAGGACGAGGTTGTGGACGCTCTGGTGAAGGCTGTGACCGAGAGTTTCCCGCGCCTGTCGCATCGCTACTACGCGATGAAGGCGAAGTGGCTCGGCCTGCCCAAGATGATGCATTGGGACCGCAACGCGCCGCTGCCGAATGACGAGGACAGCACGATCCCCTGGGCGGACGCGGTGGCCCGCGTGCAGGACGCCTATGGCGCCTTCAGCCCTGAACTGGCCAAGGTTGCCGCGCCGTTTTTTCAAAAACCCTGGATCGATGCCGCGCTGCGCCCTGGCAAGGCGAGTGGCGCCTTCGCACACCCGACCGTGCCCTCGGCGCATCCCTATCTGCTGTTGAACTATCACGGCAAGGCGCGTGACGTGATGACGCTGGCGCATGAGCTGGGGCACGGCGTGCACCAGGTTCTGGCAGCGCAGCAGGGCTATCTGATGTCCTCCACGCCGCTCACGCTGGCCGAGACAGCGAGCGTGTTCGGCGAGATGCTGACCTTTCGCGCCGTGCTGGATGCCGAGACGGACGCGAAGAAGCGCCGCACGCTGCTCGCCGGCAAGGTGGAGGACATGCTCAACACCGTCGTCCGCCAGATCGCCTTCTACCGTTTCGAGATGCTGCTGCACGACGAGCGCAAGAAGGGCGAGGTGGCGCATGAGCGCATCGGCGAATTGTGGATGCAGGTGCAGACCGAAAGCCTCGGCCCGGCCTTCGACTTCACCCCCGATTACAGCGTCTATTGGGCCTATATTCCGCATTTCGTGCACACGCCCTTCTACGTCTACGCCTACGCTTTTGGCGATTGCCTGGTGAATGCGCTCTACGGTGTGTTCCGCGAAGGCCATCCGCGCTTCCAGGAGAAATACCTCGAGATGCTGAAGGCCGGCGGCACGAAGCGGCACAAGGAATTGCTCGCGCCCTTTGGCCTCGACGCCTCGAACCCCGCCTTCTGGATGAAGGGGCTCGACGTGATCTCCGGCTTCATCGACGAACTTGAAAAGGCTGACTGAGCCAATGGCCGTGGACCGGAGCGAAGCGACTCTGTTTGGCGAAATGCGGCGCATGGTCCGCACCTCCGGCGCCGTGGGCGGCATTGCCGCGCGCGTCGCGGGCCAGCGCTTCCTGGGCATCAAGACCGACAAATCGGCGCATGCCGAGGGGCTGAAGGCCGTGCTCGGCGGGCTCAAGGGGCCCCTGATGAAGGTCGCGCAGTTCCTGGCGACGGTGCCGGAGGCATTGCCGGAGGAATACGCGCAGGAACTCGCGACCCTGCAATCCAACGCGCCGCCAATGGGCTGGGCCTTCGTGCGCCGCCGCATGCAGGGCGAGCTTGGCCCGGCCTGGCAGCAGAACTTCTCGAAATTTGGCCAGGAAGCTTCTGCCGCGGCGAGCCTCGGGCAGGTGCATCGCGCCACATTGCTCGATGGGCGTGAGGTAGCCTGCAAGCTGCAATACCCGGACATGCCCAGCGTGGTGGAAGCCGACCTTCGCCAGCTCAAGTTGGCGCTCAGCCTCTACCGCCGCATGGATTCGACCCTCGACAATGACGAAGCCTACGCCGAGATGTCGGCCCGCCTGCGCGAGGAACTCGACTACACGCGCGAGGCTTCGCATATGCGCCTTTACGGCGCGATGCTGGCGAATACGCCCGGTGTCGCGGTGCCGACCGCCGTGCCCGAGTTCACCACCAAGCGCCTGCTGACGATGAGCTGGCTTGAAGGCCGGCCGATCCTGCGCCGGCTCGAGGAAGACCCGCCACAGGAGGAGCGCAACGAATACGCCAAGGCGCTGTTCCGCGCCTGGTATGTGCCGTTCTATCGTTACGGTGTCATCCATGGCGACCCGCACCTCGGCAACTATCAGGTGCGGACGGATGCGCAGACCGGCTTCGGCGTGAACCTGCTCGATTTCGGCGTGATCCGCATCTTCCCGGCGAGCTTCGTGACCGGCGTGATCATGCTGTTCGAGGCAGTGCGCGACAATGACCGCGACAAGGCGGCGGAGGCCTACCGCATCTGGGGTTTCCGCAACCTGTCGAAGGAGACGATGGAGGTGCTGAACCTTTGGGCGCGCTTCCTGTATGAGCCGCTTGTCGAGGATCGCGTGCGCGCCATCACCCCCTCCGATGATCCGAACTACGGGCGCAGCGTGGCGATGAAGGTGCATGAGGGCCTGAAGCGCACGGGTGGGGTGAAGATCCCGCGCGAATTTCCGCTGATGGATCGCGCGGCGATCGGCCTCGGCAGCGTGTTCTTCCGCCTCAAGGCACAGGCGAATTGGCACCAGCTTTTCATGGAGCTGGTGCATGATTTCTCCGAGCAGGCCATCGCCGACCGCCAGGCCGCCGCCGTCGCCGCGGCAGGGGTGCCGCCGAGCGAAGCCGATCGCTAAAACCGCACCAGCACGCGCCCATACAGCGCATTCGCATCGAGTTCCCGCACGCCGGACCCGTCCGGCGTGCGTGTCAGGCGCCGCACCGCCTCAAGATCGAGTTGCACGCGCTCATCGAATTGCAGCCGCACACCGCCACCCCAGGAGGAGAGCCGGCGCGAGCCTTCGCCGGGGCCATTGTCGTAGCCCTCGCCGAGATCTCGAAACAGGTAGAATTGTGTCCCAAGCAGCACCGGTGCGGCGCGGAAGGGCAGAGTGATCGGGCTCTGCGTGGCGAGTTGCAACTCGCCCGAGAGAGACAGCACGCGATCGCCCGAGACCTGCCCCGCATAGAAGCCGCGACCGAGCCGGTTGCCGCCAAGGTAAAACTTTTCCGCCGGCGGCAGCACATTATCCGACCATTGCGCCGCCGCCAGCCCGTAGGCGGACAGCAGCCAACCTTCCGCCGGAACGATCAGTGGTTGCAGACGCGAAGCCTCGGCGACGACTCGCAAAAATCCAAAATCGCTGCCCGCGCGCGCCGTGGTTGCGGCGTCGCCGCTGCTTGCGCCCAGCGCCTCGATCCCCTGATGCAGCCGCAGCAGCCCCGTGCTGGTCGCCGCCGCCGGCGCCCGGCCGAACCAGCCATCCTGCACCGCGCCATCGAGGCCCAGCCGCAGCGCGCGCACCGCATCGCGGCTGACGCGCACCCGAGACTCGCCCTCGCCGGGGCGCGCCTCCACCACGCTCTCGAAGGCGTCGAACTGCACGCTCGCCGAAAGGTTCAGCGGCCGGCTGCGGATCAGCGGATAGGCCAACGCCGCGCCGGCGACGCGCGTCTCGCCCGCGTAGCCGATGCTGGCGAGCGGTGCGCCCGGGGCGGCGCGCCCCGCCCCGGCATAGGCGCGCAGGCGCAGGCCGGAGGCGCCGAGGAACAGCTCCTCCGTCACCTGCAGGAAGGATTGGCCATGCGCTTCCGACTGCACCAGCGCCACCTCGGAGCGTTCGCCGCGCGAGGTGAAGGCGTTGAGCTGGCCCACCAGTAGCCCCTGCCAGGCGCCGGTCAGCGCATAGCCGCGATTGTCCAGATTGACGAAACCCGAGACCGGCGCGCGGGCTAGCTGCACCTCCAGCAGCAGAGCCCCCGGCTCGCCCGGCAGTGGCCGCAATGTGCCGCGCGCCGTCACGCCCGGGATGTCGCCCGCCAGCAGCAGCGCGCGTTCCAATGCCGAGTGGGGCAGCGGGCGTTGCCCGATCAGCGGTTGCAGGAAGCGCTCGGCCTGGCGCGTCGCAGGGCCGATGCCCGCGCCCTCGAAGCGCAACGCTGCGATGAAGCCCTCGGTCACGGTGAAGCGCAGATCGAAGGCCGCGCCCTCGCCCCGCCCCAGCGCGGCCGTCACGGCAACATAGGCGAAGCCCGCCGCGCGATAGGCGCCGAGCAGCAGCACCCGCGCCGTCTCGACCTCGGCGAGGCTGACAAGCCGGCCTTCCAGCGGTGCGACCATCACCTGGAGTTGCACCGGCGGCAGCGCCGTGGTGCCGGTGATCCAAATGCGGTCTATCGGTACGCGATTCTGCGCGCCCGGGCCGGTCTGCGACCGTGGCGCCGGAGGCAGCAGCGCAGGGCCGAGGCCCGGTGGCTCGGGCGGTGTCAGGCGTTCGATCAGGCCGGGCAGAGGCGGGGGCGCCTGAGCCTGTATGGGCGGCGCGGCCAGCAGCGCCAGCATCGCCAGTAAGGCCGTCGAGGCACGCCTTCCCGGGAAATCTGGCGAGTCGGTCGCGGCTTCCTCCTGCTGGCCCCTGCTATCGGCCCCAGCTGTCGGCCCCTGCGCCGCCAGGTCGGTGCGCCGACAGAAGGCCGCAACCGGCGGCTGCAAAGATGCCGGGCCGCATGCCGCTAAGTCAATCGCCGCAGCCGCGTCATTCCTTGTTGACAGCTCCGCCACAAGGCCGCGCAATCAGGCCATTCGTCAGGATCGGAGCCCGCCATGTTGAAGCCCACCCGCCGTCTGCTGTTCGGCGCCTCAGCCGGCCTCACCGCCAGCTTACTGACGCGTGAGGGCGCGGCACAGCCGCGGCCGGGCGTGCTGCGCTTCGGCCTGTCGGTCTGGCCGCCGAACCTGCAGCCCTGGCCCTCTACCGGCGCCGCGGCGGGCATGATCAAGATGCTCACCCATCGCCGCCTGGTGAGCTTCGATGAGCGTGGTGAGTTGCGCGCCGAGCTCGCACGCGATTGGGCGCTGGACGAGCAGGGCGCCTGGGTTTTCAAGCTGCGCCCCGACGTCGTGTTCCACAATGGTGACCGCCTGACGGCCGAGGATGTGCGCTGGACCATCGAGCAGGTCGCGGGTGAGCGCTCCACCGCCTATTACCGCGCGCAGATGCAGCAGATCGAGCGTATCGAAACGCCGGACCCGCTGACGGTTCGGCTCGTGATGAAGACGCCGCTGGTGACGGTGCCGCTGTGGTTCGCGAACTACAACATGCCCATCGTCTGTCGCGCCACGCGCGACATGAACGCGGCGATCGGCTGCGGCCCCTATCGCATCGCGTCGCAGGAACGCGGCAGCTGGATCGAATTGCAGGCCTCGCCCAACTACTTCCTGCCTGGCCTGCCACGCACGCGCACGATTCGCATGACCGTGGTGGCGGATGAGAATCTGCGGCTCGCCTCCCTTCAGGCCGGCGATGCCGACATGATCGAGTTCGTGCCCTGGACCGGCATGGCGGCGGTGGAGGCCGACCCGCGCTTCAAGCTGCTCAGCCAGGTCGGACCCTTTATGGACATCCTGTTCAACGGCACGCGCCCACCCTTCGACAATCCGCTGGTGCGGCGTGCCGTTGCACATGCGGTGCGGCGCGAGGACATCGTCCGCGTCGCCTTCTCCGGCCGCGGCAAGGTGCTGGAAGGCATGCCGATCGTCGAGGGCACGCCCTGGTGGGATGCCGAATTGTCGCGCGGCCATGCCTATGATCCGGCGCGGTCGCGCGCGCTGCTGGCCGAGGCCGGGCATGCCAATGGCTTCGCCACCACATTGCTCGCCACCTCGGCCTTCAACATGCATAAGGACAGCGCCGAGATCGTGCAGCAGCATCTGGCGGCGATCGGCATCCGCGCCGAGCTGCGGCTGGTCGATTGGTCCACCCGCGTCAGCCAGGGGACGCGCGGGCAATACGACATCGCCGTGCATGGCGTGGCGGCGGATTTCAACGATCCGGATGGGCTGACCGTGGTGCTCGATACCTCGCTCTCCGCCACGCATGGTCGCAGCTTCGGCCTCAGCACGCCGCGCACGGTGGCGGCGCTGGCGCGCGGCCGCGCCGAATTCGACACGACCAAGCGCATCGAGATCTACAAGGACATGCAGCGCGCCGCGCTCGAGGAGGTGCCGCTGGTCGGCCTCGCCTGGCGTGAGCAGGGCTACGGGCTGGATCGTCGCATCGGCGGCTTTGCCGTTTTGCCGGGCGCGCTCAGCCTCTCCTCGGGGGCGATGCTGGAGTATACGGCGCTCGGCTGATGCTTTGGCTGCTCAGGCGCCTCGCCACCTCTGTATTGTTGATGTGGGTGGTGGCGACGGTGGTGTTCCTCGCGCTGCACCTCGTGCCCGGCGACCCGGCGGAGATTCTGCTCTCCACCGGTGGCGCCGCCCCCGATCCCTTCGCCGTCGCTGAACTGCGCGAGAGGCTCGGGCTGAACCAGCCGATCCTGGAGCAGTATCGCGCTTTCCTGGAGCGCCTCGCGCGTTTCGATCTCGGCACCTCGCTGGTCGATGACTATCCGGTGGCGGATGAGATCCTGCTGCGCCTGCCACGCACGTTGGAGCTGATCCTGGCGGGTACGCTGCTCGGTGTGGCGGTGGCGCTGCCGGCCGGGACCTATGCCGCGGTGCATGCCGGTGGCGTTTTCGATCGCGCGACCTCGGCCGTCGCGGCGGTGGTGCAGGCGGTGCCGGTCTTCGTGCTCGGCACGCTGCTGATCCTGGTGCTGGCGCAGCGGCTGCGATGGATGCCCGCGGGCGGCTACGTGCCGCTGGCGCAAGACCCTGCGCGGCATTTCCTGCTACTGCTGCTGCCCGCGGTCGCCGTGGCAAAGGGGCTCGCGGCGACCGTGTTCCGCATGACGCGCGCCTCGGTGCTCGATCAACTCACACGAGACCATGTGCGCACGGCGCGCGCCAAGGGGCTGACACGCACCCGCGTGCTGACGCGCCATGTCGTGCGCAACGCGCTGATCCCGGTGACGACGGTGTTGGGGTTGCAGATGGGCACGCTGCTCGGCGGCACGGTGCTGGTGGAATACGTCTTCAACTGGCCGGGGCTGTCCACGCCGCTGCTGCGCGCTGTGGAGGGGCGGGACTACCCGATGGTGGTCGGCATCGTGTTGACGGTCTCGGGCCTGTTCCTGCTGCTGAACCTGCTGATGGACCTGCTTTACGCGGCGCTTGACCCGCGGATCGCCCGATCTTGAAAAAGCTGATTATTCCCGCGGCGATGGTCGCGCTGATCGTCGCCGTCGCCATGGCCGCGCCGATCCTGCCGTTGCCTGACCCGGTGCGGCAGGATGTCGTGAACCGACTCACGGCGTGGCTGCCGGGCAGCCCGCTGGGGCGCGATGAGTTCGGGCGGGACATTCTCTCGCGCATCATCTGGGGCGCGCAGGTTTCGCTCGCCGTTGCCTTCGCGGCCGCGATCATTGCCTGCGTGATCGGGACGACGCTTGGGTTGCTGGCGGGGTGGTTGCGTGGCGCGGCGGAGTTCCTGACGATTCGGGGTGCAGATGTCATCCTGTGCTTCCCGCCGGTGCTTCTCGCGCTGTTGGTGGTGACGCTTCTGGGGCCAGGCACGCTGACGCTGATTCTTGTTCTGTCGTTGCTGTATCTGCCGGGCTTCATCCGTGTGACTTTCGCCGAGGTGCTTTCGGCGCGATCACAGGATTATGTCGAGGCCGTGCGCGCGCTCGGCGCGCCGACGCCGCGCATCCTGCTGCGCACCATCCTGCCGAACATCGCGGGGCCGGTGCTGGTGCAGCTTTCGCTCGCCGTCGCCTCCGCCGTGGTGCTGGAGAGCGGGCTGAGCTTCCTCGGCCTCGGCGTGGTGCCGCCCACGCCTTCTTGGGGCCTGATGATTCGCGGCGCGCGCGCGACCATGGATGTGGCGCCGACGATGCTGCTGTATCCGTGCCTCGCGTTGACGTTCACGATCCTGGCGATGAACCTGCTCTGTGATGCGCTGCGCGATGCGGTGGACAAGCGTGGTGGTGCGCGGCCGATGCGCCTGGTGGACCGTCTGCTGCCGGGGCTGTTCCCGCCGCCGGCGGGCGAGGTGCCGCTGCTCGACGTGCAGGGCCTGAGCGTGGAGATCGCCACGCCTGCGGGCCTGATCCGCCCTGTGGAGGATATCGGTTTCACGCTGCGCGCGGGTAGTACGCTCGCCATCGTCGGCGAGAGTGGTAGCGGCAAATCCCTTGCAGCAACAGCGATCATGGGATTGCTGCCACCCTCGGCCCGCGTCGGTGCGGGCGTTGCGCGCTTCGAAGGGGTCGATGTGCTCCGCCTGCCGGAGGAAACCCGACGAAAACTGCGCGGCGGCGCGATGGCGATGGTCTTCCAGGATCCGATGAGCAGCCTCAACCCGGTGCATCGCGTCGGCGAGCAGGTGGCGGAGGCAATCCGCGCGCATCGCAACCTATCCTCGGCGCAAGCCCAGAAGCAGGCGGTAGCGTTGCTGCGTCGCGTCGGCATTGCGGACCCGGAAGGCCGCGCGCGCGCCTATCCGCATGAACTTTCCGGTGGCATGCGCCAGCGCGTGATGATCGCCATGGCCATCGCCAACAAGCCGCGCCTGCTGATCGCGGACGAACCAACCACCGCGCTCGACGTCACGGTGCAGGCAGCGATCCTCGACCTGCTCGCGGCGCTGCGGCGGGAGGAGGGGATGGGCCTCGTGCTCATTACGCATTCGCTCGGCGTGGTCGCGGAAGTCGCCGATGAGGTCGTGGTGATGTACGCCGCGCAGGTGGTCGAGCGCGGGCCCGTGACGGAGGTCTTCGCGCGCCCGCTGCATCCCTACACCCGCGCGCTGCTTGCCGCCGTGCCGGATGGCGAGGCCGAGCCCGAGGGCATTGCCGGCGTCGTGCCCCGCCCCGATTCCTGGCCGCCCGGCTGCCGCTTCGCCCCGCGCTGCGATTTCGCGCAAGCAGTCTGCGCGATGCCACCGCCGCTCGAGGAGCAGCAGGGCCACGCCGTGCGCTGCGCACGCTGGCGGGAGTTGGCAGCGTGAGCCTGGTCGTTGCGGAGAAACTTGAAAAAACCTTCGCGTCGCGCGCGTTGTTCGGTGGAGCCGCGGTACGCGCGGTGGCGGGCGTCGATGCGCAAGTGGCGCGCGGCGAGGCGCTCGGCGTGGTCGGCGAAAGCGGCAGCGGCAAAAGCACGCTCGGTCGCCTCATGCTCGGCCTGCTGCCGGCCAGCGCGGGACGCTTGACCTTCGATGGCGCCGCACTGCCGAAGCCTGGCAGTGCGGCCTTCCGGCGGCTGCGCGCGCGGATGGGCATCGTATTCCAGGACCCCTTCGGCAGCCTCGATGCGCGGCGCAGCGTCGGCGCGCAGGTGGGCGATGGACTCGCCATCCACACGCAACTTGCGGGTGCCGAGCGCGAGGCGCGGACCGCGGCGACCTTTGCGCGAGTGGGCCTCGATCCTGAGCGCATGGGCGCCTTTCCGCATGAATTCAGCGGTGGCCAACGCCAGCGCATCGGCATCGCCCGCGCGCTGGCGACCGAGCCGGACTTTCTCGTTGCCGACGAGCCGGTCAGCGCGCTCGATGTCTCGATCCAGGCGCAGGTGGTCCGGCTGCTGGCCGATCTGCGGCGCGACCTCGGCCTCGCGCTGCTGTTCATCAGCCATGATCTGCTGGTGGTTCGGCACCTGTGTGACCGCGTGCTGGTGATGTATCTGGGCCGCGTCATGGAGGAGGGGCGGGTCGAGGAGGTCTTCGCGCGGCCGTCCCACCCCTATACGCGTGCGCTGCTCTCCGCCACGCCGATGCTCGACCCCGCCCGCCGACTCGCCCGCATCATCCTGCCGGGCGAGCCACCCAGCCCCTCCGCGCCGCCCTCTGGCTGCGTGTTTCGCACGCGTTGCGCGCACGCCATCGCGGCTTGCGCGGAGACCATTCCCACGCTGTCGTCGCTGGCCAGCAACACCCATCGCGTCGCCTGCCTGCGCGCCGCCGAACTGTCGTGAACAAGGAACCGCCATGATGACTGAAGTCGCCGCAACCAAGGTCCGCATGGGGGAGATCACGGGCGATGAGGCGCGCAGCCTCTACCCGAAGAATCCGGTGATCCTGCTGCCGATGGGCAGCCATGAGGACCAGGGCCCGCATGCGCCGATGGGCGATTATTTCCTTGCCGAAAAGATGGCCGAGTTGATCGCGTTGCGCGCGACGGCCGAGGGCACGCGCACCGTCGTGGCGCCGGTGCTGCCCTTCGGCAAGGGCGATTTCTTCGGGCCGATGATCGGCGGCATCGCGCTCTCCGCAGCCACCTTCCGCGCAGTACTGGATGAGTTATTCGCAGAACTGCTCAGGCACAAACTCACCAAGCTTGTCGTCATCAATGGCCATGGCGGCAATGTGGGCGTGATCAACGAGGCGACGCGCGCGGTGATGCATGCCACCGGCCTGACCATTCCCTCGCTGTATCTGTGGCGCATCGCCTATGCCGAGATGCCGAAGCTGCTCGGCGCGGAGAAGGCGAAGGCGGTGTCCAGCCACGGCGCCGATCCGCTGACCAGCCTCGGCATGCATCTGTTTCCCGAACGCATCCGCACAGACCTGATCCCCGAGCCACGCAGCGGCGAGCCGATGGGCCTCGGCCTGCCGTTCCAGGGCTGGGGTTCGCTCAGTTTCAACGGCGCCGAGGTTACGGTGCCGACGGAATACGATGCCGTCAGCCCTAACGGCCTTGGCACCGGCGATCCGCGCCTGTGCAGTGCCGAGAGCGGCAAGCTGATCGCCGATCGCCTGACGGAAATCGGCGCCGGCTTCTGCCACCACTACGCCAAGCTGTAGGGGCGCTAAACTACCCGGTCCAATTCCGGGATCGCCTCGCCCTTCGACACGCGCAGCATGTTGCCGAGCCAATGCTGCACGCTGCGGCGTGAATTCTCATAGGCCGTGCTGGCGCAATGCGGCGTGACGATCACGTTGTCCATGTGCAGCAAAGGATGATCGGCCGGTGGCGGTTCCTGGTCGAAGACATCCACGGCCGCACCGCGCAGCGTGCCGTCGCGCAGTGCCGCCACCAGGTCCGCCTCCACCACCACGCCGCCGCGCGCGACGTTGATGAGCAGCGCACCCTTCTTCATTTTCGCAAACGCCGCCGCGTCGATCATGTTCTTCGTCTCAGCAGTCAGCGGGCAATTCAGCGACAGGATGTCCACCTCCGCCAGCAACTGGTCGAGCGGGCGATAGGACACGCCGAGTGCGAGATCCTGCGCGTCGGGCAGCTTCGTGCGGCTGTAATACAGCACCCGGCAATCGAAACCCGCGAGGCGCTTCGCCACGCCCTTGCCGATTGCGCCAAGTCCGATGATGCCCACCGTCTTGCCGGACACCATCAGCGAGTGCCTCCAAACCTCGTTCTTCGCCCAGCCGCCGGCGGCGGTGCTGTTGTGCGCCTGGATCAGCCGGCGCGAGAGCGCGATGATCAGGCCGATGGTGAAATCCGCCACCGGTGCGGCATTGCTGCCCGTGGTGCGAGCCACCTGGATGCCATGCGCGCGGCAATAGTCGAGGTCGATATTGTCGATGCCCACGCCCCATTTGTGCAGCAGTTTCAATTTCGGCCCGGCGGCGAGCACCTCGGCCGGCACGGCGACATCCCACCACAGCGCATATTCGGCATCGACCACTTCGGCCTTCAGATCCTCGACGCTGCGGCCCTTCACGGCGTTGGCCGTGAAGCCTTCGGGCAGCAGCGCGTTGATGATCTCCGCCATCTCTCCGGCGATGGGTTGCAGCAGCGCGATTTTCGGCATGGTAACTCCTGGTCGTCAGGTTGTGGGTGCGTCGGGCGAGAAGCGCACGCCGGCGCGGGCGAGGCCGCCGCCGAGTGCCACGACCGAGCCATCGGCGCGCCAGCACGCCGCACCGGTCATGCTGCCATCGTCATGGAAGGCGATGGCGTTCATCCCGCCGCCGATGGTGCGCACGCGCGCCACGCGATGGCCACGCGCGATGAGTTCCTCGGCGACGCTCTCCGGCACGGCGGGTTCCAGTTCCAGCGCCGCACCTTGTGTCCAGATGCGCGGCGCCTCCAGCGCCTGTTGCAAGCTCATTCCGTGGTCGATCAGGTTGATCATTGCCTGCATCGCCGAACCAAAAATCCGCAAACCGCCCGGCAGGCCGAGTGCGACCATGGGCTTGCCCGCGCGAGTCACGATGGTCGGCGACATCGAGGTGAACACCCGCTTGCCCGGCGCGATGGACAGCGCGCGGCCGGGGCGCGGGTCGAAATTATGCATGTAGTTGTTGCAGATCAGCCCGGTGCCGGGAATTGCCACGCGCGCGCCGAACAGCGCGTTGATGGTTTGCGTTGTGGCGACGATGTTGCCGGCCGCATCCGCCACCGTGACATGCGTGGTACAACGGCCTTCGCCGAGCGTTGGATCGGCCATCCAATCCTGCGCGCGATCCAGGCGCAACCCCGCACGACGCGCCGCGGCCGTCGCTTTGCTGATGAGGTGCTCGACCGGTACCTGCACGAAGTCCGGGTCCGCCGTCGCCACCGCGCGATCGGCGAAGGCGAGCTTCAGCGCCTCCGCGATCAGGTGGATGGTGTCAGCCGTGCCGAAGCCGAGTGCGCCGAGGTCGTAGCCCTCCAGCACGTTGAGCATCTGCGCGACATGCACGCCGGAGGAGGCCGGCGGCGGCGGCGCCAGAACCTCGACATCGCGGTACCGGCCGATGATCGGCGCGCGGCGCTTTGGTGTGCTGGCGATGAGGTCGGCAAGCGTGATGATGCCGCCCGACTTTGCTTGCGCGGCCGCGAAGATCGTCCCGAGTGCCCCACCATGCAGCGCGCCCGCGCCGTGCTTCGACACTTCGCGCAGCG
>JBBSCP010000115.1:0-13122 GCA_038250135.1 Acetobacterales bacterium | reverse complement strand
GGCGAAAAGCCCCGCCAGGGCGGGTGTTGCGAAGCGCATCGGGATCTCCTGCGTGAAGCCTGCCCCGGCGTTACGCGACAGACGCCGCGCCGGATGCAAGCGAGGCGGAAGATACACGATGGCCGGCCGGTTTCGGGCGGCAGCGTCATTCAGATCGCGTCAACCGCTGCGGTCATAAAACAGGTTGAACTCGACGAACTGAATTCCTCATGCGAAAGGATCGTGCGTCCTTCGCGCTCGGTGGTCGCCAGGCTATGTCCGCTTGTGGCGCTGCTTTATGGCGCCCGCGGCTCAAGACCAAGCGGCGCTGGTTTCGCTCGACGCGCGAAGTTTTGACAGCTATCTTCAACCTGAAGCTTCATCTGGGGTGATGGTGGCAACGGACGGTATCAGGACCGTGGTATGCGTGCTCGGCACGCGGCCGGAGGCCGTGAAGATGGCGCCGGTCATCCAGGCGTTGCGCGCCTCGCCCTGGTGCCGCGCGGTGGTGGTCAGCACCGGACAGCACCGGGAGCTGCTGGCCCAGACGCTCGGCTTCTTCGGTATCCGCCCGGACCATGACCTCGACCTCATGGCGCCGGACCAGACCTTGGCGGGGCTGACGGCGGGCCTGCTCAGCCGCCTCGATCCATTGCTTGTCGCGCACGCGCCGGCGCTCGTGCTGGCGCAGGGCGACACCACCACGGTGATGGCGACGGCCCTGGCCTGCTTCTACCGTCGTATCCCTTTCGGCCATGTCGAGGCCGGGCTGCGCACCGGCGACCTCCAGAGCCCCTTCCCGGAGGAGTTCAACCGCCTGACCGCCACGCGCCTCGCCGCGCTGCACTTCGCACCGACCGCTGGGGCGCGGGCCAATCTGCTGGCCGAGGGCGTGGCGCCGGGGCTGATCCACCTGACCGGCAATACGGTAATCGACGCGCTGCGCGCCACCGCGGCCCGGCCAGGCCTGGCCAGCCCCTTCCCGCGCGACCCGGCACGGCGCCTGGTGCTGCTGACGGCGCATCGGCGGGAGAATCTCGGCCCGCCGCTGGCTCGGATCTGCGCCGCCGCCAGCGCCCTGCTGGCGCGCTTTCCGGATGTGGAGCTGGTCTATCCGATGCACCCGAACCCGGCGGTGCGGCGGACTGTCGAGCCGATGCTCGGCGGGCTGGACCGCGCGCATCTGGTCGAGCCGGTGGACTACCTGACGCTGACCGCGCTGCTGGCGCGCTGTACCCTGGTGCTGACCGACAGCGGCGGGTTGCAGGAGGAAGCGCCCGCACTCGGCAAGCCTGTGCTGGTGCTGCGCGACAAGACCGAACGGCCGGAGGCGATCGAGGCCGGCGTCGCTGTCCTGGTCGGGACCGAGACCGCTTCGATCCTCGCCGCCGCGACGCGACTGCTGTCGGACCCCGCTGCCCATGCAGCGATGGCAGGCGGTGCGTCGCCTTTCGGGGATGGCCAGGCGGGGCCGCGCATTGCAGCACTGTGCGGGGCGTTCCTGAGCATCAAGGCGCCCTCTCTCAGCGGGCGAGCGGCCGAATGGGCGCCGCGGCCAGTAGCGCGAAGCCAAGCGGCCGGACGGCCGCGTCCGGCGTCCGAGGGCACCACCAAGCGTTATGGCCAACCGGTTTCGGGCGGCAGCGACATCAGGATCGCCTCGACATTCCCGCCCGTCTTCAGGCCAAAGATCGTGCCCCGATCGTAGAGCAGGTTGAACTCCACATAGCGGCCGCGGCGCATCAGCTGGTGAGCGCGCTCGGCCTCGGTCCAGGGCTCGTGCATGCGGCGGCGGATGATGGCGGGGTAGCTCTCCAGGAAAGCGAGGCCGACATCCTTGGTGAAGGCGAAGTCGAGCTCCTGCCCGCGGCCTGGCGTGCGGTCGCCGAGCCAATCATAGAAGATGCCGCCCAGGCCGCGCGGCTCGTTGCGGTGCGGCAGGAAGAAGTATTCATCGCACCATTTCTTGAAGCGCGGGTAGTAGGTCGGGTCGTGCCTGTCGCAGGCGGCCTGGAAGGCGGCATGGAAGGTCGCTGCATCCTCCAGGCTGTGGGGGGCGGCATGGTCCATCGGCGTCAGGTCGCCGCCGCCGCCGAACCAGGATTTCGTGGTGATGATCAGGCGAGTGTTCATGTGCGCAGCCGGCACGCGCGGGTTGCGCGGATGCGCCACCAGCGAGATGCCGGTGGCGAGGAACCGCGGATCCTCCTCCGCGCCGGGGATCTGCTTGCGGAATTCCGGCGAGAACTCGCCGAAGACGGTCGAGACATTGACGCCCACCTTCTCGAAGACGCGGCCCTTCATCACGCCCATCACGCCACCGCCACCTTCGGGCCGGCTCCAGGGGACGAGGGCGAAACGGCCAGGCGGCATTGCAGTGTGCGGGCCGCTGCCCAGCTCATCCTCGCAGGCCTCGAAGGCGGCGCAGATGCGGTCTCGCAGGCTTTCGAACCAAGCGCGGGCCGGGGCCACCTTCGGATGCGCGGCGAGGGGCACTTCAGACATGGTCGGGACGTCTCCTCCAGGCGGCGCGGTGGCCGCAACGAGCCAAAGATTGGCAGGAGGTTAACGGAAAGGCGATCCTCGGTCCTGGAAGGTCGTTTCCGGGCAAAGTTGCAGCAATTTCAGGTGCCGCAGCGGGTGGACAGTCCGCCGATGCGACCCTTATATGCGGCGCGCCGATCGGTCCTCGGCAGAACCGCCTGAGTTGCGCCCTTTTGGGGGGTGTTAAGCAGACGTAAGGGGATCCCGGACGATACAGACTCGACGATGCGGCACGGCCCGGGACAGCGCCCGAAGCCTTGCCGAAAGGGGATGACGACATGGCCGAACCGAGCGCGCCCTCCGGCGCGGCCCACCCGCCCGCCGGTGACGACGAGACCGGCGGCACGCGGCGCGACCTGCTGATGCTGACCACCGGTGCCTTCACCGCGATCGGTGTCGGTGCCATGGTGTGGCCCTTCATCCACTCGATGAACCCGGCGCGGGACGTACTGGCGCTGTCCTCGACGGAAGTGGACATCAGCCGGATCGAAGTGGGCCAGGCCGTGACCGTGATGTGGCGCGGCAAGCCGGTATTCGTCCGCCACCGCTCCGCCGAGGAAGTCCAGGCCGCGCGCGCGACGCCGATGTCCGAGCTCAAGGACCCGGCGCCGGACCAGAGCCGCGTGCAGAAAGACCAGTGGCTTGTGCTGGTCGGCGTCTGCACACATCTGGGTTGCGTGCCGCTCGGCCAGAAGGCGACTGACGCGCGCGGCAATTATGGCGGCTGGTTCTGCCCCTGCCACGGCAGCCACTATGATACTTCGGGGCGCATCCGCCTAGGCCCGGCGCCGACCAACCTGCCGGTGCCTCCCTACAGCTACATGTCCGACACGCAGATCCGCATCGGCTGAGTGCGGCGAGGGCGCGGTATCCTCCGCGCTCACCCCTCAGCCCTCAAACCCGAGGAGCCAGCCGCGATGGCCATCGGCCTTCACGACAGCACGTTCAAGAACCCGGTGATCCGTTGGGTCGACCAACGCCTACCGGTCTTCACCATGATCCAGAAGGAGTACGGGTCGTTTCCAACGCCCCGGAACTTCAACTATTTCTGGAATTTCGGCGCGCTCGCCATGGTCAACCTGATGATCATGATCGCGACCGGCATCTTCCTGTCGATGCACTATACCGCCCATACCGGCATGGCCTTCGACAGCGTCGAGCGCATCATGCGCGACGTGAACTACGGTTGGCTGTTGCGTTATGTTCACATGAACGGCGCCAGCATGTTCTTTATCGTCATTTATATCCACATCTGGCGCGGGCTCTACTACGGCTCCTACAAGGCGCCGCGTGAACTGCTGTGGATCCTGGGCGTCACCATCTTCCTGTTGATGATGGCCACCGCCTTCTTGGGCTACGTGTTGCCCTGGGGCCAGATGTCCTTCTGGGGTGCGACGGTCATCACCAACCTGTTCAGCGCCTTCCCCATCGTCGGCGAGCACATCGTGACCTGGCTGTGGGGCGGCTTCAGCGTGGACAACCCGACGCTGTCGCGTTTCTTCAGCCTGCACTACCTGCTGCCCTTCGTGATCGCCGGCGTGGTCTTCCTGCATGTCGCCGCGCTGCACATCACGGGCTCCAACAACCCGCTCGGCATCGACCCGAAGGGCCCGCAGGACACCCTGCCCTTCCATCCGTACTACACGGCGAAGGACAGCGTAGGCCTCGTGGTCTACTTCATCGTCTTCGCCTTCCTGGTGTTCTTCATGCCGAACTACCTCGGCCACCCGGACAACTATATCCCCGCCAATCCGCTGGTGACGCCTGCGCATATCGTGCCGGAATGGTACTTCCTGCCCTTCTACGCCGTCTTGCGCGCGGTGCCGGACAAGCTCGGCGGCGTGCTCCTGATGTTCGGCTCGATCGCGGTGCTGTTCATCCTGCCCTGGCTTGACACCTCGTCGGTGCGCTCCATGCGCTTCCGCCCGGTGGCGAAGTGGCTGCTGTTGCTTTGGGGCGTGAACTTCTTCGTGCTGATGTGGGCGGGCGGCATGCCGGCCGAGGGCATCTACGTGACGATTTCGCGCATCGCAACGGCCTACTACTTCTGCTACTTCCTGGTGGTTCTGCCGGTGCTCGGCCGCCTGGAGCGCCCCTTGCGCCTGCCTGAAAGCATCTCCATGCCGGTGTTGCGCGGCGGTGGGCCGATCCTGGCCGGCGCGGCGGCCAAGCCGATGGAGAAGGCATGATGCGCGGCTTCCGCAACCTGCTCGGCGCGCTCGCGCTGGGTGCTGCCGCGGCGTTGAACCCGGCGCCCGCCAGGGCCGCCGGGGAGGCGATCGTCCTGCCGGATGTGCGCTTCAGCTTCGAGGGGCTGTTTGGCACCTTCGACCGCGGCTCCCTGCAGCGTGGCCTCCAGGTGTACAAGGAGGTCTGTTCCTCCTGCCACGCGATGCAGCAGCTCGCCTATCGAAACCTGGTCGAAATCGGGTTGAGCGAGGAGCAGGCGCGCCGCATCGCGGCCGACTTCCAGGTGCCGGACGGCCCGAACGACCAGGGTGAGATGTTCGAGCGCGCCGGCAGGCTGGCGGACCGCTTCCGCCGGCCCTTCCCGAACGAGCAGGCCGCCCGCGCCGCCAATAACGGTGCTTATCCGCCCGATCTGTCGGTGATCGTGAAGGCGCGCGCCGGCGGGGCGGACTACCTGTACGCGCTGCTCACCGGCTACCAGGACCCGCCGGCCGGCTTCTCGTTGGGTGAGGGCATGTACTACAATGCCTACTATAACGGTCATCAGATCGCGATGCCCTCGGTTCTCAACGAGGACCAAGTGGAGTTCGCGGACAAGACCAAGGCGACCGTGGATCAGATGGCGCGCGATGTCGCGACCTTCATGGCCTGGGCCGCTGAGCCGGAGCTGGAGCAGCGCCGCCAGATGGGCGTGCGGATCATCCTGTTCCTGACGATCCTAGCGGGCCTCACTTACGCCGTGAAGCGCAAGGTCTGGGCCGACGTGAAACATTGACACCCTCACCGCACCGGGTCTGACCAGGGCCGCTCCCGCAAGGGGGCGGCCCTTCTCATGTCAGGCCGGGATCGGCACCCGGGCGGCCAGCGGGTCGAGCAGGCTCTCGATCGCCGCCGGTTCTTCCCAGGCCAGCCGCACCGTCACCACGGTGACGCGGGAGCGGAAGGCGGGCGGGATACGCACGAAATCCTTCTTCGTCGTCACGGGCAGCGCGCGCAGCGCCTCGGCCTGGACCAGCAGCGCCTGCATGTCGCCCTCATCGAAGGGGTAGTGGTCGGCGAAGCTCTCGCGCCCCGCCAGGATCGCCCCGGCCTCCTGCAAAGTGGCGAAGAATTTGCGCGGGCTGGCGATGCCGCAGAAGGCGAAAACCGACTGGCCCGCCAGCATCGCCGCCTCGGGCCCCGCAACCAGCCGGGCGCGCAGCACCGGCAGGCCGGGGGGGAGCTGCGCCAGAACGCCGGCCTCATCCTCGCCGATCAGCACCGCGGCACGGCACCGCGATGCAGCGGCAGCGACGGGTTCGCGAAGTGGCCCGGCCGGGATGATCCGGCCATTGCCGAAACCATAGCCGCCATCCACCACCAGCAGGGACAGATCCTTCTCCAGCCCCGGATTTTGCAACCCGTCATCCATGACGATGGCCTGAGCGCCGCCCGCCACCGCGGCCTGGCCGCCAGCGCCGCGATCGGCGGAGATCCAGGTCGGGCGGCGCTCGGCGAGCAGCAGCGCCTCATCGCCCACTTGCGTGCTGTCATGCTTTGCGGGATCGACGCGGGTCGGGCCGCGCAGCGTGCCGCCATAGCCGCGCAGAAGAAAGTGCGACGCGATGCCCCGGTCAGCGAGGCGCTGGCCGAGGTCGAGCGCGACCGTGGTCTTGCCCGCACCGCCCGCCGTGGCATTGCCGCAGCAGATCACCGGCACGGGGGCCTGCCAGCCCGGCCGCGCCATGCGCCGCGCCGTGGCGCCGGCATAAAGCGCCGAGATCGGTGACAGCAGCAGGGGCACAATTCCGCCACTGCCGGACCAGAAGCCGGGTGCTCGCATCAACGCTCGTTCTGCTCCAATACCCTGGTTCAAAATGCTCGGCGCTTGCCGCGCCGGCAGCCTTCCCAACCCCTTAATCAGCCCCTTTGGCCGCCTTGCTTGCCCCTTTCGGGGGCAATAGGGCCAGAAGCGCCTCGGCTACCCGGTCCGGCAAATCGGCCTGACCTTCGGCCACGGCGGCGGCCGCGTCTGCGAGACCCCGCGCGTAGGAAACATTTGTTAGCACGGTGCGTGCCCCCTCCGCCAGCGCGGCGGCGGAGGCCGCGACCGGCACCAGCCCCCCGGCCTCGCGCAGTCGGGTGACGGCCTCCTCGAAATTGGCGCCGTGCGGTCCGATGAGGATCGGGCAGCCGAGCCGCGCCGCTTCCAGCGGGTTCTGCCCGCCATGCGGCACCAGCGAGCCGCCGACCAGCGCCACGCCCGCGAGCCGATAAAACAGGCCGAGCTCGCCGATCGTGTCCGCGACATAGACCGCGACCTCCGGCCCCGGCGCGCCGCCATCCTGCCGGCGGGAGACGGCGAGGCCCTCGGCCAGGACGAGGGCTGCCACCTCCGCCCCGCGTTGCGGATGCCGCGGCACCAGCACGGTCAGCAGGTCCGGCATGGTTTCGACGAGGTGGCGATGCGCGCCGACCGCCAGCGCCTCCTCCCCCGGATGGGTGCTGGCGGCGAGGAAGACCGGGCGGGTGCCGATGGTGGCGCGCAGCCGGGCGAGTGCTGCGGGATCCGCCGGCAGGGGCGGCGCCGCGGCCTTGAGGTCGCCCCAGCACAGCACCCGCGGCGCGCCGAGCACGGCAAGGCGTGCGCGGTCCGCCTCGCTGCGCGCCAGCACAAGGTGGAAGGCGCCGAGCGTCGCGCGGGTCAGCCCCGGCAGCCAGCGCCGCCGCGCGAAGCTGCGCCCGCTGACCCGCCCATTCACCAAGGCGAGCGGCAAGGCGCGGGCGCGGGCGGCGGCGAGCAGGTTCGGCCACAATTCGCTTTCGACGAAGGCGCCGGCCTCGGGGTGCCAGCCGTCGAGGAAGCGCGCCACCCAGGCCGGCACGTCCAGCGGCAGGAAGCGGTGGGTGACGTGCGCCGCCAGTTCGGGCGGCAGGCGCTGCGCCAGCAGTTCGGCGGAAGTCACGGTGCCGGTGGTGACCAGGAAATGCAGCGCCGGCGCGCGCGCTGCCATCGCCGCCAATACCGGAAGGGCGGATTGGGTCTCCCCCACGCTGGCGGCGTGAAGCCAGAACAGGTGCCCGGGCGGGCGTTCGGCGCCGAAGCCCTGGCGCTCGGACAGGCGGGCAGGGATTTCCTTGCCCCGCACCGCGCGGCGACGCAGATGCAATGGCACCAGCGGCGCGAGCGCCGTGGCCAGCCAATGCAGCGCCCAGCCGGCCAGGATCATCGAGCGATGCCGCAGGCGGCGTCGGCTGCCGCCGTCACGGCGTCGATTCCAGCGGCGATGCCGGGGAGCGCTGCTTCCGCCCCGCCGCGCGCCACGGAGATGGGCAGCCCGGCCACCAGCACGCCGCGGCCGAAGGGCAGCGGCAGCATCATCCGGTCCCAGGAGGGCAGCAGGCGGTGGCGCGTGCTCGCCGCGCCGACCGGCACCACGGACGCGCCGGACAGCGCGGCGAGCTGCGCCACGCCGGCCGCCGCAACGCGCCTCGGGCCGCGCGGACCGTCGGGGGTGATCAGCACCGGGTCGCCCCCGCGCAGCAGGCGCAACAGCTCGACCAGCGCCGGCCCGCCGCCGCGGCGCGACGAACCATAAACCATCCGCACCCCGAACCGCGCCACCGCCGCGCCGATGAAACGCCCGTCGCGATGCTGGCTGACCAACACGCGCGGCGTGAGGCGCGCCACGCGCGGTTCCTCGGCCGCGGCCAGGCGAAACAGGGCAGGGAGCATCGGCAGGCGTTCATGCCAGAAGGCGAGGATCACTGGCTGTCCCGCGCCGATCAGGGCGAGGGCCGGCCCTGCGCCCTCCAGCCGCCAGCGCGTGGTGCGGACCACCAGCCCGATATAGACGCCGAGCAAGGAGGCCAGCCCGGCCTGGACGGTCGGGTGCCGGATCAGCTTGCGCATGAAGGGCTGAACCTCACCATGCTGCGGCGGTAGCACGCCGCGGCGCCGTCCGGAATGTGGGCCTAAACCATGGGTTAACCTGTCCAGGGCTCTGTTGCAGGAACGACCGGAGAATCGACGAAATGCCCAAGGAGGTCCGCTACCTTATGTTCACCCCGGAGGAGGTGCTCACCGCCCTGATGCAGGAGGCCGCGGAGGCGACGCCAGGGGCACAGCTCGGGGGCGTGAATTTCTCCGTCCAGATGGCCTCGACGGTGGCCGGCGGCGTGGCGCTGCGCGTTGCGCGCCGGCTGCGTGACGGCACGATGCGCCCGGCGCGCGAGCTGGTGGATGGGGAGGTGCTGGCCTTGCTGCTGCGCCTGTGCAAGCGCACCCGCGTGCCCCTGCCGCTGCGTGGCGCCAAGCGCGTGGAGCTGATCGGCCGCTGCCTGGCGCTCGCGGTGACCCTCAACGCCGAGCAGGGCGAGCCCCGCCCGGTGCGCGGTGTCATGCGCCACCCCGACCGCGATCTGGCGGCGGTGGAGGAACGGGTGCTGGAGCTGTACGGCGTTGGGAATTAGCAAAGCACGAAAACCGTCCGCGAGGATGGATCGTGCTCTGATCGCATGCTTCGGCCCTCCGGTGCCTTCGCACCTGCGGCCATCACGCTCTACCGCCCGTTGATCGGCACCAGGCTGTCGCGAAAACGTTCGGCGCAGGCGGCCCAGGAATAGCGTTCGGCATGGGCGCGGCAGGCGGCTCGGTCGGCGGTCAACGCCCGCCGCGCGGCGGCACCCAGATCCTCGTCCAGCGCGCCCACCGGCGTGTCGCCGATCACATCGAGCGGCCCTGTCACCGGATAGGCCGCGACCGGCGTACCCGAGGCCAGCGACTCCAGCAGAACCAGCCCGAAGGTGTCGGTGCGGGAGGGAAAGACGAAGACGTCGGCCTTGGCATAGGCGCGCGCCAGCGTGCCGTTCTCCCGCCAGCCGGTGAAATGCGCGGCCGGGAAGCGGCGCATCAGGCCGGCCCGGGCCGGGCCGTCGCCCACAATCACCTTGCTGCCTGGCAGATCGAGGGCGAGGAAGGCTTCGAGGTTCTTCTCCACCGCCACGCGACCGGCGCACAGAAAGATTGGCCGGGGCAGGTCTTCCCAATCCTCGCGCGCCCCATGCTCACCCGCCTCGGGCCGAAACTGGGCCAGATCGACGCCGCGCGACCAGGGCACGACATGGATGAAGCCCCGCGCCGCAAGCTCCCGCGCCAGGGAAGGGGTGGCCACGAAGGTGCCATCGCTCGCCGCGTGGAAGCGCCGCAGCGCGGCCCAGGACCAGGCGGTCGGGATGCGCGTGCGGGCGTGCAGGTAGTCGGGGAATTTCGTGTGGAAGCTCGTGGTGAAGCGCCAGCCGCGCTGCCGGCAGAGCTTGCGCATCGCCCAGCCGAGCGGGCCTTCGGTCGCGATATGCACCGCCTCCGGCTGGAAGGCATCGGCGATGCGGCGCAGGCCGCGCGTGGGGGCGATGGCCAGGCGGATCTCGGCATAGCCGGGCGTGGGCACCGAGAAGAACCGGTCCGGCCCCACCACCTCCACCACATCGCCGCGCTTGCGCAATTCCTCGTTGACGGCGGACAGCGTGCGCACCACGCCGTTCACCTGTGGGGTCCAGGCGTCGCTGACGATCAGGATTCGCCGCGGCGCGACGGTTTCGGGGAATTTGACCAGCGCGCCCATGCCCCAGGTCTCGACTGCGTCCAATCGCTCTCCGCTCAGGCCGTTTCCGCCACGGGCTGCGCCGCGCCGCGATAGAAACTCAGCCGATTCTCGCGCGCCCAGTCCACCAGTTCGAACCGCCCATCGGCGTGCTCGACCAGGGCGGTGCAGCTTTCCACCCAATCGCCATCGTTCATGTAGAGCACGCCCTGCACGGCGCGCATCTCGGCATGGTGGATATGGCCGCAGATCACGCCATCCAGCCCCTGGCGGCGGGCCTCCTGGGCCAGCGCGGTCTCGAACCGGTCAATCGCCTTCACAGCCTCCTTCACCTGGCGCTTCAGCCATTGGCTGAGCGACCAGTAGGGATAACCAAACCGCCGCCGCGCCGCGTTGAAGCCGCGATTCAGCGTCAGCGCCCAATCATAGGCCCAATCGCCGAGATGCGCGAGGAACTTGGCGTAGCGCACGACGCTGTCGAACTGGTCGCCATGAATCACCAGGAAGCGGCGGCCATCGGCGGCGAGGTGCACGGCTTCGTTCGCCAGCTTCACGCCGGCGATCTCGAGGCCGAGCCAGTCGCGGAACATCTCGTCGTGATTGCCGGGGATGTAGGTTACTTCGGTGCCGTTGCGCGCCATCTGCAGGATCAGGCGGATGACCTCGTCGTGGTCGGCGTCCCAGTACCAGGATTTGCGCAGGCGCCAGCCATCGATGATGTCGCCGACGAGGAACAGGTGTTCGCAGTTTACGCGGCGCAGGAAATCCACCAGGAAATCCGAGCGGCAGCCACGCGTGCCCAGATGGGTGTCCGAGATGAACACCGTGCGGTAATGGCGGGTGGCATCGGTCTTGTTCATAGGTATCCGGTCCCGTCGCTTCGGTTCCCGTTGTGCAGCAATCCAACGTCAGGCATTGCCGTCAATTGCTTCAACGCGCGAGGCTTTAGCGCGCGAAGCTGCGACGTGACGTGAATCTTGCATGACGCATCTTGCGTGCCAGGCTGTGGAGCGATGCGATGCACGCATGTCATGAGGGCGTACGTGAACTGACCGCGAATCGTCATCATCCGCGCATTATGCGACGATCGTGCTGATCATCTTCAACCCGACGGCCGGAGCCGGCCGCCGCCGACGCCTCGCGCGCGCGCTCGCCGCGCTGCGGGCGCGCGGGTTGTCGCCCGAACTCGCCGAGACGCGCGGCCCAGGCGACGCCGGGCGAATCGCGCGCGAGGCCAACGGGACGCATGAACTGATCGTCGCAGCGGGCGGCGATGGCACGATCGCCGAGGTCGCGGCCGGGCTTGCCGGCAGCTTCGCGACGCTCGGCCTGCTGCCGCTCGGCACGGCGAATGTACTGGCCTGGGAGCTCGGCATCCCATTGCGGCCCACAGGCGCGGCGGCAGTGCTGGCCGAGGGGCGTACGGCGCTGCTGCATCCGGGGCTCGCCCGGTTCGCGGATGGCACGACGCGGTTGTTCGTGCAGATGCTGGGTGCAGGCTTCGACGCGGCGGTGGTGGCGGGGCTCGACCTCGGCCTTAAGCGGCGCCTCGGCCGCAGCGCCTATGTCTGGCAGTCGCTGCGCGAATTGCCGCGCTACGCCTTCCCACCGATCGAGGCGGTGCTCGATGGCGTGGCGACGCGGACGAGCAGCGTGATCGTCACCAAGGGAAGGCTCTATGCCGGGCGCTACCTGGTGGCGCCGGGGGCGGACCCGACCGCGCCCGGCTTCCATGTGGTGCTGTTCGACCGTGCCGGCCCGGCCTTCGCAGCGCTGGCCGGGGCGGCGCTGCCGCTCGGCCTGATCCCGCGCCTGCCCGGCGTGCGGCTGCTGCGCGCCGTGCACATCGCGCTGCGGGCCGAGGCCGCCGTGCCGGTGCAGGCGGATGGCGACCCGGCGGGTCGGCTGCCCGTCTCGATCGAGCCCGCGGCGCAGCCGCTGCGGATCAGGCTGCCGCTCGGCTGACACCATCATCCATGAAGGGTGACCGCTGGTATTTTTGCGCGCCCTCAAGCGCCGGGCGCCGGCATCCGCCGGCTTGGCATGCCGGACTGCCGGCGCCGGCCGCTCGGTAGGGTCGAAAGTATCGTGCCATTGGCATCATTCAGCTTTGCTTGAGCAATGCGGCGTATACCCACCACCCCATGGCTTCATGCGGCTGGAGGGCGCCGATGCCCAAGGAAGTGCGCTACCTGCTGTTCTCGCATGACGAGGTGCTGCGCGCCCTGCTGGAGGATGCGGACCGCACCACGCCCGGCCCCCGCGCCATGCCGGCCGAATTCCGCCTGACGCTCGATGGCGGGGCGGGCGGCGCCGTGGTCGCGCATGTCGCCAGGCGCGGCGGCGGCACAGGCGGGATGCAGGAGGTGACGGGCACCGGGCTGATGGCCGTGGTGTTGCGCATCTGCCAGCGCGATCGCATTCCCATGCCGCTACGCGGCCGCAAGCGCCTGGAAGTGGCGGAGGGCGGCCTGGCGCTGACCGTGACCCTCGACAACGCCGTGGCGACCGAACCAAAGCGCCAGGACGCGCATTGATCCCCATTCTTTGGACCCCCAGTCTCGGCACCCCTGGCCTCGGGACCACCCGCATTGCGTCCAGGGTGCCGCACCGCTAGGTCGAGCCGGGCAATCGCAGGCACAGGGCAGGTCGAGACGCCGGCATGGCAGAGCCAAAAGCACAGATTTTCGCCGACATTTCGGTCGGGCCGACCGAAAGCATCGTCGGGCGCCTGGTGAAGGATGATTACAGGGGCGGCCCCCTCTGGCCGGATTTCGCCACGCAGCTTGCGGCTCGGCACTGCCGCTGGCCGGAGCCCCTGGCCTTC
>JBBSCP010000114.1:0-13150 GCA_038250135.1 Acetobacterales bacterium | reverse complement strand
TATTCCGGCGAATCTGGTAGCGAGGTTGCACGATGTGCGCGTGGCGGCCGGCGTGCCGCTCGCCTGCGCCCGCTCCGACGGCCAGACCCACCCGCCCATCGGCCTCTGGCCCGTGTCGCTGCGCCAGGATCTGCGTGCGGCGCTGTTGGCCGGCGAGCGCAAGATCGATCGCTGGACGGCCCGGCACGGCGTCGCCCACGCCGATTGGCCGACGACGCCTTACGACCCCTTCTTCAACGCCAATGCGCCCGAGGAGCTGGCCGAGGCTGCGCTGCTATTGCCTCTCACGGGCAGGGCCGCGATAACAACCTGACAAACAAGGTTTTCGGGGAGATCGCCACCATGAAGTCTGTCCTGCTCGGCAGCATAGCCGCCCTCGTCATCGCCTATGGCTCCTATGTCGTGCTGAACAACAACTTCCAGCAGACCGCCGATGAGCGCTTCGCGACGCAGGGCGTGCGGCTTTAGGCGGGTAGCCGCTCGATCTCCGCGCCGACCGCCGAGAGCTTCCGCTCGATCGCCTCATAGCCGCGGTCGAGGTGGTACACCCGGTTGACGATGGTCTCGCCCTGCGCGGCGAGCCCGGCCAGCACCAGGCTCACCGAGGCGCGCAGATCGGTCGCCATCACCGGCGCGCCCGAAAGCCTAGGTACGCCGCGCACGATCGCCGATTGGCCGTGGAACTTGATGCGTGCGCCCATGCGGGTGAGTTCAGGCACGTGCATGAAGCGGTTCTCGAAGATCGTCTCGGTGATCATCGAAGCGCCCTCGGCCACGCACATCAGCGCCATGAACTGCGCCTGCATGTCGGTGGCGAAGCCGGGAAAGGGCTCGGTCATCACATCGGCGCCGCGCAACCCGTTCATGCGGGTCACGCGCAGGCCGCCGGTTTCCTCCGCCACATCGATGCCGGCCTCGCGCATCACCCGCACCACGGCGCCGAGATCGACCATCCGGGCACCTTCCAGCAGCACCGAACCGCCGGTGATGGCGGCAGCGCAGGCATAGGTGCCGGCCTCGATCCGGTCGGGGATGATCGGGTGCGTCGCGGCGTCGAGGCGCTTCACGCCCTCCACCACCAGCCGGTCCGTGCCGATGCCCTCGATCCGCGCGCCCATGCGCATCAGGCACATGGCGAGGTCGCCGATCTCGGGTTCGCGCGCCGCATTGACGAATTCGGTGACGCCATCGGCCAGCGTCGCTGCCATCAGCAGATTCTCGGTGGCGCCGACGCTCACCTGCGGGAAGATGATGCGAGTGCCCTTCAAGCCGCTCGGCGCCTTCGCGTGCATGTAGCCGCCTTCGAGGTCGAAGACGGCGCCCATCTGCTCCAGGCCCTTGATGTGCAGATCAACCGGCCGCGTGCCGATGGCGCATCCGCCTGGCAGGCTCACCCGCGCCTCGCCGAAGCGCGCCACCAGCGGGCCCAGCACCAGCACCGAGGCGCGCATCTTGCGCACCAGGTCGTAGGGCGCCTCCAGGCTGGTCGCCGCACCGGAGAGCGTGATTCGCCGCGTTTCCTTGTCGTGCACCACCTTCAGCCCGTGCTGCGCGAGCAGGTTGCGCATGGTGGCGATGTCGGCCAGGTCGGGCGCGTTGGTGAGCGTGAGTGGCCCGTCGCTCAACAGGCCGGCCGCCATCAGCGGCAGCGCGGCGTTCTTCGCGCCCCCGATCGGGATATTGCCCGACAGCGGTCGGCCGCCGCGGATGCGGATGCGGTCCATCAGCGCGCCCTCAAAGCTTGGGCAGCGAGACGCCGCGCTGCCCCATGTATTTGCCGCGGCGGTCCGCGTAGCTCACCTCGGGTGGCGCCGAGCCCTGCAGAAACAGGAACTGGCAGATGCCCTCATGCGCGTAGATGCGCGCGGGCAGCGGCGTGGTGTTGCTGATCTCGATCGTCACCTGGCCCTCCCATTCGGGCTCCAGCGGGGTGACGTTCACGATCAGCCCGCAGCGCGCATAGGTCGATTTGCCGAGGCAGATCACCAGCACGTCGCGCGGAATGCGGAAATACTCCACCGTATGGCCCAGCATGAAGCTGTTCGGGGGTATGATGCAGGTGTCGCCACGACGGGTGACGAAGCCGGCCTCGGAAAAAGATTTCGGATCGACCAGCGCATTGTCCACATTGGTGAAGATCTTGAACTCGTCTGCCAGCCGCGCGTCATAGCCGTAGGAGGACAGGCCGAAGGAGATCACGCCCTCGCGTCGCTGGCTTTCGACGAAGGGCTCGATCATGGCCTGTTCCTGCGCCATGCGGCGGATCCAGGTGTCGGGCATGATGGACATGGGCGGTTCGGACTCTCACGCGGCGGGGAGAGGGGGGTAACCCAGCCGGGGGGCGGTGGCTAGCGCCGCTCCTTTTCCGCCAGGGCCGGCGGCGCCTCCTCCGCCCGGGCGCGGGCCTGGGCCTTGCGGCGGCGGAGGTTTTCCCGCAGCGCCGCGGCCAGCCGGGCCTCCCGCTCGGCCTGCGCCGGCGTCCTGGGCGGCGTTTCGGGTTTTTCCGAGGTGCTCACTCGGCGCGAATATTGCCGACGCGCACGACCTCCGCCCAGCGGCGAACCTCGGCGGCGATGAAGGCGGTGTATTCCGCAGCACTCATCCGGCGCGGTGTGGCCGCGGTCTCGACCAGGCGGGCGCTGATGTCGGGCGTGGCGAGCGCGGCCAGGACCTCGGCATTCAATCGCTCGACCAGCGTGGGCGGCATGCCGGCGGGGCCCGAGAGGCCAAACCAGGTCGATGCCACCAGATCGGGGTGGCCGAGTTCCCTGAAGGTAGGCACGTCCGGCCAGCCGGCGACGCGCTGCTCGGCCGTGACGGCCAGCAGGCGGAATCGCTCGTTGCGGCCGGCTTCGACGAGGGTGGTGATCATCGCCTCCACCGCGCCGCCGGCCAGGTCGTTCATCATCGGGCCGCTGCCGCGATAGGGGATGTGCGTCGTCTCGATCCCGGCCGAGCGCTGCAGGATGACCTGCTTCGCATGGCTCGACGTGCCATTGCCCGGCGAGGCGACGCTGATCCCCGGCCGCGCCTTCGCCGCCGCGACGAAATCGGCGAAGCTCCGGATCGGGCTCGCGACGTTCACGGCCAACACCGAAGGGATCTCGGCCATCACCGCGATGTGGCTGAAATCGCGTACGCTGTCATAGGGCATGGCGCGGTAGACGCTCGGCCCCACACCGAAACTCGCAATGTTGGAGATGACCAGCGCGTAGCCATCCGGCGGGCTTTTCGCCACCACATCAGAGCCCACGGTGCCGCCGGCGCCGGCGCGATTCTCGATCACGAAGCCCTGGCCAAGAACGGTGGCGAGGCGCTGGCTCACCAGCCGCGCGACGAAATCCGTGGTGCCGCCAGGCGGGAAGGGCACGATTACCCGCACCGGCCGTAGCGGCCAAGCGGCGGTCTGCGCCAGGGCCAACCGTGGCGTCGCCAGCAGCGCGGGCAGTGCGATAAAAGAACGGCGTCGGATCATGTCGTGGCTCCCGGATGGCGCGAAGACGGCAGGTCTATACCATGTTTGCTGGGCTCGGGAGGGTAGGGATGCAGGCTTGGCCGGTGGTCATCGTGGGGGGGAGGCCCGGTCGGGCTCAGCCTCGGCATCGCGCTGGCGCGCGCTGGCGTTTCTCGCCACGCATGGCTGGGGCCTCGTCAACCTCTACTTCTGCCTCGCGCCAGACGCCTTCGGCGTTTTCACCCATATCGACGGTCGCGACACCTGGAACCCAGCATTACCTTGCCGATCCATCGCGCGAGGCCGGGCAGGATGATCCGGCTGCGGCGCTGCATCGGGCCATGGGCAAGCCCTTCGCCTTCGATCTGCTGGGCACCAACCATTGGCACCTCCACCAATCCGTCGCCCATAGCTGGCGACAAGATTGCGTGTTCCTGGCCGGCGATGCGGCGCATCTTTTCGCCCGACCGGCGGCTTGGGCATGAACACCGGCACCGGCGACGCCATCGACCTCGCCTGGCAACTCGCCGCGGTCGAGCAGCGCTGGGGCGGTGCGGCGCTGCTCAACAGCTACGAGGCCGAGCGCAAGCCCGTGGCCTGGCACAACAGCGTGATCAGCGCCAACAATACCGATCGGATCGACATGGTGATGTCTGAAACGCCGGCCGAAATCGCCGGCTCCGCCCCGGCGCGGGAAGCGTTGCGCTTGCGCGTCCTGTGGATGGCGAAGCAGTTCAACAGCGCTGGCACCCCTCTCGGCTACCGCTGCGCCGACAGCCTGATCTTGGTGCCGGACGGCACGCCGGAGCCGCCGGACGACCCTTCCCAGGTGGTGCCGAGCACCTGGCCCGGCAGTCGCTTCCCGCATCGCTGGATGACGGCGGGCGACAGCACGCTCGACCTCGTGGATCGCGCCGGCTTCGCGCTGCTGTCCGGTCCTGGCGCCGCCGCGCCCGGCCTTGTCGCTGCACTGCGCGAGGTCGGCCCTTGGCGCGGCAAGGCCGATCCCGCAACCCCGCACCGTATCGCCGCGCGAATCCGCGGCGCGGAGGAACGCGCATGAGCGTGGAATACGCGCCCCTCGGCCTGGTCGGCGTGCTGACGCCGCAGGCCAACACCACCGTCGAGCCCGAATTCGCCATCCTCTGGCCGCCAGGCATCGCCATGCTCAATGCGCGCATGACCAGCACCAAGCCTACGATCATCGCGCGGCTGCTCGACTATCTGCGTGACCTGCCAAGTGCGGCCGCACAATTCGCCAATGCCCCGATCAAGGCGCTCGCCTTCGCCTGCACCGGCGCCAGCTACTATGCCGGCGTGGAGGAGGAGGATGCGCTGGTCGCGCGGATGGAAGACCGGCTCGGCATTCCCGTCATCACAGCCGCCCGCGCGGTGCGCGACGCCTTCCACGCGGCGGGCGCTGAGCGGATCGGCCTCGTCTCGCCCTATCCGGACGACCTCACCGAGGCCGCGATCGGCTATTGGCAGGCGCGCGGCTTCGAGGTGGCAGAGGTCTCGCGCGGCGCCATGGCAGATGGCAGCTTCCACCCGATCTACGCGATGAGCGCGGCCGCGGCGGCCGCCGCACTGGCTGGCCTGGCGCCCGGGCGCGTGCAGGCGGTGGCGATGCTCGGCACGGGCATGCCGACGCTGGGGCCGATTCGCGGCCAGCCCTGCGTCGGCGCCGCGCCAGTCACCTCCTGCATGCATGCGCTGGCCTGGCGCAGCATCTGCGCTGTCACCGAAATGTCACCGACACACGAAAATTTTCTCGCCTGGGTCAATGGCGAGGGCTGGCATGCGCGCTATGCCGAGCGCATGGGCGTCACCCGATGACATCCAAAGTTATCAGGATGCCGCCTTGCGGCGCGCGCGCCAGACAGGGTAGCGAACGCGCATGAGCAACGCCGCCATCATCCTCGCCGCCGGCCTCGGCACCCGCATGCGCTCCACCAGGGCGAAGGCGCTGCACCCTATCGCGGGCCGGCCGATGCTCGCGCATCTGCTGGAGGCCGTGACGCAGGTCTTTGATCGGGTCGTGATCGTCGTCGGGCCCGACATGCCCGCGCTGGAGGCCCTCGCCGCGCCACATGCTGCTGTGGTGCAGCATGAGCGGCTGGGCACCGGCCATGCCGCGCTGCAAGCCGCCGCACTCCTTGAGGGAGCGGCGAGCGCCACGGTGCTCTACGCCGACAACCCGCTGGTCACGGTGCCGACGCTCCGCCGCCTGCGCGCCACGGCCGAGCGGGTCTCCCTGGCGCTGCTCGCCATGCGGCCTGCCGATCCGGGGCGTTACGGCCGCGTGATTGCCGATGCGACCGGGCAGGTCTCGCGCATCGTCGAATTCGCCGATGCGAACGAGGCCGAGCGCGCGGTGGGCCTGTGCAATGCCGGCGTCGTCTCCGCCCCGGCCGCCGATCTGGTCCGCTGGCTGCGGGCGGTCCGCAACGACAATTCGGCCGGCGAATACTACCTGACCGATATCGTGGCGCTGGCCGCGGCAGAAGGCGCGCGCATCGAAGCCGTGGAGGCGCCCGAACACGAATTGCGCGGCATCAACACGCGGGCCGAACTCGCCGCCGCCGAGGCCGATGTGCAGCGCAAGCTGCGCGCCGCCGCGATGGCCGAAGGTGCCACGCTGGTGCAGCCCGAGAGCGTGGTCTTCGCGCATGACACGAAGCTAGGGCGCGACGTGCTGGTCGGCCCCAACGTTGTCTTCGCGCCCGGCGTGGTGGTTGAGGATGAGGTCGAGATCCGCGCCTTCAGTCATCTCGAAGGTTGCGTCGTGCGCCGCGGCGCGTTGATCGGCCCCTTCGCGCGGTTGCGCCCGGGCACGATCATCGAACGCTACGCGCACGTCGGCAATTTCGTTGAGCTCAAGGCCGCCGTGCTGGGCGAGGGTGCGAAGGCAAACCACCTCAGCTACCTAGGCGATGCCGAGATCGGCGCGGGCGCCAACATCGGCGCCGGCACCATCACCTGCAACTATGATGGCGTGAACAAGCATCGCACCGAGATCGGCGCCGGCGCCTTCATCGGCTCCAATACCGGGCTCGTCGCCCCGGTGCGCGTCGGCGCGCGGGCGCTCGTCGCCGCCGGCAGCGTGATCACCGAGGATGTACCAGATGACGCGATGGCGATCGCGCGTGGGCGCCAGGCGAACAAGCCCGGGCGCGGCTTTCGCGGCAAGGGGGGCAAGCGCTGATGTGCGGCATCGTTGGCATCATCGGCCTCTCGCCCGCCGCGCCGCGCGTGCTGGAAGGGCTCAGGCGGCTCGAATATCGCGGCTACGACAGCGCGGGCATCGCCACCCTCGTCGATGGCCAAATCGAGCGCCGCCGCGCCGAGGGCAAGCTCGCGAGCCTTGCCACCGCGCTCGAGCATCACCCGCTGCCCGGCACCACCGGCATCGGCCACACGCGCTGGGCAACGCATGGCGCGCCGACGCAGCGCAATGCGCATCCGCACGCCACCGCGCGCGTTGCCGTCGTGCATAACGGCATCATCGAGAATTATGCCGAGCTACGCGGCGAACTCGAAGCCGCCGGCCGCCGCTTCGAAAGCGATACGGATACGGAAAGTGTGGTGCAGCTGCTCGATTTGCTGCTGGAACAGGGTCATGCGCCGGAAGATGCCTCGCGCCTGGCGCTGGCGCATCTGCACGGCGCATTCGCCATGTGCTTCCTGTTTGCCGGGCGCGAAGATCTGTTGGTCGCGGCGCGGCGCGGCCCGGCCTTGGCCATCGGGCATGGCGAGGGCGAGATGTATGTCGGCAACGACGCGCTCGCGCTCAGCCAGCTGACACGCCGGATCACCTATCTGCACGAGGGCGACTGGGCGGTGTTGTCGCCCGATGGCGTGCGCTTCCACGACCAGGATGGTCACGAGGTGACGCGGGCCTCCGTCGCCTCGCAGATCTCCGGCGCCCTGACCGGCAAGGGTAACTATCGCCACTTCATGGAGAAGGAACTCCACGAACATCCCTCGACCATCGGCGATACGCTGCACCAATACATCTCACCGGCGAGGCGCTCCGTCGCCCTGCCCGCGCTGCCTTTCGATCCTACGAAGGTCAGCCGCATCATCCTGACCGCCTGCGGGTCGGGCTTCTACGCTGCGCAGATCGGGCGCTACTGGATTGAATCTGTGGCGCGCATTCCGGCCGATGCGGAGATCGCCAGTGAGTTGCGCTACCGCGAACCGCCGCTGCCCGAGGGTGGCGTCGCGATCATGTTGAGCCAATCAGGTGAGACAGCCGACACAATGGCGGCTCTCGCCATGCTGAAGCAGGGCGGCCAGCGTACCCTCTCCATCGTCAACGTGCCGGAATCGACCCTGGCCCGCGAAGCAGATGGCACCTTGCTGACCGTCGCGGGGCCGGAGGTGAGTGTGGCCTCCACCAAGGCCTTCACCGCGCAGCTTACCGTGCTGGCCTGCTTGGCACTGGGCATGGGCCGCGCACGTGGCACGCTCGACGCGGCGACCGAGGCACGTCTCACCACCGCACTGCTCAGCGTGCCCGAAGCGGCTGCCGAGGTGCTGGAACGTGATGAAGAGATCCGAGCGCTGGCCGTGGAAGTCGCAAAGGCGCGAGACGTGCTGTTCCTCGGCCGCGGCAGCCTCTTTCCGGTGGCGATGGAGGGTGCGCTCAAGCTCAAGGAGATCAGCTACATCCACGCCGAGGGCTATGCCGCCGGCGAGATGAAGCACGGCCCCATCGCGCTGATCGATGCGAGCGTTCCGGTCATCGCGCTTTGCCCCAGCGGGCCCTTGTTCGACAAGACGGCGAGCAATCTGCAGGAAGCGGCAGCTCGCGGCGGGCGCATCATGGCCTTCACCGACGCCGCCGGAGCGCCTGCCCTGCTGCGCTTCGTCGAGCGCGTGATCGTGCTGCCGAGCGTCGATCCCTTCGCCGCGCCGATCCTGCATGCGATACCGGTGCAACTGCTCGCCTACCATGTCGCCGTGCTGAAAGGCACGGATGTCGATCAGCCGCGCAACCTCGCGAAGAGCGTCACGGTGGAGTAGCGAGCCAGGCTTCGAGCTGCGCGTTGAAGGCTTCGGCGGCCTCATAGGCCACCCAATGGCCTGCACCCTCGATGAGGGCGGTGCGCGCCGTGGGCTGCACCTCGCGCACGGCGTCCAGACGACCCTGCATCGTGGTGATCGCCACCTGGTCCGCCGCGCCCCAGAGCGCCGCCACGGGAACCACCACGCGGGCCAGCGCCTCCTTCAACTGCGCGGCACTCGCGAAACCGCGGCTGCGAAAGCGCGCATGCATCGTGTTCCATTCCTGGATATCGAGCGCCAGCGCATCGATCCTGTCCGGGTTGGCGATCATCAGTGCGGCAAGGTTCGCGCGATGCGCCACGATGCGTTCCTCGCCGCTCTTGTCTCGGATCTTGAGCAGCGGTGTCACCGCGCGCTCCAACCCCAGCGATCCCGCGCCGACAATGGTCACGCTGCGCAGCCCCTGCCCGAGCATGGCCGCCGCCTGTCCGCCAACATTCGCGCCGAAGGAGAAACCCACCAGATCGACCGGTCTGTCGGGCATCACCTGCGCCAACCCATGCACCACCATGCGCGCGACGGAGGCTGGTTCCTGGGGATCGGGCGGCAAGGCACTCTCGCCGAGCCCCGGCAGGTCCGGCGCGATCACGCAGCGAGTCGCCGCAAAACGGCCGATGTTGCGCACCCAATGCCGCCAGGATCCGTTGCCGCCATGCAGCAGCAGCAGCGGATGGCCCGCGGATTCGTTCCACAGGCGCCACACCATCCGCCCTTCATGGCACGGCGTCTCGACATGTCGCGATGCGCCGTCGAGTTCTGCCAGCACGCTCATCAATAGCTCCGCGGCAGGCCAAGCACTCGCTCGGCGATGTAGCACAGGACGAGTTGCGGACTGACCGGCGCGATGCGCGGAATCAGGCTTTCGCGCATCAGCCGCTCCAGATGGTATTCCTGCGCATAGCCATAACCGCCAAGCGTCATCACCGCCTGCTGGCACGCCTTGAAGCCTGCCTCGCCGGCGAGGTATTTCGCCGCATTCGCCTCGGCCCCGCAGGGCAAGCCCTGATCATAGTGCCAGGCCGCCTGCATCACCATCAGCCGCGCCGCTTCCAACTCCATCCAGCATTCGGCGAGCGGATGCTGGATGGCCTGGTTCTGGCCGATGGCGCGGCCAAACACGATGCGCTCCTTCGCATATCCCGCCGCGCGCGATATGGCGACGTGGCCGATGCCCACAGCCTCGGCAGCGACCAGGATGCGTTCGGGATTGAGTCCGTGCAGGATGTAGTCGAAGCCGTGGCCTTCCTCGCCGATCCGGTCCGACACCGGCACTTCCAGCCCATCGATGAACAGTTGATTCGAGTCCACGGCGTGGCGGCCCATCTTCGGAATCTCGCGCACCTCCACACGGCTGCGGTCGAGTCGCGTGAAGAACAATGAGAGGCCCTCGCTGCGCTTCTTCACCTGATCGAGCGGCGTGGTACGCGCCAGCAGCAGCATGCGGTCGGCCACCTGTGCCGTGCTGATCCACACTTTTTGGCCATGCACGACATAGCTGTCGCCACGCCTCTCGGCGAAGGTGCGCAACTGCGTCGTGTCGAGCCCCGTGTTCGGCTCCGTCACCGCGAAGCAGGCCTTCTCCACGCCCAAGATCAGCGGCGGCAACATGCGCGCCTGCTGCTCCGCCGTGCCATGCACCACCACCGGCATGGGCCCGAAGATGTTCATGTGGATGGCCGAGGCGCCTGACATCGCCGCACCCGATTGCGCCACCGCCTGCATCATGATCGCAGCCTCGCTGACGCCGAGGCCGGCGCCGCCGAGCGATTCCGGCATGCAGATGCCAAGCCACCCGCCAGCCGCCATCGCCGTGTGGAATTCCTGCGGGAAGCGATGCGTGCGATCCGCCGCCAGCCAGTAGCTGTCATCGAAGCCGGCGCAGAGCCGCGTAACCTGCTCGAGCAGTGCCTGCTGCGCCTCGCTCAGCGAAAAATCCATGCCGGCTGTCTCCTGACGCGTCAGCGTGCCAATCTGGCGGCGAAGCGCAACCCCGAGGCCCGACCATGCTGCAACATCCCCCCGCTGAACCCGGCATGCGCGAGGAGGATATCGACACGCCCGCGCTGGTGCTGGACCTCGACGCCTTTGAGCACAACCTCGATACCATGGCGGCGTTGCTTGCCCCCACGGGGGCCAAATTGCGCGCACATGCCAAGACCCATAAATCGCCGATCGTGGCGTTGCAGCAGATGCGGCGCGGTGCCATCGGGCAATGCGTGCAGAAGGTGGCGGAGGCCGAGGCGCTCGCCTGGGGCGGTGTGCCGGACATCTTGGTGAGCAACGAGGTGCTGGCGCCGCGCAAGCTCGCGCGGCTTGCGGCGCTGTCGGGAATCGCGAAGGTTGCCGTCTGCGCCGATGATCTTGCTGGAATCGCGGCGATCGAGGCTGCGGCGAAGGATGCCGGCCTGCGCATGACCGTGCTGGTCGAGATCGATTGCGGCGCCGGCCGGTGCGGCGTCGAGCCCGGCCCCGCTGCCGTGGCACTCGCCGAGCGCATCGCCGCCAGCCCGCACCTGATTTTCGGCGGCCTGCAATCCTACCACGGCAGCGCGCAGCATCGCCGCACGGCTGAGCAGCGCCACAACGCCATCGTGGCCGCCGCCGAAGGCACGCGCCGCACCATCGAGCAATTGCGCCAGCGTGGCCTCGATTGCGCGATCGTCGGCGGCGCGGGCACGGGCACCTTTACGCATGAGGCGGCGAGTGGCGTGTGGAACGAAATCCAGGCCGGCTCCTACGCCTTCATGGATGCCGACTACGCGCGCAACGAGGAGCCGCCGCCCTTTCGCCACGCCCTATTCGTGTTGGCGCAGGTGATGAGCGCGCCGCGCCCTGGCTTCTGCGTGGTCGATGCCGGGCACAAGGCTGTTGCGGTGGATAGCGGCCTGCCATTGCTGCTCGCGCATCCTGGCGTCGCCTATGTCGGCGCTTCAGACGAGCACGGTAACCTCAAGGGCGAGGATTCGGCTGCCATGCCGAGGCTCGGCGAGAAGCTGCGCCTTATCCCCGGCCATTGCGACCCCACCGTTGATCGCTACGACTGGTATGTTGGCGTGCGCCGCGGCCGCGTGGAAAGCCTCTGGCCCATCGCCGCACGCGGCGGCATGGCCTGAGCCGAGCGCCTCATTTGATCAACTCCTCGCGCGCTTCCTGCAGCCGCAGCCGAGCGGCGTCATTGAGCAGCGGATAGTGCAGTTCCAGCTCCTCCAGCGCACGCGCGATGGCGGCAACGACGATGAGGCGCGTGAACCATTTGCTGTCGGCCGGTACCACATACCAAGGCGCATCCTTCGTGGCGGTGGCGCGGATCGCCGCGTCATAGGCCTTCTGGTAGTCGTCCCAATGCTCGCGCTCAGCCACGTCGGCATGGCTGAACTTCCAGTTCTTGTCGGGCTCGTCGATGCGGCTGAGGAAGCGCTTCTTCTGTTCGTCCCGGCTGACATTGAGGTAGAACTTCAGCACGACGGTACCCTGCCGGCCGAGGTAGGATTCATGGTTCGCGATATCCGCGAGCCGCTGGTCGTAGATCGCCTTCGACAGCAATCGCGGCGGCAACTTCTGGCCCTCGAGGACCGAGGAATGCACGCGCGCTACGAGTACTTCCTCATACCAGCTACGATTGTGGATGCCGATCATGCCGCGGGCGGGGAGCGCAATGACGTGGCGCCAGAGGAAGTCGTGGTCCAGTTCCAGCGAGCTCGGCGCCTTGAACGGCACCACATGGCAGCCCTGCGGATTGACGCCCGAAAAGACATGCTTGATGGCGCCATCCTTGCCGGCCGCATCCATTGCCTGGAAGATGCACAGCACCGACCACCGATCCTGCGCGTAGAGCATGTCCTGCTGTTCGGACAGTTGCTTCACCCCGCGCGCCAGCATTGCATTGGCCTCGCTCTTGGAGAGGTCGAGGCCTGCCGTGTCGGCGGGATCGTAGTTTTTCAGGCGGAACTTCGCGCCATCGGTCACGCGGAAGCGCCCCAGTATCTCGGTGACGTTCTTGGTCACGGAATTTTCCTTATCCTCTGCGTCTCACGAGCATCACGCCGGCCGCGACCAACTGCAACAATAGCGTCATCGCAAAAGCCCAGGCATAACCTGGGGTTGCCCATCCGCCCTCGACGGTGCGCGGCCAAAGATCCAGGATCCATCCGATCGCGTTCTGCAGGAAGAATACAACGGCGAGCATCACCGCGTTGATGGCGGTGGCCACGCGCCCTGCGAGCTCTGGCCCGAAGCGTTGGCTCATGGCGGTATAGCCCGCCGGTCCCGCCGCACCGCAGAGGGAAAAGGTGAACCACACAAAGCCAAGCCAGATCGACGAACTTGGTGGCATGAAGCATAGCACTGCCTGCACCACAGCCATGGCGGACATGGCGCAGTACGGCACGAACATCGGGCTCGCACCGCGCCGTTGCAGGAAGGATGCCGCCTGGCCCGTCACCACGCTGCCCGCCATCAAGCCGAGTGCATAGACCAATAGCAGCGTGGCGCGTGGCCCCTCAGGCAACCCGCCGACATCGCGCAGCCAGGGCCCGGCCCAGAGCCCCTGATAGGTGAAGTGCAGTGCCGAGAGCAGTGCGACAGACGGCACGAAGGTGAGGAAGGCGGGGTGGCGAAAGATCCGCG
>JBBSCP010000113.1:0-13170 GCA_038250135.1 Acetobacterales bacterium | reverse complement strand
CTCGGGCTTGGCGCTGTCGGTGACGATGGTGGGCGCCGAGCCGTCTGAGAAGCGGAACTCCACCTGGTCCACGATCTGGTCGGTGATGTCGTTCAGGTAGCGCGCCTGGAAGCCGATCTCGAGCGGGCCGGAATCGTAGCTCACCACATCGCCGTCCAGCTCCTCCTGCGCCTGGCCGAGCTCGGCGCTGGCGGCGGAAAGCAGCAGGTGGTTGCGATCGACCGAGAGCTTCACGGGGCGCGAGCGCTCGCTGCTGATGCCGGCGACGCGGCCCACGGCCTCGGCGAAGTCCTTCTTCTGCACCCGCAGAATCTTGTCGTTGCCACGCGGGATGACGCGCTCGTATTCCGGGAAGGTGCCGTCGATCAGCTTTGAAGTGAGCTGCACCGGCCCGAGCGTGAAGCGGATTTTCGTGTCCGACAGCGCGATGGCGATCTCGTCCTGCACTTCCTCGGCCAGCTTGCGCAGCTCGTTCACCGTCTTGCGCGGAATGATCACGCCCGGCATGCCTGTGGCACCTTCCGGCAGCGGCTCCTCGACTCGCGCGAGTCGATGGCCGTCGGTGGCCACTGCGCGCAGCACCTTGGCACCCCCGGATTCGGTGGCGTGCATGTAGATGCCGTTGAGGTAGTAGCGCGTCTCCTCCGTGCTGATCGCGAAGCGCGTGCGGTCGATCAGGTCGCGCAGTTGGCCGGCGGGCAGGGCGAAGCGGTGCGGCAGCTTGCCCTCGGTCATCGAGGGGAAATCCTCGACCGGCAGCACGGAAAGCTTGGCGTCAAATCGCCCCGCGCGCAGAGTGAGCTGGCTGTCGCCGCCCGGATGGTCGAGCTCGATCTTCGCCGTCTCGGGCAGTTTGCGGACGAGTTCGAACAGCGTTGCCGCCGGCGCCGTGGTGCGCCCGGTGCGGGTGACGGTGACACCCGGCACTTCCTCGACCACCGCGATTTCCATGTCGGTCGCGGTCAGGCGCAGGCCCGCATCGCGCGCTTCGAGAAGGACGTTGGCGAGGATGGGGATGGTGTTGCGCCGTTCGACCACGCTCTGCACATGCGCGAGCGCCTTGAGCAGAACAGCCCTGTCCACCGTGAACTTCATGGCACCCGACTTCCCAGCGTCTTGCGGCGGTGCCTCGGCGCGGGGAGCGCCGCGGCGGCCCGCCAGGCCCCCGATTCCCGCCGAGGCGGACGGGCAACATAACAGGGCGGAATCGCTTGTAGAAGGGCGGGGACGCAGGGATCTGGCCTAAGCGATATGCGCGCCCCACCGTTTTCTTGGGCCGCGCATAGCGGCCCCGTGCGCAGGACGACCGCTTTCCCAAGCGCCCCAGCGCGTCACGCCTTTGGCGTGCCTTCGGCACGACGGCGCGTAGCCTGGCGGCCGGAGGCCGCGCTCGGCGCTTGAGGGCAGATTTAAGTCTCCAACATCCGGCGTAGCAGCTCGACATCCTCGGCGAAGGCGGCGTCGGCCTGCATGAGCTCGGCCACGCGGCTCACCGCATGCATCACCGTGGTATGGTCGCGCCCGCCGAAGCGGCGGCCGATCTCGGGCAGGGAGCGGCTGGTGAGCTGCTTCGCCAGATACATCGCGATCTGCCTGGGCCGCGCGACGTTGCGCGCCCGGCGTGGCGAGGACATGTCGGTGAGCCGGATGCTGTAGTGCTCCGCCACGCGCTTTTGGATCTCCTCGATCGTGACGCGGCGATCATGCGCGCGCAGCACGTCGTGCAGCACCTCCTGCGCGCTCTCCATCGTCACCACGCGGCCGAACAGATTGGCGTGCGCGATCAGGCGGTTCAACGCGCCTTCCAGCTCGCGCACATTGGTCGTGATCTTGTGCGCCAGGAATTCCAATACCTTGGGCGGCACCGGCACGCCCTGGCCCTGCGCCTTGGCCTGCAGGATCGACAGGCGGAGCTCATAGGTCGTGGCATGCAGGTCGGCGACCATGCCGCAGCCCAGGCGCGTGCGCAGCCGGTCCTCGATGCCGCTGAGGTCGGAGGGCGATTTGTCGGCGCTGACCACGATCTGCTTGCCGGCATCGATCAGCGCGTTGAAGGTATGGAAGAATTCCTCCTGCGTGTTGTCCTTGCCGATCAGGAACTGCAGGTCGTCGATCAGCAGCAGGTCGACGCTGCGCAGCGATTCCTTGAACTCCATCGTGCTCTGGCTGCGCAGCGCGGCGATGAAGCGGTACATGAATTTTTCCGCCGACATGTAAGCGACGCTCTGTGGCACCTGGCCGGCTTGCGCACCGCGTTCACGGATCGACCAGGCGACGGCATGCATCAGATGCGTCTTGCCCAGGCCCACGCCGCCATACAGGAACAGCGGGTTGAAGCCGGGGCTGGCGGGACGTTCCGCCACCCGGCGCGCGCAGGCATGGGCGAATTCATTGGGCTTGCCGACAATGAAGGTGTCGAAGGTGAAGCGCGGGTCGAGCGGCACGGACCAGTCGCTGCGCGGATCGGCCGCGCGCGTCTCGGCCGGCTTGCCGAGCGGCTCGGCCAGGCCTGCGGGCGGCTGCACCTCGGGCTCGGCCTGGCTGCGCAGGGTCGTGCCGATGCGCGGGCCGACCGGCGGCGGCTCGGTGCTGCGCAGCTCGGCCACCGGCGTACCGATGGCAGCCCGGGGCTCGGGCACCACGCGGAATTCGGCGGTGCGGATGGCGGGGATTTCGGCCTGCCACATGCTGCGCAGGCGGTCGCCATAATGGCTGCGCACCCAGTCGCGCAGGAAGCGCGTGGGCAGCAGAATGACGACCTCCTCGCCCTGCACGGAAGCGAGTGTCATCTGGCGGAGCCAAGTCCGGTATTCGACCTCACCGACTTCGTCGCGCAACCGGCCGCGGATGCGCGCCCAGAGTTCCGCGGTCTGGCCGGAGGGCGAGAGCTGGGACGATGGCGACGGCCCGCCTGCTTGCTCCATTCGACGCACCTGTCACCCTCAAACGCCCATTCCGGAATGCCCGCCCGCACCGCAAGAGTGCCGAGCCGCACGGCAAAGATGGCAAAACCATCTGCGCCCTGCGCTTTGGTGCACGGCGGACCGCACACCATCAGCGACGTTCTGAAACCGAGGCCCCCGCCTCTCCCGATCCAGAACCTACCGCCCCACACCGGGCGCCGGCAAATGATTACTTTGCATCTGCAAGTCAAAACCTGGCTTGACAGGCCATTCGCGACTGAGGATTCAGTGGCGAGCTCCGGACAAAGAAAATGACGCGGCCGTATCAGGCAGCGTCACTTTTGCAGTCTTTGTTTTTTTTGAACTTCGCGAGGCTCTGCCCAACCAGGAGCAATCAAACCTGCGGGGCGGCGTCCAGCGACTTGATGCGTGCCGAGAGGCGGGACAGCTTGCGCGACACGGTGTTCGCGTGGAATACGCCCTTGCCGACCGCCCGCTGCATCTCCGGCTGGGCTGCCTGGAGGGCCGACTGCGCCGCGCCCTTGTCGCCACCGGTAATGGCCAGTTCGACCTTGCGGATGAAGGTGCGGACGCGAGAGCGACGAGCGCGGTTGCGCTCGGTGCGCTTCTCGGTCTGGCGGATGCGCTTACGCGCTGAAGCATTGTTCGCCATGGGCTGTGATATCTGACCAGTCGGATGTTTCGGTGCGTCGAACGGCAGAAGCCATCCACGAAGACGCGGTGTCTAGCGCCCGCCCCTTTGCCGAGTCAATGGAGCATGCTCTGCCGCGCAACGGTAGCCCTCGGCGTCACCCTGCGCTCCGCGGTCCGAGCAGCATGAGCGCCGCACCGCCAAGGCACATCGCCGTGCCGATCACATCCCACCGGTCGGGACGCAGCCCCTCGACCGCCCACATCCATGCAAGGCTCGCCACGATGTAGACGCCACCATAGACAGCGAAAGCGCGGCCCGCCTGCTCGGCGGGGCTAAGCGTCAGCAGCCAGGCGAAGGCGATCAGGCAGGCCAGGCCGGGTGCCAGCCACAGCGCCGAACCGCCCAGCCGCAGCCAGACCCAGAAGGCGTAGCAGCCGGCGATCTCGGCCAAGGCAGCGGCGACGTAGATCCCCGCCAGGCGCCCCATGCTCAGGCGTTCCGGAAATTCGGCTTCCGCTTCTCGACGAAGGCCGCCATGCCCTCCTTCTGGTCCTCGGTCGAGAACAGCGACAGGAACAGCCGGCGCTCGAAGCGCACGCCTTCACGCAATGTGCCCTCGAAGGCCATGTTCACCGCCTCCTTCGCCATCGCGACCGAGGGAGCCGAGAGACTGCCGATCTTCTCGGCCATCTTCAGCGCCTGCTCCCGCAGCTCGGCGAGCGGCACCACGCGGCAGACGAGGTTGGCGCGCTCGGCCTCCTCAGCCTCCATCATGCGGCCCGTGAGGATCATCTCCATCGCCTTCGACTTGCCAATGGCGCGCGTCAGGCGCTGCGAGCCGCCAGCGCCGGGGATGATGCCGAGATTGATCTCGGGCTGGCCGAATTTCGCGTTGTCGGCGGCGAGGATGAGATCGCACATCATCGCGAGCTCGCACCCGCCGCCGAGCGCGAAGCCGGCCACCGCGGCGATCACCGGCTTTTGGATACGCAGCACATCTTCCCAATGCTGGCCGATGAAATCGTCAAAATAAACGGCGGGGTAGGCGCGGTCCTTCATCTCCTTGATGTCGGCGCCGGCGGCGAAGGCCTTCTCCGAGCCGGTCAGCACAATGGCGCCGATCCCGGCATCGGCATCGAAGTCGCGCAGCGCCTGGCCGAGCTCGGTCATCAACTGATCGCATAGCGCGTTCAGCGCCTTGGGTCGGTTCAGCGTGATGACGCCGACGCGGCCCACCGTCTCGACCAGGATCATCTCGTAGGACATGCGGGCGTCTCCTCAGGCGTGGGGGATGGCGTAGCGCGGCGGCGCTGGGCACTCAACGCTGCGTGCGGCGACAATAAAAAGTGCTGCGGCCGGCCTGCACCAGTCGCGCCACGCCGGCGCAGCCGCCCTCCGGGCCAAGGCAGCCCGGGCAAGGCAGGCCCTCGCGGTCATAGACCGAAAACCGGTCCTGAAAGCGGCCCAATTCGCCATCGGCGCGTACATAGTCGCGCAGGCTCGAGCCACCGGCGCCAATCGCCTCGACCAGCACCGACTTGATCGCCGGCACGAGCCGAGCGGCGCGCGCGCCGACCACGCTGGCAGCGAGGCGTTTGGGCGAAATGCCCGCGCGGAACAGCGCCTCCGCCACGTAGATGTTGCCCAAGCCCGCCACCACCCGTTGGTCGAGCAGCGCCGCCTTGATCGGCGTGTGCCGCCCGGCCAGGCCAGCGTCCAGCACGCCCGCGGTGAAGCCGGGCTCCAGCGGCTCCGGCCCCATGCCGGCGAGGAGCTTGTGCGCGTCCTCCGCGGCGGTCGCGACCAGATCGACGCTGCCGAAGCGGCGCGGATCGACGAAGCCCACGCGCATGCCCTCCACCGTCTCCAGGATCAGGTGCTCATGCAATTCAGGAGGTTGATTATGGCCGCGCGTGTCGGAGAAGCGCCCTGTCGGCCCCATCCAGGGAACGGGCGGGCCGGCCAGCGGGCGCGCCACCATCCGGCCCGACATGCCGAGATGGATCAGCAGGCTCTCGCCCGTGTCGAGGCGCATCAGCATGTATTTGCCGCGCCGGCGAAATCCCGCGACGGTGGCGCCGGTGACTCGCGTGGAAAAATTCGGCGGGAAGGGCCAGCGCAGATCTGGGCGCGTCGTCTCGGCGCGGGCGATGCGGCGGCCGTCCAGCACCGCGGCAAGGCCGCGCATCACGGTTTCGACTTCGGGAAGTTCGGGCATGCCCCTTCCTTGCCCTCAACGCGCCGCCACGCCAAGTTGCGCGCATGAGCGACACGACGGATTTCGGCTACCGCGAAGTGCCCCGCGACGAGAAGGCGGGCATGGTCAGGCGTGTCTTCGAGAGCGTGGCGCCGAGCTACGACGTGATGAACGACCTGATGTCGCTGGGTATCCATCGGCTGTGGAAGCGCATCCTCGTGCGCGCCATCGACGCCTCCCCGCGCGAGACGCTGCTCGATCTCGCTGGCGGCACGGGCGACATCGCCTTCGGCGCGCTGGCGGCGGGGGCGAAACGGGTGATCCTGACGGATGTGAACCCGGCAATGCTGGAGGTCGCGCAAAAACGCGCACTGGATCGCGGCATCGTCAGCAACCTGGATTTCGTGGTGGTGGATGCGGAGCACATCCCACTGCCGGACCGCAGCGTGGAGAAGATTTCCATCGCCTTCGGCCTGCGCAACTGTACCGACAAATCGGCCGTATTGCGTGAGGCCTGGCGCGTGCTTCGGCCTGGAGGGCGCTTCCACTGCCTGGAATTCTCCCGCATCGCGGTCGAACCCTTGGCGAAGGTCTATGACGTTTGGTCGTTCAAGGTGTTGCCGGAGATCGGCGCTCGCGTGGCGAAGGATCGTGACAGTTACGAATACCTCGCCGAGAGCATCCGCCGCTTCCCCGACCAGCAAACGCTGGAGAACCTGATGCGCGAAGCCGGGCTTGAGCGGGTGGCGCACCGCAACCTGTCCGGCGGGATCGTGGCAATCCACACCGGGTGGCGGCTGTAGCTCGACTGGTTAAGTTGCCGGCGCCTCGGGCTCGGGGTCGCCGATATCCTCAGACCAGATACTCAGCCGGCTGACGCTGCCGGGAGAACGCCGCGCGAGCTTGCGGCGCGCAATCGCCTCGATGCGCGGGCGAGCCTCGGCGAAGCAGACCAGCAGCATCGCCGGCTTGAAATGTCGCCGCGTGCTGAGATCCTGAAGCGCTTGGCGGGAAATGGCGCAGGAGACGATGTCCTCGCCATGCGCCATGTCGAACACAACGCATTGGCCATCCCAACGGGGCTGGGCGGCGACTGCGGCGTCCGTGACGGCCTGGTCGCTCAAGGCTGGCGCTTCCGGCGGCCCGGCGCGGCTTTGGCCTCGCGCGGCGGCCCCATGGCGAGCAGGCGCGCCTGCACGATCTCGTCGAGGCCGTTGCTGGCGACGGCCATTATCATACGGCGCGTGGTTTCATCCATCGGCTGGCGGAGTTGCGCGCGGAGTGCCGTGCGACGGGCACCCTGGGGGCCTCCCTGGGAGCCTGAGCCGGCAAGGGTCTGGTTCTCGATAGACGAGTTAATTGGGCGGGCGACGGGTCGCGACACGCGCGCTCCTCACACCCTGCGGAAAGGATTTGGGGCAGGCGCGCTTCCGCAGGAATGGCGCCTGATACATCGAGGCTTGGTGGCCGGGAGGGTATCCCACGGCGTGCTTTGACAACAAATCATATGGGTCGTCCCAGGATTTATACAATGCGCGGCCAGAAACGGCGCGCGATAGCCAGCGCCAGTAGGCCTTCCAGGCCGATCACCGCGGTCGCCACCGGCGCGCCGAGCCAAGCTGACATCAGGCCCACATGGAGGAATCCAACCAATCCAAGGCCGATGCAGAAGGACAATACGCCGAGTGCGCGCGAGCGCAATGCGCCCGGCGCGGCGACATAGACCAGCGTCGCCTGTGTCACCGCGAAGCAGGCGCTGCCGAGGCCCATCGCCACCAAAGCGAGCCCGGCCGGCAGCGCGGCGGGGGCCAGGGCGAAGACCACGAGCATCGCCAAGTAGAGCGCCGTACCGCCGACATACAGACGCGGGTAGTGCGCCTGTCGCGCCAGCGCGCCGATCATTGCCGCGCCGATCAGCGCGCCGAGGCCATCCATGCCCGCCAGTACGCCGGTGGCGCCGGCACCCAGGCCGAGCCGGCTTTCCGCGATCACCGGCAGCATGCTGATGCAGGGCCAGCCGAACACGTTGAACACCACGGTGACGGACATGATGCCCTTCATGCCGGGCGCGCGCAGCACCTCGCCGAAGCTTTCGATGCTCTGGCGCAGCACGCTTGGGCCCGCTGTCCTCACCACCGCCGTGCGATGCGCAACCCGCAGCGCCAGCAGGGTGCCGAGCAGGTATAGCAGCGCCGCGGCCAGGAAGGGCGCGGCGAGCCCGACCCAGGCGAGCAGCGCGCCGCCCAGGGCCGGGCCGACGATGCGGCTGGCATTGTTGCCCATCACCTCGAAAGACATGGCGCGCCCCATGCGCGCGCCGCCCACGACCTCGCCCAGCATCATCCGGCGCACCGGATTGTCGGCCGCCCAGGATAGGCCGTTCACGAAACTGGCGAGCGCGATCTGCCATATCTGCACCGTGCCGACGGAGGCCAGCAAGGCGAAGGCGAGCGCGCCGGCGGCCTGGATCAGCAGCACGGCGACCAGTGCGCTGCGGCGTTGCACGCGGTCCGCCAACACGCCGGCGAAGGCGCCGAACAGGCCCATCGGCAGCATCCGCAGCAGCGTCATGGCGGCGACCAGCAACGCGCTCTCGGTGTCGCGCCAAACCACGATGCCGATCACCAGCATCTCGAGCCAGCGGCCGATGGTGACGGTAAGGCCGATCGCCCAGAGCCGCCTGAAATCGGCAATGGCGAACAGCGCCCGCTCGCGCTCCACACGTTTCGTCCCGTTCTGGTGATCGCCAGTGAAGCAGCGTGGCGGGTTTGCCTCAAGCCGGCCGCGCGCGATGCTGCCACCTTGGGGCGACTGGCGCCGGCAAGGGCGCGAGGGAGATCGGCCGACGGCAAACGACACGCTCACCGGATCGGCCCTCGATTCGCTGATAGGAGCCACGGATGTCGCGCACCTGTTCAAGGTCGTCGCGCCGGGCCGGCTGGTCGGCACCGATACGGTGCAGGGCGGCGCGGGCGTCGATACGCTCGGCCCCGGCGCGGGTGGGATCTCTATCGCGTTTCGGTCGCGGATTTCTCCAGCCTCGACCTGATCGCCGATGCCGCCGGCAGCGCCGACACCCTGGCCTTCACCGACGAGGCGGCGAAGGCCATCTTCGAACTTCTACGCTGAAGCCGTCACCACGCTCTCGATGATCCTGCCATCCTCCATCGCCACGATGCGGTCGGCGACATCGAGGATGCGCGGGTCGTGCGTCACCAGCAGGATCGGCACGCCGCGCGACTTGGCAAGGTCGCGCAACAGTTGCACCACCTCATGCCCGCTCACCCGGTCGAGCGCGGCGGTGGGCTCATCCGCCAATACCAGGCCCGGATCGGCGGCAAGCGCGCGCGCCACCGAGACACGCTGGCGCTGGCCGCCCGAGAGCTGCGCGGGCAGCTTGTCGAGATGATCGGCGAGGCCGACGCTCGTCAGCAACTCCTCGGCGCGCTTGAGGCGCCGGGGTTCGCTGGTCGCGCCATCCTGCTCCAGCGCCATCGCCACATTCTGCCGCGCGGTGAGGAAGCCCAGCAGATTGTGGTTCTGGAAGATGAAGCCGATTCGGCGGCGTAACTTCACGCGCGTGGATTCAGCGGAGCCGAACAGCTCCTCGCCCAGCACGCGCGCGCTGCCTTCCTGCATCGCACGCAGCGCGCCAATCAGCGTCAGCAGCGTGGTCTTTCCGCTGCCCGAGGGGCCGGTGAGCAGCACGATCTCGCCGGGCTCGACGGTAAGATCGACCTCGCGCAGCACGGGCCGGCGCAACTCGCCCTCGCCGTAGGAATAGGTGACGCCGCGGAGGATAACCGGGTTGCTCATGCTAGAACATATCCGCGGGATTCGCGTCGCGCAGCTTGCGCATCGCGAGCAGCCCGGCGATGGCGCACATGGTGAAGATCATGGCAAACACCCAAGCCCCGCGCGCCGCATCCATCGCCAGCGGCAGGAAGGTGGCCGAGCCGATCACGTCATACAGCAGCGTCGAGACGATCAGGCCGGGAATGAATCCCGTCACCGCCAGGATCAGCGCGGCACCCAGCACCACGCGGCCGAGATAGAAGTTGGAATAGCCCATCGCCTTCAGCGTCGCGTATTCCTTGAGGTGGCCGGCGATGTCGGAAAACAGGATCTGGTAGACGATCACCATGCCGACCACGAGGCCCATCAGGCTGCCGAAGGCGAAGATGAAGCCGATCGGCGTTGCTTCCTCCCAATAGGCGCGTTCATGCGCGTTGAGCTGGGCTTGCGTCATCACCATCACGTCGGGCGGCAGGATGCGCCGCAGCTCGGCCTGCACGGTGGCGATGTCGCTGCCCGGCCTTAGCTTGATCGCCACAAGGTCGATGGCGGAGGGCAATCGTTCCTTGACGAGCCGACGAAAATTCACGTCCGACAGCACGATGTTGCCATCCGCGCCGAAGCTCGGCCCGATCTCGATCAGGCCGACGACTTCGACATCGCGCTGGCCCACCTCCACCGTAAGCGGCCCCTGCGCGAGCAGCTGCGCCACGGCGCCGAATTCGGGGCGCGAACGTCCATCGAAGGCCACCGTATCGGGCCGCTTCAGCGCTTCGAGCATCGACGACAGGCCTGGGAAATCGAGCACGCCGGCATCGGTATCGACGCCGATGAGCTGGATGGCACGACGCGAGCCGTTCTCGGGATTTCGCCAGGTCGCCTGCGCGAGATAGACCGGCACGGCACGCTCCACCTCCGGCAGCGCCAGCGCCTGGTAGGCGCGCACGCGCGGCATCGCCTCGGGCCGGAAGCTCGCCGTCGTCGTCGGGTGCATCAGGAACAGATCGCCGCGCATCGCCCCGATCAGCGCCGTGGCGCTGTCGAACAGCGCGGAGCGGAAACCCAGCTGCATGAACACCAGCACGCAGGCGAACATCACGCCGGCGATGGCCGAGGCGAGGCGCGCCTTCTCGCTCCACAATTGCCGCCAGGCGAGGCGGATGGCGAGCAGCGTGGCGGCCAGGAAGCCGGGACCGCGACGTTTCGTCGTGGTATCGACTGGCGACGGCACGGCAGTCGCGTTCAACTCTGGCGCCCAGGGCAGCAGACGGCGGAGCTCGGTCATGGCCGGATCGCCACCTGCACCTGCATGTTGGACCGGCGCGACAGCGCCGCCGCGCCCTCGGCGCTCAGCGTCAGGCGCACCTCCACCGTGCGAGCATCGACCGCGGCGACAGGATCGGTCTGGCCCTGCACGTTGCGCCGCACCTGCCAGCCGATCTCGCGCACCGTGGCCGGGAAGCGTCGCGCCTCGCCGGGCACCAGCACCTCGGCGGGTGCGCCAAGGCGCAGCCGCGGCAGGTCGGTTTCGAACACCTCGGCCACCACATCCATGGCGCCGAGATCGGCCATCTCCAGCACGCCGTCGCTGCTCACGCGCTCGCCCGCGCGGGAGAGGATGCGCAGCACGGTGCCACCGATCGGGGCGCGCAGCCTTGCCATCGCGGCCTCGGCGCGGGCGCGCGTCACGGCGGCCTCGGCGGCGGCGAACTCGGCCTCGGCCAGGGCGAGGTCCTCGGCGCGCGGGCTGAGCAGCGTATCCAGCACGGCCAGCGCCTCGGCGCGCTCGGCGCGGGCACGGTTGGCGGCGAAGCGGGCGCGCTCGGCGGTGGCCTCGGCGCCGGCGCCGGTGCGCTCCAGGCGTTCCGCGCGCTCGGCCTCGCGCCGCAACGACGCCTCGGCATTGGTCAGGGCCTCGATCCGTGCGCGCTGGGCGGTGACTTCGCTGGCGCGGCCGCCGGCGCGGGTGCGGGCGAGGCGCGCGGCGGCCTGGTCGCGCTGCGCCTCGGCCTGGGCGAGGGCTGCGTCCCTGAGGGCGGCATCGTGGAATTCGGCGACGACCTGCCCGGCCTCCACCACCGCGCCCTCGCTGACGAGCAGCCGGTCGATCCGCGACCCTTCCTGGCCGCTGCCGGGGGCGAGGCGGCGGATTCGCGAGGCGGGCTCGACTCGGCCGAGCGCACCGACGCCGACCGGGCTGGTCGCGGCGCGCACGGGGCTGACTGGTGGCGGCGCCGAAGTGCCGAACAGCGCGTAGGCGCCGCCGGCAGCGGCGATCACCGCCGCGCCGATCACCAGGGGGCGGGCCTTCATCGGCCAGGCCTTCATGGGGAGGGCTCCATCAGGCGTTCCAGGGCGCGGCGCATGGCGGCGCGTTCATCGGTTGTGGGGGTGTAGAGGCGGAACATGCGGGCCATGAACATGCCGTCGCAGGCGGCTGAGATGGCATCGCCTGCGCCGGGCGACAGGCCATCGCCGGCGCTGTCGCGGCGCATGCGCGCGATCACGGCGCGGATCGGGTCGAGCAGCGCGGGGTCATGGTGGAAGGCGGCACGGAATACGGCGCCGGCCATGTCGTGGCGCTCATTGCAGCTCAATTCGCCCTCGCCGAAGCCCCAGTCGAGGTTGGCGCGGGCAACGCGGCCGGGGCCGGGCGGCTGGGCGGCGACGCAGGCCTCGTATTCGCGCTCCATGAAATCGGCGAGGCGGCGGAGCATGGCGTCCAGCAGCGCCTCCTTTGAAGCGAAATGGTATAGCAGCCCGCCCTTGGAGACTCCGGCATCGCGCGCCGCGGCTTCCAGCGTCAGGCCGCTGACGCCGCGCGCCTGTACGATGGCGGCGGCCGCATCGAGGATGCGGGTGGGGGCGTCCGGCGGATGAAGCAGGATATCGATCATGGGCCGTAGCTATACCGGCCGGACGGTATGTCAAGGGGAAACCGTCCGGCCGGTACAGCTTGCCTCTCGTGGCATCTCGCTCACCTTCCAGGCGACAGAACTGAGCGCTGAGCTGATGCGGGGGAGCAGATCACGGCGTACGGGTATGATGTGCTGTCGCGGCGGACCTCGCTGCTCTACCATAACATCACCACGACGAATTGGGCGTGGCGCATGAACGACACGCTGGGGGGTGTTGTGCACAGCTTTGCCTCGGGCGCTGGTGTGAGCTTCGGGTATCGGCGCAACCGGGAAAACGCGGTGGCGGCGCGCACGGTCAGCGATGCGACCTACCTGCCCGGTATCACCAACCCGGCGCTGGCGCTCGGCACGCGGGCCTATGCGGCGAATGCGATGAACCAATACACGGCCGTCGCGGGCACGACCTACAGCTACGACAGCGACGGCAACCTCGCGGGCGACGGGGTGTGGGCGTACGGGCATGATGCGCAGGGGCGCCTGGTCTCGGCGACGCGGCCGGGCACGGCGATCAGCCTGGGCTATGACGCGGTGGGGCGGCGGCGCAGCCGCGCGGTGAACGGGGTGGCCACGGCGTTTCTGTCATCGGGCGAGCAGGAGGTGGCCGAGTATGACGGCGCGGGCGCGCTGATGCGGCGGTTCGTGTGGGGTCCTGCGGGGCCGGACGACATCATTGCGGTGATCGGCGTGACGGGCAGTGTCACG
>JBBSCP010000112.1:0-13284 GCA_038250135.1 Acetobacterales bacterium | reverse complement strand
TCGGCCTTCGCGAATTTCCGCGTGGTGCCGCCGGGCACCGGCATCTGCCACCAGGTGAACCTGGAATACCTCGCGCAGGTGGTCTGGACCGCTACCGATGCGGGCGAGACCTTCGCCTACCCCGACAGCTGCTACGGCACCGACAGCCATACGACGATGGTGAACGGCCTGGGCGTGCTCGGCTGGGGCGTGGGCGGCATCGAGGCCGAGGCCGCGATGCTCGGCCAGCCCATCGCCATGCTCATCCCCGACGTGGTCGGCTTCCGCCTGATCGGCAAGCTGCGTGAGGGCGTCACCGCCACCGACCTGGTGCTGACCGTGACGCAGATGCTCCGCAAGCAGGGCGTGGTCGGCAAGTTCGTCGAGTTCTGCGGCCCGGGCCTGACGCACATGCCGCTCGCCGATCGCGCGACGATCGCCAACATGGCGCCCGAATACGGCGCCACCTGCGGCTTCTTCCCGATCGATGAGGTGACGCTGGGCTACCTCAACATCTCCGGCCGCGACGAGCACCGCATCAACCTCGTGCGCGAGTATTTCAAGGCGCAGGGCATGTGGCGCGATGAAGCCACACCCGAGCCGATGTTCACCGACACGCTGGAGCTCGACCTCGCGACCGTCGAGCCCTCGCTGGCCGGGCCGAAGCGGCCGCAGGACCGCGTGGCGCTGGGCTCGGTCGGCACGTCTTTCGCCAAGGACCTCGCCTCGGGCGCCATGGGCGTGCCGGGCGATGAGGCAACCAAGCGCGTCGCGGTGGAGGAGGCGAATTTCGACCTCGGCCACGGCGATGTGGTGATCGCGGCGATCACGAGCTGCACCAACACCTCCAACCCCTATGTGATGGTGGCGGCAGGGCTGTTGGCGCGCAAGGCACGGGCGAAGGGGCTGTTCCCGAAGCCGTGGGTCAAGACCTCGCTGGCGCCGGGCTCGCAGGTGGTGACCGACTATCTGAACGCCTCGGAGCTGACCGCCGATCTCGATGCGCTGGGCTTCCAGACGGTGGGCTATGGCTGCACCACCTGCATCGGCAATTCGGGCCCGCTGCCCGAGCCGATGGTGGAAGCGATCGAGGGCAACAAGCTCGTCGTCGCCGGCGTGCTCTCGGGCAACCGCAACTTCGAAGGCCGCGTGCATGCCAATGTGCGCGCCAACTACCTGGCCTCGCCGCCACTGGTTGTCGCCTATGCGCTGGCGGGCACGGTGAAGATCGACCTGTCGAAGGAGCCGATCGGCATGGGGCGTGACGGCAAGCCCGTCATGCTGCTGGATATCTGGCCGACCCAGGCCGAGGTCGAGGAGGTCGTGCACGGCGTTGTCACCCGCAAGATGTTCATGTCGCGCTACTCGGACGTGTTCAAGGGTCCGGCGCAGTGGCAGGCGATCCGCGTCGATGCCGACAGCGACACGTATCACTGGAACAGCGGCTCCACCTACGTACAGAACCCTCCCTACTTCGAGGGCATGAGCATGGAGGTGAAGGCGCTGGAATCGGTGCGTGGGGCGCGCGTGCTCGGCCTGCTGGGCGACAGCATCACGACCGACCATATCTCGCCCGCCGGCAATATCCGCCGCTCCAGCCCGGCCGGCGAATACCTGCTGGACCATCAGGTGCGGCCGCTCGACTTCAACAGCTACGGCGCGCGGCGCGGCAATCACCAGGTGATGATGCGCGGCACCTTCGCCAACATCCGCATCAAGAACGAGATGGTGCCCGGCATCGAGGGCGGCATCAGCAGGCACTACCCTTCTGGCGACAGCGCCCCGATCTACGATGTGGCCATGCGCTACAAGGCGGAAGGCGTGCCGCTGGTGATCTTCGGCGGCAAGGAATACGGCACGGGCTCGTCGCGCGACTGGGCGGCCAAGGGCACCTTCCTGCTCGGCGTGAAGGCGGTGATCGCCGAAAGCTTCGAGCGCATCCACCGCTCGAACCTGGTCGGCATGGGCGTGCTGCCGCTGGTGTTCAAGGATGGCGAAAGCCGCAACTCATTGTCGCTGCGCGGCGACGAGGTGGTCGATATCATCGGCATCGAGGATCTGAAGCCGCGGATGATGCTGGAGCTGGTCATTACCCGCGCGGACGGCCATGTCATCAGCACCGAGGTGCGGTGCCGCGCCGATACGGCCGATGAGGTCGAGTACTACCGCAATGGCGGCATCCTGCACTACGTGCTGCGCGGCATGGCACGCGCGGCGTAGACGGCGGCACGTCGCCGCACAAAGCGGGCGCGATCCGCGAGGGTCGCGCCCGCTTTCTGCGTGCTCTATCGCTTGAGCACCGCGCCCAGCCAGAACACCGCCGGTACCGCCAACGCGCAGAGCAGCGCCATCGCCCAGAAGGCCCCGCCCCCCGCCGCGGCGTAGAGTGGCCCGCAGGCGAGGGTGAACACGCCCATCCAGAGCCCGATGCCGAGCGCCGCGTGCAGCGTCTGCGCCGTGCCCGCCTGCGCCGACGGCACGATGCGGCCGAGCACCGCCATCGTCGCCAGGTGCTGCATGCCGAAGGTCGCCGCATGCAGCAGTTGCGCCGGGAACAGCAGCCAGGGATCGACCGTCACCGCCACGATCCCCCAGCGCAGCACGCCCGCCGCCGCCGCGAGCAGGCATAGCCCGACCGGGCCGAGCCGCGCGACGAAGCTGCGCCCCCACCAGAACAGCGCGACCTCCGCCACCACGCCCGCCGCCCAAAGCGCGCCGATCAGCCCGGCGGAAAGCCCCGCCGCCTGCCAATGCAGCGTGCCGAAGGCGTAGTACATGGCGTGGCTGCCCTGGATCAGGGCCGAGACCAGCATGAGTCGCCGAAATGCCGGAATCCGCAGGGGCGCAATGAAGGCTGCCCAGCCGCGCGGCCCCGCGGCCGGGCGCGGCGGGGCCGCGGGCAAGGTCAACGCCGCGACGGCGGTGACGGCCAACCCCGCCATCACCAGCCAGACCGCGGCGTCCGGGCCCGCCCAGGCCACCGCCTGCCCGCCGCCAAGTGCCGCCACGATGAAGGCGATGCTGCCGGCCGAGCGGATCCGCGCATAGTCGAAGCCCGGCGGGCCGCGCGCGGCGAGCACTGCCACGGCATCGGTCAGCGGCACCACGGGCGCGAGGGCGCCGTTGTGCACCACGATCACCAGCAGCAGCAGGCCGAACCCCGCTGCCAGCAGAAACCCCCCCGCCGCCAGCGCCGCCAGCCCCGCCGCGCAGGCCAGCACCAGGCGCGGCGCGGCGAGCTTGTCGGCCAACCGCCCGCCGAGCGGCCCGGCGATGAGTCGCACGGCGGAGCCCGCGGCCAGCAGCACGGCAACCTCCTCCGCCCCGAGGCCGCGCCCCACCAGCACGACGGGCAGGAAGGGTATCAGCACGCCGAAGGCGAAGAACTGGGCGGCGAAGATCAGCGCGAAACTGTTGGCGGGGCTCACGCCCTGCAAGCTGCCCGCATGGCCCCGCCGCGCCAAGTCCCAATCAGCAGGTCCCCCTCAGCAAGCCCCCTCAGGCGGCACGCAGCCCGGCCAGGAAGCTGTCGGTCTGCTGGCGCAACGCTGTGGTGCGCTCGGCGAGCATGGCTGCACTTTCGCGCACGCGGCTGCCGGCGGCATCGGTCTCCCCCGCGCCGCTGGCGAGCGCGGCCAGGGTATTGGTGACCTGCTGCGTGCCATTCGCCATTTCGGCGGCGCGGCGGGTGATCTCCCGCGTCGCGCTGGTCTGTTCTTCGGCCGCGCCGGCGACGGCAGCCGTCATCCCGCCCATTTCCTGCACCGCCGCCGCGATCTGGCCGATGGCGCCGACCACGCCCTCGGTCGCAGCGCGGATGGCCTTGACCTGCGCGCCAATCTCCTCGGTCGCGCGCGCGGTCTGCCCGGCCAGCGCCTTCACCTCGCCGGCAACGACGGCAAAGCCCTTGCCGGCATCGCCGGCGCGCGCGGCTTCGATCGTGGCATTCAGCGCGAGCAGGTTGGTTTGGCCCGCAATGCTCTCGATCGGCCGCACCGCATCGCCGATGCGCGCCGCGGCTTCCGAGAGGCCGCGCACCCGCTCCTCGGTCTGCTGCACCTCCGCCTCGGCCGCGCGAGCGCGCCTCGCGGCATCCGACATCTGGCGGGTGACCTCGGAGATCGAGGCCGATAGCTCCTCGGTGGCGGCTGCGACGGTCTGCACGCTGGCGGAAGTCTGCTCCGCCGCGCCAACCGCTTCATGGCTGTGGGTGCGCCCCCGCTCCGCCGTAGCGCTGAGTTGCAGGGCCGCAGCGTCGAGCGCCCCGGCGGCGCCGGCCATCTCATTGAAGCCGCGCCGGGCTTCGGCCTCGAAGGCACCGATGCGCCGCTCCAGGTCGCGCGACCGGGCGATGGCGCGGTTCGCTTCCTCGGCACGCTCGGCCTCGGCCTGCTTCGCGGCGAGGCTGGCCTCGCGGAAGATTTCGAGCGCACGGGCCGTGGCGCCCACCTCATCAGGTCGCCCCGTTCCCGGCACAGGATCCGCCAGGCGGCCCTCGGACATGGCCTGCGCCGCGTCGCGCAGCGCGCCCAGCGGGCGCAGCACGGTCCGGCGCAGCACCAGCATGGCGAAGCCCGAGAGCACCAGCACAGCGGCGATGGTCGACGCCAGGACTTGCAGCGCCAGGGTCTCACCCTGGTGGAGCGCCTTGGCCACCAACTGTTGGCTGCGGATATTGGCGGCCGTGGCGGCGGCGGTCAGCCGTTCGTTCAGCGCGGCGCGGTTGGCGCGGTTGGCGTCGTTGTTGCCGAAGCGGTCGGCGGCGGCGCCCTCCTGCTGGCCGAGGCGCAGCAATTCGCGGCGGAAGCGGGCGAAGGAGGCTGCCGCCTCCTGCAACGCCGCGAACTCCGCGCGCCCTTCGGGCAGCACCAGCGGCGCCCAGGCCGCCAGGTCGCGTTCCAGACGCTCCAGAGCACGGGTCAGGCCGGCGCCGAAGCGGTCCACCTGCGCCCTGTCCTGCGCGGCATAGATACCGCGACTTTCCATCACCACTTCCAGCACATGCGCGTTTGCGCGCTCGGCGAGCAAGGTCGCCTCGCCGGCCTGACGCCACCCCTGGACCTGTGCCTGATGCGCCTGGAAGGCGAGGAAGCCGCCCAGAGCAGCAGCCATCGCGATGCCGGCGAGGCCGACGAAAAGGCCATTCAGCCTGGCTGCGATCGAACTTGAAAAACGATGGATCATCGGGACCTCCGCTCCCCGCTTGTGAGGAGCCACGACGCTTTATGCACCAGCAATGATTGACGCCGCATTGCCAGACCGGCCCCGGCCGGCTGATCGGCTTTCCCCCCTGCGGCACGTCAGGCGGTTGCCAAGGGCGCGGCATCGTGCGACGCGTCTGGACAACACCGACGGACCTTGATCCAGCACCCCATGTCTGACCGTCACATGTTTGCCCCCCGCGTCCGCGCCGTGCTCGGCCCGACCAATACCGGCAAGACCCACCTCGCCATCACGCGCCTGCTTGCGCATGCCTCTGGCATCATCGGTTTCCCGCTGCGCCTGCTGGCGCGCGAGAATTACGATCGCATGGTCGCCGCCAAGGGAGAGCGCCACGTCGCGCTCATCACCGGCGAGGAAAAGATCGTCCCCCCCGAGGCGAAGTGGTTCGCCTGCACGGTCGAAGCCATGCCGCTCGATCGCCGCGCGGAATTCGTCGCGGTGGACGAGATCCAGCTCTGCGCCGATGCCGATCGCGGGCACATCTTCACCGACCGGCTGCTGCATGCGCGCGGCCTGGTGGAGACCATGTTCCTCGGCGCCGAAACCATCCGCCCGCTGCTCCAGCGCCTGGTGCCGCAGGCCGAGATCGAGACGCGCCCGCGGCTGTCGAGCCTCAGCCATGCGGGGGCGGCGAAGCTCAGCAAGCTGCCGCCGCGCAGCGCCATCGTCGCCTTCAGCGCGACGGAAGTCTACGCGATCGCCGAGGCCGTGCGCCGGCGTCGTGGCGGCTGCGCGGTGGTGATGGGGCGGCTGTCCCCGCGCACGCGCAACGCCCAGGTGGCGCTGTACCAGAACCGGGAGGTCGATTTCCTGGTCGCGACCGATGCGATCGGCATGGGCCTCAACATGGATGTCGATCACGTCGCTTTCGCGGCACTCCAGAAGTTCGACGGGCACCAGATCCGCAGCCTGAACGCGCAGGAAGCCGCGCAGATCGCCGGCCGCGCCGGCCGCGGCATGCGCGATGGCACCTTCGGCACCACGGCCGAATGCCCAGCCCTGCCCGATGAGCTCGCCCGGCAGATCGAGGGCCATGCCTTCGAGCCTCTGAGCCAGATCGCCTGGCGGAACTCCGACCTCGATTTCGCCAGCATCGACGGCCTGCTCGACAGCCTGGGCATGGCGCCACCGCAGCCCGGCCTCGCCAAGGGCAATGATGCGGTCGATCACATCACGCTCAACGCCCTGGCGCGCGAGCCCGATGTGCGGACCCTCGCCCAGGGCCGCGCGGGCGTGCGCCTGCTGTGGGAAGCCTGCCAGGTGCCCGACTTCCGCAAGATCGCGGATGACAGCCATACGCGGCTCTGCGCCAAGATCTTCGGGCATCTGTCCACCGATGGCCGCCTGCCGGATGAGTGGGTGGCGGGCAACATCGCGGCACTCGGCAATGTCGAGGGCGACCTCGATACGTTGATGGCGCGCCTCGCCACCATCCGAATCTGGTCCTACATCGCCGCGCGCAACGACTGGCTGGCGAATGCGGTGAGCCACCAGGCCGAGGCCCGACGTGCCGAGGATGCGGTCTCCGACGCGCTGCATGAACGCCTGATGCTGCGCTTCGTCGATCGCCGCGCCGCGCAGCTCATCCGCAGCCTGGACGACACGGAGAAGGAGCTTCTCTCCGCCGTGACGCGCCAGGGCGAGGTGATGGTCGAGGGCCATACCGTCGGCCGCGTCACCGGCTTCCAGTTCATCCCCGACCCGGAAGCGACCAAGGAGGAGGAGAAGCGCCTCGTCCTTCGCGCCGCCCGCCGGGCGCTGCGCGAGGAGATGCCGCGCCGCCTTGCCAGCCTGGAGACGGCGAAGGACGAGGCGTTCAGCCTGACGCCGCAGCACCGCGTGATCTGGGACGGGGCCGATGTCGCGCGCCTGCGTCCGGGGCCGGAGCCGCTCAAGCCGCATGTCGATGTGCTGGCCAGCGAATTCCTCGACAACACCCAGCGCGAGCGGGTGCGCCTGCGCCTCGCCAATTGGATCGAGGCGCTGGTGAAGCGCGAGCTCGGCGGGTTGCTGGCGGTCGAGGCCAAGGCGGCCGAGGACAACACGTTGCGCGGCCCGGCCTTCCGGCTGCGCGAAGCCATGGGTCTATCCCCCGGCGCCACCGATCGGGAGATCCCGGCCGAGCTGCGCACGCGGCTCAAGGCCATCGGCATCCGCGCCGGGCGCTACGCGATGTACCTGCCGGACGTGCTGAAGCCGCGCGCCATGGCACTGCGCGCGCAGCTCTGGTCGCTGCGCCGGAACATCGCCACGCCGCTGCTGCCCAATCCGGGCCTGGTTTCCATCACCCTGCCCGAGGCAGCGGAACTACCCTCGCCGCCGGATACGCTCACGCCGCGCGGGCCGGAGGGCTGGCCGCCCGGCTTCGCCGTCATGGCTGGCTGGCTTCCGGCCGGACGTGTGCTGCTTCGCCTGGACGTGGCGGAACGCGTCGCCGGCGAGCTCGGCTTCCAGACCCGCCGCGCGCCGGCGCCGGTGCCCGATGGCCTCGCCTCGCGCCTCGGCGTCAAGGCGGACACGCTGCCGATGGCGCTCGAGGCGATGGGGTTCCGTCTGTTGCCCGCCAGCACCCTGGGCGAGGATGAATTCGGCCCGCCCCTGCCGGCACGCATCGGCGTGCATCGGCCGGAACGGCAGACCCCACGGGTCCGAACGCCGCGCCGGGCCGAGATCGTCATCAAGATCCCGCCCGCGCCGACCGCGCGCCAGGCCCAACGCCAGGAGGAGCCTCGCGACGAAACCCCGCGCCTGCCCTTCTTCGGCCCCCCCGTGCCGGCCGAGCTGCGCCAGCAGCGCTTCGGCCGCGGTGGGCCGGACGGCGCCCCGCGGGAGGGTGCGCGCCGCGATCGCCGTCGCGAAGGTCCGCGGCCGGAAGGGGCGGAGGCGGCAAAGCCCGCACGCGCGATCCCGCCCCGTGCGCCCCGCGTCGAGCAGATCCCGCCCGCCGCGCCGCGAGTCGAGCGCATCCCGCCGGCCAGTGCCCGCCCTGAGGGCCCGCGCCAGGAGCGACGACCGGAGCGCGGTAGCGAGCGCGGTGGGGACAGGGGGGGCAATCGCGAGCGGAGCGAGCCGGTGGAGTATTCCTCCGGCCCCAAGCCCGATTCGCCCTTCGCCGTCCTCGCTCAGTTGAAGCTGCGCAAGGACTGAGATGGCCGTTGAAGGGCCTGGATCGGAGGCTGCCGGCTGGCAGCGCCTCGATCTCTGGCTCTGGTGCGCGCGGGCGGCCAAGACCCGCTCGGAATGCACGCGCCAAGTCGCGGCGGGGCGCGTGCGGATCAATCGGCAGCCGACCGACAAGCCACATGCGAAGCTGCGCCCGGGCGATGTCCTGACGCTGACCATCGGCGCCCAGGTCCGGGTCTGGCGCGTGCTTGCCCTGGCCGCACGGCGCGGGCCACCGGCCGAGGCTCGTTCGCTGTTCGAGGACCTTTCCGAGTCCCCCAACTTGGCCTGACCCGGCTTGCCATGTCCGCCTTGCGGGGCCACATCTCCCGCGCTGCACCCCGGGCCGGCGTGCAGTTCGACCGTTTGCCTGCCGGGGGTTAGCGCGCGAAGGGGCTGGAGGCGGAAGTGACCTACGTCGTCACAGAGAGCTGCATCAAGTGCAAGTACATGGACTGTATCGAAGTTTGTCCGGTGGACTGCTTTTATGTCGGCGAGAACATGCTGGTGATCAACCCGGATGAGTGCATCGATTGCGGCGTCTGCGAACCGGAATGCCCGGCCGAAGCCATCGTGCCCGACAGCGATCCAAAGGCGACGCCGTGGGTCGAACTGAACCTTACCTATTCCACGCAATGGCCCAATATCACCCGCAAGGGCGAGCCGCCGGACGATGCGGATGCTTGGAAAGACCAGCCGGACAAGAAGGCCCTGTTCAGCGCGGAGCCCGGCAAGCCGTGACGAGCCAAGCCTGCCGTTGGGGATAACCCGGGGGTGGCAAAATGGCGTAGTTTGTATTACATTGGTCTCGGGTCAGGGGTGCAGTGCCGTTGCGGCGATGCGCCCGCCTGACAGAAGCATGACAACCGCGTGGCTGTGGTGCGATGACGCCCTCACGGGCGCGGCGCGGGTTGTCTCATGTCGCGGCAGAAAGCGGGTGGCGTTATGAAGGCAACCGCTCCCAGGAAAGCGAAGTCCGGGAAGCCAGCCACCAAGGCGCTGGCCAAAAAGGCCATTGCTGCCAAGCCGGCCGCCAAGGCAAGCGCAGTGAAGGAAGCGACCAGGACGGCCATGAAGCCAGCCGCCAAGGCAGCGGCGAAGCCGGCGCCAAGGGCAAAGCCTGCAGCGCCAATCAAGGCCAAGGTAGCCGCCAGCAGGGCACCGCCGCCCAAGGCCAATTTGGCGCCGGCCAAGTTGGCGCCGGCCAAGTCGGGGCCGGCCAAGCAAGCGCCCACGAAGGCCGTCGCGGCGAGACCGATCGCTGAGGTCTCGGCCGCGACGAAGCCCGCTCCCAGGGCGCCCGCTGCCAAGGCGCCCGCCCCAAAAGCGCCCGTTGCCCAGACCCCTCCCACCAAGGCGCTGGCGCTTCAGCCGATCGCTGCCCCGCCAACGCCGCCCGTATTGGCCACACCCACGCCAGCGCCGAAGCCCTCAGCGCCATTGGTGGCCGAACCCGTGGCAAATCTCGCCCCGGTGGCCCCGATGCCGCCTTCTCCCTCCCCTATCATGGCTCCCCCAATGCCCCTGCCAATGGTGCCCAAGCCTGCCCCTCGCCTGATGGCTCAGCCGGTTGCCGTGAAGGGTCCGCCCAGTTTCCCGCCGCGTCCCGGCGGACCGCATCGGCCACAGCAGGCGATCGACCCCGACGCGCCGGTCCTGCCGCCGCGCCCCAAGGGGCCGCCGGTCGAGTTCAAGACTGGCGACTATGTCGTCTACCCGACCCATGGCGTCGGCCAGGTTCAGGGCATCGAGGAAATGCCGGTCGCCGGCATGTCCCTGAAGGTGATCATCGTGACCTTCGAGGAAAACCGCATGACGCTGCGCGTGCCGGTGAACAAGGCGGCCTCCTCGGGCCTGCGCAAGCTCGCCTCCATCGAGTCGATCAACGAAGCGCTGGAAGTGCTGAAGGGCCGCGCCCGCATCAAGCGCACCATGTGGTCCCGCCGTGCCCAGGAATACGAGGCGAAGATCAACTCCGGCGACCCGCTGGCCATCGCGGAGGTGGTGCGCGACCTGCACCGCAATGCCGGCCAGCCGGACCAGTCCTTCTCCGAACGCCAGATCTATGAGCAGGCGCTGGATCGCCTGGCCTCGGAGCTCGCGGCGATCGATCGAACGGACAAGGCTGCGGCCTCCGAGAAGTTGCTGACCTTCCTCAAGGCGGTCTGAGCTAGACGGCACTGGCCGCCCATGCGGGGGGGGGCCGGAGCAGGGCCTTGGACACGCGACCGGCCCGTCCGAGCTGTCGCGGCTGCGGCAGTTTCTCAAACCGCACCACTGGCAGGAGCCCGCCCCTTAATGTCACCACCGGTCGCCACGGCTTCGCGCCTTTCGCCGCATCTTCGCCGCCTGGAAGCGGAGGGGATCGCCATCATCCGCGAGGTCGCCGCCAGCTTCCGCAACCCGGTGCTGCTCTATTCCATCGGCAAGGACAGCTCGGTGGTGCTGCACCTGGCGACCAAGGCCTTCGCCCCCGGCCGGCCGCCCTTCCCGTTGCTGCATATCGCGACCGGCTGGGATTTCGAGGCGATGCTCGATTTCCGTGACCGGCGCGTGGCCGAGCTCGGCCTCAACCTCATCGTCCATACCAACCCCGAGGGCGTGGCGCGCGGCATCGGGCCGATCACGCATGGCTCGCAACTGCACATGTCGATGATGGGCACGGAGGCGCTGAAACAGGCGCTCGACATGCATGGCTTCGACGCGGCCATCGGAGGCGCCCGCCGTGACGAGGAAAAGGCCCGCGCCAAGGAGCGCATCTTCAGCTTCCGTGCGTCCGGCCATGTCTGGGAGCCGCGCGGCCAGCGGCCGGAACTCTGGGGTCTCTACAACACGCGAATCAACCCTGGCGAGGAGATGCGGGTGTTCCCGCTCTCCAACTGGACCGAATTCGACGTCTGGGACTACCTCGCGGCCGAGGAGATCCCGGTTGTGCCACTGTATTTCGCGGCCGAGCGCCCGATGGTGCGGCGCGCCGGCGCGCTGATCATGCGCGATGACGAGCGTATGCCCCTCGAGCCCGGGGAGCAGGTGGAGATGATGTGGGTACGCTTTCGTACCATGGGCGACTGGCCACTGACCGGCGCACATGAGAGCCGCGCCGAGACGATGGATCAGGTCCTGGCCGAAATCCGCGACAGCCGTACCAGCGAGCGCCAGGGCAGGTTGATCGACAGCGACCAGGAAGCCTCGATGGAGCGAAAGAAGCGCGAAGGCTATTTCTGACGGGCTGCGCCTCGCGCCGCTTCGAAACAAAAACCCCGGGGAGGACTCCCCGGGGTTTCGCCGTTCAGGGGCCGAGGCCCGAGATCAGTTGCTATTCTGGCGAACGCCCACCAGTTGCAGCAACAGCTGGAACAGGTTGACGAAGTTCAGGTAGAGGCCGAGCGCGTCGAACACGCTCCGCTTGCCGGCTTCGTCCGAACCTTCCGCATAAGCGTGCTCGATGTAGTCCGCCTTGATGCGCTGCGTGTCATAGGCGGTGAGGCCCACGAACACGACCACGCCGATGATCGTGATGGCGAACTGCAACGCCGAGCTCTGGAGGAAGATGTTGACCAGGCTGGCCAGCAGGACGCCGATCAGGCCCATGATCATGAAGGAGCCCAACTTGGTCAGGTCGGCCTTCGTGGTATACCCATACAGGCTGATGCCGCCGAACATCGCCGCCGTCACGAAGAAGGTCGAGGCGATCGACCCGCTGGTGTAGATGGCGAAGATGTTGGCCATCGAGGCGCCCATCACCGCGCAGAACGCCCAGAACAGGGCCTGCGCCGTGGTCTTGCTCATGCGGTTTATGCCGAAACTCAGCACCAGGATGAAGGCGAGCGGCGCGAACATCGCGACCCAGCCAAGGATCGTCGGCACGGTGGCATTGCCGCGCGGCGTACGCACGACCTGATAGAACAGCTCGGCGACGCCGGTATGGGCGATGAGGAACGCCACGATGCCTGTCAACAGGAGGCCCGAGGCCATCCAGTTGTAGACGCGCAGCATATAGTTGCGCAGACCCGTATCGAGTTGCGCCTGGTCAACGGCCGCGGACCGCCCAAAGGGCTGGGACCAGGCCGAGCCGCCAGTCTGAAAGCGGTTGTCGGGACCGAGAGCCATGGTGATTTCATCCTCCTGCGGGGCGATTGTCAGTGCCGCCCCGACGTACACCATTATATGGAGTTTCTGTAATTCAAATCAACCCGGTCAGGCGGCGCCCTGCACCCAGTATCCGCGATGCGGCACGGCACCTTCGGCCTCCAGGCAAGGGCCGATGACCGCGACCGGTTCGGCCGCCGTATCCAGCACCTCGCGGCACGAAAGTCGCAGTCCCGCGGTGTGCGGCTGGGCGTTACGCAGATGCAGGATCGCGACGGCCGACAGACCGTACACCACCCGGCCGATCCCGGTGTAGAAGATCGCCGACGAGCACATCGCGCAGGGCTCGCCCGAGGAATAGATCGTGGCGGCGCGAAGCACCTCTCGCGGCACCTGCGCCGAGATGACGGCGTCGCAGGCATTCATCTCGCTATGCGCGAGCGTCCCGCCGCCGCCCGTGCCCTGGGTGGAAAGTCCCTCGGCCAGCATGGCGCCATCGGAACCGACGACCACGGCCGAGAAGGGCCGGTCGCCACGCTCCCGCGCCCGCATCGCCAGGGCAAAGGCGTGGCGTAGCCGCGCCGCATCGGTCTCGGTGAAGGTCTGGTTCATGTTCGCGAGTGAAGCCCGGCTTCATTCGTTCCGCAACAGCGCCGCCGGCCGCACGCGCAGCGCCAGCGCCGTGCCGACATAGCCGAAACCAAGCGTCAGCATGATGCAGCCCAGCACCGTCAGCGCCAGCGTGCCGGGCAGGAATACCCATTCGCCGCGCATGACGAACCGGACCACGGCCCAGGAGGCGGCCGAGCCCGCCGCCGCGGCCAGCAGGCC
>JBBSCP010000111.1:0-13338 GCA_038250135.1 Acetobacterales bacterium | reverse complement strand
GGCCATGGCGCGGCACGATCTGCGCGATCCTGTCTCGCTCCCCGACGATCCGCGCGACTGGCGCCAGGGTCTCGATGCCGGCGTCGCGGGACTGCGCGTCGCCTTGGTGCGGCGCCTTGGCTTCGACCCGCCGCTGGATGAGGAAGGGGAGGCCGCGTTGCAGCTCGCAGCGAAGCTGCTCGCCGAGCAGGGCGCGATCGTCGAGGAAGCGGACCCGCTGCTGCCCGACACGCGCGCCATCTTCGGCCGCGTCTGGGGAGTCGCGATGGCGCGGCTGTGGGACACCACGCCTGAGGACAAGCGGGGGCTGCTCGATTCGGGCATCGAGGAGGTGGCGCGCCGCATGGGCGAGATGTCAGCGGCGGATTTCCTCGGCGCGGACATGCTGCGCGTGGAATGCGGGCATGTCATGGCGCGTTTCCACCAGCGCCATGATGTGATCCTGACCGCGGCCACGCCCACCGCCGCCTTCGATGCCGATGCACCCACCCTCAAGCCAGCCGAGGCGCTGTGGCGCGACTGGGCGCCCTGGACCTTCGCCTTCAACCTGACGCGCCAACCCGCCATCGCCGTGCCCATCGGCCTCGACGAGAACGGCATGCCGCGCGGCGTGCAGGTGGCGGCTGCGCTGTATCGCGATGACCTCGCCTTCCGCGCCGCGGCCGCGCTGGAACGCGCCGCCAGCCTTCCCCTGGCAAACCCGGCTGAAACCGGGCAGTTGCGCGCACCGTTAAACTGAGGAGACGATCGATGCGGCTGGTGACCTTCACACGCGCGGGCAGGGTGCAGCAGGAAGTCGGCGCGCTGGCCGAGGATGGCGCGGTGCTCGACCTCGCCGCGGCCGAGCCGCTGCTGCGCGGCCAGAGCATGCTCGATCTCGCCGCCGCCGAGCCTGGGCTGATCGACAAGCTGCGTGCCGCCTTGCCGCGCGCGCCAAAGGTGGCCGATGCCCGGCTACTGGCGCCCATCCCGCGCACGCCGAAGAACATCTTCTGCGTCGGCAAGAACTACCGTGAGCATGCGAAGGAATTCGCAGGCTCCGGCTTCGATGGCGGAGCCAAGGATGTCGTGCCGCCCTTTCCCGTGGTCTTCACCAAGCCGCATACCTCGATCATCGCCACGGGCGAGAAGATCGACGGCGCGATGGATCCCACCGGCGGCCTTGATTTCGAGGGCGAGCTCGCGGTGGTGATCGGCAATATCCACACCCATGGGGGCGGGCGCGGCATCAAGGCAGCCGAAGCACTCAAGCACGTCTTCGGCTATACCATCGTCAACGATGTGACGGCGCGGCATCTGCAGAAGCGCCACAGCCAATGGATCCTGGGCAAGGGGCTCGACACCTTCTGCCCGATGGGGCCGGCGATTCTCACCGCGGATCAGGTGCCCGACCCGACGAAGCTCGTGCTCACCACCTGGGTGAATGGCGAACGGCGCCAGCACGCGCCCGTCGCCGACCTCATCTTCGACATCCCGACCCTGATCGAAGCGATCAGCGCCGCCATCACGCTCGAGCCCGGCGATGTGATCGCCACCGGCACGCCGGCCGGCGTGGGCATCGGGCAGGTGCCGCCGTTGTTCCTGAAATCGGGCGATGTGATCCGCATCGAGATCACCGGCATCGGCGCGCTCGAAAACGCTGTTGCCTGAACCACCAAGGGAGAAGATGAACATGGATCGCCGCACGCTGCTCACCGCCGCCGCAACCTTGCCCTTCGCGGGCAGTGCGCAGGCGCAGGCCGAGTTCCCGAGCCGCGCCATCACCATGGTCGTGGGTTTCCCGCCAGGCGGCCAGGCCGACCTCGCCGCGCGCCCAACCGCGGCGGCGCTGGAGCGGGTTTTTCGCCAACCCGTCGTCGTGCAGAATCGCGGCGGTGCGGCGGGGGCGCTCGGCAATGGCTTCGTCGCGCGCAGCGCGCCCGATGGCTACACGCTGCTGATGGCGCTGTCCTCCATCGCGGTGATCCCGGAAGCCGAGAAGCTGTTCAACCGCCCGCCACCCTACACGATGGACCAGTTCACGCCGATCGCTCTGATGAATGCGGACCCCACCATGCTTGCCGTGCCGGCCAGCGCGCCCTGGCAGACACTGGAGGATTTTCTCGAATCCGCGCGCCGCGCGCCTGGGACGATTCCCTACGGCTCCTCGGGCACCTACGGCACGCTGCATGTGGCGATGGAGATGCTGGCCGCGGCGGCCGGCGTGCGACTGCTGCATGTGCCCTTCGGCGGCGCGGGGCCGGCCATCACGGCGCTGCTCGGCGGGCAGATCCAGGCGCTGGCCTCGGCCCCGGGCACGCTGACGCAGCATGTGGCGAGCGGGCGCATCCGCATTCTGGGATGTTGGGGCAGGGAGCGTGTCGCCGCCTTCCCGAACGTGCCGACCTTCATCGAGCGCGGCTTCCCCGAGGTGGAGTTCTACATCTGGGCCGGCCTGTTCGCGCCCGCCGCCACGCCCGCACCGGTGATCCTCAAGCTGCGGGAGGCGATGCGCGCCGCCTCGCAGGACCCTGATATGATCCGCGCCTTCACCGCCGCCGGCGCGCCCGTGGCCTATCTCGACGCGCCGGACTTCGCCCGTTTCTTTGCCGATGACACGGCGCGGCTGTTGCGCGCCGTGGCCCGCATCGGTCGCGTGGAGTAGCCGCATGGAACAGCAGATCATCGCCTGGCTGGGAGCGCAGCGCGAGGCGATGATCGCCGAGTTGCGCGCCATGGTGGACACCGATGGCGGCAGCTACGACAAGGCCGGCGTCGATGCCGTCGGCGCGCAGGTGGCGCGTTTCATGGCGCGGCACGACATCCCCGTGCAGACGCTGCCGCAATCGAACCATGGCGATTGCCTGCGCGCGGTGGTCGAGGGCGACGGATCGGCGCGCGGCAATGCCAGGCAGAACATCTTGCTGATGGGCCATCGCGACACGGTGTTCCCGAAGGGCGAACCGACGCGCCGGCCCTTCACCATCGAGGGCAACCGTGCCTTCGGCCCCGGCGTCGCCGACATGAAGGCGGGGCTTGTGATGAACATGTTCCTGCTCGCCGCCTTCAGGAAGTTTGGTGGTGCGCCCGGGCCGCTGGTCGCCTTGTTCACCGGCGATGAGGAGATCGGCTCGCCAGAAGGCCGACCCGTGATCGAGGGCGAGGCGCGGGCGGCGCGAGTGGTGTTCAACTCGGAACCCGGCCGGCCGAATGGCGGCATCGTCACCGGCCGTAAGGGCGGCGTGTTCCTGGGCCTGGATATCGAGGGCAAGGCCGCGCATTCGGGGGGTAATTTCGAGGCGGGCATCAGCGCCATCGGCGAACTTGCCGCGAAGATCACCGCGATCCATGCGCTGACCGACATCCCGCGCGGCATCACGCTCAATGTCGGGCTCGTCAGCGGCGGGCAGAGCGTGAACACGGTGGCGCCCTGGGCGCAGGGCCAGATCGATCTGCGCTACATCGATCCCGCCGATCGCGACGAGATCGTCGGCAAGATCGAAGCGATCGTCGCGACAAGCTTCATCCCTGGCACGCGTGCGTCGCTCACCATCCGCGGCGAATTCCTGCCGCTGACGCAATCGCCCGAGGCGGCGGCGCTGTTCGGCCTCTATCGCGGTGCGGCGCAGGAAACCGGCTTCGATCCCTCCGGTGAGTTCTCGGGGGGCTGCGCCGATAGCGGCTTCACCGCAGCCGTCGGCGCGCCGACGCTGTGCTCGGTCGGCCCGGTGGGCGGCTTGGCCCATAGCCCGGAGGAGTATCTGGAACTCGACAGCCTGGTGCCGCGCGCGCAGGCGGTGGCGCGGGCGATCCTCAAGCTTGAGGCGGCTGGGCTATGAAACCCGCCAGTGCTGCGCCACCGGATGAGGCGCCGAAGCTCCGCACCACCGCCATGCCGGCCGATGCCAATCCTTCGGGCGACATCTTCGGCGGTTGGCTGATGGGGCTGATGGATCTCGCCGCCGGCAATGCCGCCGCACGTCGCGCGCGTGGGCGCGTGGCGACCATCGCGGTGGAGGGCATGGTGTTCCACTCGCCAGTGCTCGTGGGCGATGAGGTAAGCATCTTCGCCAAGGTGGTGAGTGTGGGCCGCACCTCGATGCGCATCGAGGTCGAGGCCTGGCGCCGCAAGATGGCCGAGGATTCCTCGAACCAGGTGACCGAGGCGGTGTTCACCTTCGTCGCCATCGATGCCGAGCGCAAACCGCGCCCGCTGCCCCCCGAATGACCCAGGAAGAACCCTGGTCGTTGCGCGTGCCGCATCGCATCCGCTGGTCCGAATGCGACGCCTACGCCCATGTGAACCACGCCGCCTACCTGACGCTGTTCGAGGATCTGCGCGTCGCGCATTGGGAGGCGATCAGCGGCGCGCCGGTCAGCGCCGACAGGCCCGGCCCCGTCGTCGCCTCGATCGAGGCGCGCTACCTCAAGGCGGTCGGCTTCGGCGATGCGGTGATCCTCACCTGCCGCCCGGTGAGTTTTCGGCGCACCTCCTTCATCCACGAATACGCGCTGTGGAGGGCGGGCGAGGCCTGCTGCACGGCGCGCGCCGTCTGCGTGGTGACGCGCCAGGACAGGGGCGAGAAGGTGCCGCTATGGGAGGAACTCCGCGCGCGGCTTCGTGCCGAGGGCGCGCGCGCGGAGTAGCCGGCGGTGGTCCGCCTCAGGCCGCGCCGCGATCCTTTCGCGTCGCTTCAAGGTCGTCCTCGATGAAGGCCCGGATGATCTCCTCCAGCGTCTCGGAGGGCGTGAAGCCAAGGCCCGGCGCGCGGGTGGCGGCGAAGGCGGCGGGCCAGCCGGCAACGATGGTCTCCACCTCCGCATCCGGCACGCGTTTGGCCAAGGCGCGCGCGGCGGGGCCGGCGACGCGTTCCAACGCGTCGAGCATGTCGGCGATGCTGGCCGAAAGGCCTGGCGGGTTGATGCCACGGTCGCGGCCCAGCGTCGCGCTCTCCAGACCGCAGGCGTGGAACAGCCAGTCGATGGCGCGGCGCGGCGAGCAGACCCAGACGCGGAAATCCTCCGGCACGGGATAGGTCGCCGGCAGGCCGAGCAGGGGTTCGCGCAGCACGGCCGAGACGAAGCTGCTCGCCGCGCGATTCGGCCGGCCAGGGCGGACCATCACCGTGGGCAGGCGGATCGAGACCGCATCGAGGAAGCCGCGCCGCGTGGCGTCGGCCAGCAGAAGCTCGCCGATGGCCTTCTGGGCGCCGTAGCTGTTGGTCGGCATCTGGCGGCCATCATCGGGCACCATCGCCGTTTGCCCGCCGTCGAAGGAGGCGACGGAGCTGGTGAACACCACCCGCGGCGATGCCTTGTGGGGCGGCCGATTCAGACCTTCGGGCCATGCGGCCCTTCGGTCATCGGACGTCAGCGCCCGGCACGCCTCAATTACCGCCTGGGTGCCGGCGATGTTCACCCGGATGCCCAGCGCGTAATCCGCCTCGGCCTGCGCGCTGACCACCGCGGCGAGGTGCACGACGAGCCCCGTGCCGGGTGGGATCGCCGCCGTTACCGTCGCCGCATCCGCCACATCGCCGGCCAGCAGCCGTACGGGGAAGGGGGCTTCGAGGGGGGCGGGGGCATTAAGGTCGAACAGCGTCATGCCGGTGATGGGCGTGCCGCCGACCGCCCCCGTCGCCGCCAGCCGCGCCGCGAGCTTCCGCCCAAGGAAACCGCCCCCGCCCAGAATCGTGACCTGCATCAACCTGTCCCCTTCATCTTCGGGGCACGTTGCCGCCATCGCCGGCGGAAGCCAAGCTGCGCCCCATGATCCCCACACGCCCCTATCGCCTGCTCCTCAACCGCCACCAGGGCACGCCCGGCGTCGTGGTGCTGCCCGAAGGCGGCTATCGCCGGGCCAAGGCCGAGATCATGGGCTGGCCCGGCTACGCGCCGACCCCGCTGATCGACCTGCCCGAGGTGGCGAAGGCCGCGCGCGTCGCCGCCGTCCACTGGAAGGATGAGGCCGCGCGCTTTGGCCTCGGCAGCTTCAAGGCGCTGGGCGGTGCCTATGCCGTGGCAAGACTGCTGGTGAGCGAACTCGCTCGCCGAGGCGTCACCAATGCCGCGACCACGCGGGAGCTGGAAGCCGGCGCGCATCGCGACGCGGTGCGCCAGATCACCGTGACCTGCGCGACCGACGGCAATCACGGCCGCTCCGTCGCCTGGGGCGCGCAGCGATTCGGCGCGGCCTGCGTGATCTTCGTGCATGAGAAGGTGAGCCAGGGAAGGCGCGACGCCATCGCGAAGTACGGCGCCGAGATCCGCGTGGTGCCCGGCACCTATGACGACGCCGTGCGCGAATGCACCCGCACCGCCGAGCGCGAGGCCTGGTTCGTCGTCTCCGACACCTCGTGGGAGGGCTACACGGAAGTCCCGCGCGACGTAATGCAGGGCTACCGGCTCATGACCGAGGAAGCCATCGCCGCCATGCCCGCGCCGCCCACCCATGCCTTCGTGCCCGGCGGCGTGGGTGGCGTGGCGGCGGCGGCGGCGGTGCAGCTGCGCGCGCAGGTCGAGCCCGATCCGCGCCTCATCATCGTCGAGCCCGAGGCCGCCGCCTGCCTGCTCGTCTCCGCCGAGGCCGGCGCGCTGACGATCGTGCCGGGCGAGCTGGACACCATCATGGCCGGCCTCGCCTGCGGCGAGCCGAGCCTGCTGGCGTGGCAGGAGCTGGAACGCAGCACCTTCGCCTTCATGGCGCTGCAGGATGCGAGCGCGGTGGATGCCATGCGGTTGCTGGCAACGCGCAGCCCGCCCATCGTCGCGGGCGAGAGTGCGGCGCCGGTACTGGCCGCCTTCCTGCTGGCGGCCGCCGATCCGTTCTCGCGCTCCATGCTGGGGCTCGATGCCACCAGCCGCGTGCTGCTTTTGGGCACCGAAGGGGCAACCGACCCAGCGCTTTACGCGCAGCTGACGCAACGAGCGCCTTGACGCGCCGCGCCGCGCGCATCAAGCCTTGTCGGGAAGAAACATGCCGGGCCTGCAATCCGGCCGGGAGAACACGTTCATGACCTTCAATGCCGCCACCCGTCGCGCCGTGCTCACCCTGGGCGCCGGCGCGCTCGCCGCCCCGGCGCTCGGCTTGCGCCCCGCCGCCGCGCAGGGCGCCTGGCCGAACCAGCCGATCCGCATGGTGGTGCCCTTCGCCGCCGGCGGCCCGACCGACATTCCCGCGCGGCTCATCGCCGAGGAGATGTCCAAGGCCCTGCCGCAGCGCGTGGTGGTCGAGAACCGCACCGGCTCGGGCGTGGTGATCGGCACGGACATGGTGGCGAAGGGCCCGCAGGATGGCTCGACGATCCTCTACACCACGGTGGCGCATGCGGTGACCCGGGCGATGTTCCCGCGCCTGCCCTTCGACCCGATCGGCGATTTCACGCCCGTCGCTCTGGTCGGCCAGGTGCCGGTGATCCTGCTGGTGCATAACAGCTTCCCCGCGCGCAACTTGCAGGAATTCATCACGGAAATCCGCAACAACCCGGGCAAGTATGATTTCGCCTCCTCCGGCAATGGCGGTGCGGTGCATCTGGCAACCGAGCTGTTCATGCACGCCGCCGGCGGCCTCAAGGTGAATCATGTGCCCTTCCGCGGCTCCTCCGCCGCGATGCCGGACGTGCTCTCGGGCCGCATCCCGATGATCTTCGACATCGCCGCTTCGGCGCTGCCCTATGCGCGCTCTGGCGAATTGCGCGCGCTCGGGATTTCCACGAAGGAGCGTTCGTCGCTCGCGCCGAACATTCCCACGATGATCGAGCAGGGCGTGGCCGGCTACGAGGCCTATACCTGGCACATGGTGCTGGTGCGCAGCGGCACGCCGATGCCGGTGGTGAACGCGATCAACGCCGCGGTGAATGCCGCGGTGAATCTGCCCGCCGTGCAGGAACGCCTGACGGGTCTCGCGATGCAGGTGGTGCGCAACAGCACGCCGGCCTCGGCGGCCGAGTATTTGCGCAGCGAGATGGGGGTGTGGGAGCCGCTGGTCCGCGCGGCGGGCATCACCGCGGGCTGAAGGAATTTGCGTTCAGATGGAATCATTTGAACGCATTCCCTGCGCTACGGCACTATCCGCTTATATTGAATCAATGTGAGCGGATTTCGTGCTGTAGGTTCAACTTTTCCTAAAGCACGAGATCGGTCCGAGAGAATCGATCGTGCTCTAGCTCCGCGCCATGCGGATGATCAGGGGCGCGTGCAGCACCCTCTCGGGCAAGGCGTCCCGCGCCACCAGATGCGCCGGCGTGTCGGCCTTCGCCATGCTGCCGAGCGGCACCACCAGATCCTCCCGTACGCCGAACACCGCATCGGTGTCGAGGTAGGGGTCGTCCTCCAGGAACAGCTCCGTCACCAGCGGGTGGTAGCCCGCGGCCTCGGCGATGACATGCAGATGCGCCGGGCGCCAGGCGTCGCGCTTCAGCGCGCGCAGCATGTCCCCTGCCGGGCCGTCATAGGGTACGGTGTAGGGCTGCTGCCGAGTTGTGCTGAAGCAGAAACTTCCATCGCTCGCACAGGTCAGCAACCCGTGAAAATTCTTGGGCGCCTGCTCGGCATCCTGCGCGGCATAGAAACCGTTGTCGGCGTTTTGCCACAGGTCGAGCGAGGCGCCGGCCACGCCTTGCCCCGTCGCGGCATCGAGCACGCGGCCGGTGACCACCATCACCTCGCCCGGCTGGTCCTTCCACAGATCGCCGCCATCGGCGAGCGGCGGGGCGCCGCGCTGATGGAAGGGGCCGAGGTTGGAACAGCTTGTCGCACCGGGCGGCGTGTTCACCATATCCACCAGGGCCGAGACGCCGAACAGGTCGCTGAACAGGATGAACTCGTTGCGCTCGGGCGTGGTGATCTCCCCGGCGCGCGTCAGCGCCATCAGCCCCGCCATCCACTCCGCATGCGTGAGCCTGGTTTCCTTGACGAAGGCATGCAGATGCCGCGCCAGCGCGCAGAGCACGTCTTTCGTTCGCTGATCCCCGGCCTTCGCCGCGTATTCCACGAAGGTCTGCGTCAAGGTTTCCGGCGTGACGTTTCTCATTGTGACCTCAATCCACTGTTGCACCGGAGGCGCGCACCACGCCCGCCCACTTCGTCACTTCCTCGCGCAGGAAGGCGGCCAGCGCCGGCCGGCCGCGCGGGTCGGGCGCGAAGCCCATGCTGTCGAGCCTCGCCTTGAGCTCCGGCGCGCCGAGCGCACGGTTGACCTCGACATTCATCCGCTCGGTGATCTCGGCGGGTGTGCCGGCGGGGGCAAACAGCGCGAACCAGGTCAGCGCCTCGAAGCCCGGAAAGCCCTGCTCGGCAACGGTCGGCGTGCCGGGAAGCGAGGGGTCGCGCTGCGCGCGCGTCACCGCGATCGCGCGGAGCTTGCCGTCGCGGATGAGCGGCAGCGCGGGTGGCAGGCTGGTGCTGCCGATCGGCACCTGGCCGCCGACCACCGCCGTCACCGCCTGTGCCGGGCCGAAAGGCACGTGCTGCACCTCGACCTGCGCCAGGGTGCGGAACAGCAGTTCGAGCCCCAGATGCGTCGTGGTGCCCGTGCCGGAGGAGCCGTAGTCAAGCCGCCCGCCGCGTGCCGCGGCGATCAGCTCGGCCAGCGTGCGGACATTCAGGCGCTCGGGGTTCACGGTGATGACGTTGGGCGTGCTGGCCAGCAGCGCCACCGGCTCCAGGTCGGTCAGCGCATCATAGCCGGCATTGCGATACAGGCTGGAGTTCACCGCATAAGCAACGGAATGCGCAAGAAACACCTGCCCATCGGGTGGGCTGCGGCGCACCGCGACGGTGGCGATATTGCCGCCCGCGCCGGGCCGGTTCTCCACCACCACGGGCTGGCCGAGCACCGGCGTCAACGCCTGCGCCAGCGTGCGGCAGAGCACATCCGTGCTGCTGCCGGGCGGAAAGGCGACCAAGATCCGCACCGGCCTCTCCGGCCAGGCGGCGTGGCCGAGGCGTGGCGCGGCCAACAGGCCCACCGTGGCGGACAGCGTGGTGCCGAGCGCCGCGCGGCGCGTGATGTTGTGCATGTCGTTTCTCCTCACCATTCGCCGATGATCACGCCATTCGCGCGCGCGCCATCGGTTCTTGCAGCCACATCCTCATCGCTGACCGTCACCCGGCTGCGACGATCGGCCAGGCGTTTGCAGAGCAACGCGTGCAACTCGGCCCGCGTCGCTGCATGTGCGTCGCTCTGCCCGAGATCGACGAGCTCATCGGGGTCGTGTTCAAGGTCGAACAATTGGGCGCGTTCAAAAGCCTTGAAGGCGATGTATTTCCAGCGCTCCGTGCGGATCATCCAGCAGCTCGCCTGCTGCACATCGAGGCCGAGCGTGGTGCGCGCCTTGTAGAAGGCGAAGTCGAGCTCGCTGAACACGGCCTCGCGCCACGGCGTGCTTTCGCCCCGCAGCAGCTGACACAGCGAACGGCCCTCAAGCCGATGCGTCGGCAGCTTCACGCCGAGGGCATCGAGGAAGGTCGGCACCAGGTCGATCGCCTCGACCATGCGGCTTTCCACCGTGCCGCACGTCGCCTCGGCCGCGGGCGAGGGATCGACGATGATCAGCGGGATGCGCACGGAGCATTCGTGGCACAGCTCCTTCTCCCCCAACCAATGCTCGCCAAGATAGTCGCCATGGTCGGAGGTGAAGACGATCATCGTGTCGTCGAGCCGACCTTCGGCTTCGAGTGCGGCCATCACGCGCCCGCGCAGCTCGTCGCGCCCGAAGGCCTGAGCCGCATCCATGCCGAGGAAGGCGCCGAAGACCGGGTGCGGATCGTCGCGCTCGGCCTCGGCCTTCACCACCGGCAGCAGCACGTCGATGCCATACATCGCGTGGTAGGGCGCGGGTGCGATGCAGGGCCAGTGCGGCTTGATGCAGGACAGGTGCGACAGCCAGGGCCGCTCGCCGCTCTCGCGAATGAAGTCGATGGCGCGGTCGCTCATCCACGCCGTCTCGCTGTGCTTTTCGGCCACGCGCGCGGGCAGATGCGCGCGCCGCAGCGACCAGCCTGACAGGACCTCGCCCGCCGGCCCCTCGGCCGAATTGGCCCAGCTGTGCCAGGGGTTCTCGCCGTCGTAGCCCTGCGCGCGCAGGTATTGATTGCAGCGCAGCGTGGGGCCGGTGCGCTTGTCGGGATGCTCGCCATCGTCGCGCTCGAAGGGCGAGAAGCCGCCTTCCGCGATACTCATGCCGAGCTCGCTCTCACGCGACAGACCCATGCGCTGAACAGGATGTTGCGCGGTCGTACCGTGTTCCATCCCCCGTCGCACCGGAAGCGCGCACCACCTCGGCCCAGACCGCCGCCTCGCGCACCACGAAGGCGGCGGGGGTCGAGCCGAGGATCGCGATGGTAGGGAAATCCGCGATGGTAAAACCGGGATTCGCATACAGCGCCGGGTTCACCGAGAACGCCTTGCCATGCACCAGGCCGGTATGCCCATCGGTCGCGTTGCGCACCGCGACGGTCGCGATGTTGCCCGAGGCGCCGCCGCGATTCTCCACCACCACGGGCCGGCCGAGCGGCCCCGCCCAGCGCCTCGGCGAAGGCGCGCGCGGCGATGTCGGTGGCACTCCCCGGCGGGAAGGCGCAGAGCAGCCTGAACGAGCGCTCCGGCCAGGCGGCGCGCGCCACGCCTGGAAGCGCAAACGCGGCGGCGGCGATCAGCGCAGTGCGACGGCGCATCGGCTCAGGCCGCGAAGGCGGGGTCGTCGGCGATGGTGTTGCGCAGCACGCCCACACCCTCGACCTCGATCTCCACGGTCTTGCCGGGGGCGAGGAACAGCGGCGGCTTGCGCGCATAGCCCACGCCGGAGGGCGTGCCGGTGGCGATGACATCGCCGGGCTCGAGCGTCATCACCTCGGAGAGGATCGCGATGCAGCGCGCGACGGAGAAGATCATGTCGCCAGTCGTGCTGTCCTGCACCGTGACGCCATCGACGCGCGTGGTGATGCGCAGCGGCGCCGCACCGGGCGGCAATTCATCGGCACTGACGATCTCGGGGCCGAAGGCACCGGTTGCGTCGAAGTTCTTGCCCATCGTCCACTGCGTCGATTTGCGCTGGTAGTCGCGGATCGAGCCGTCGTTGAACAGCGAATAGCCCGCAACGTGCTTCAGCGCGTCGGCCTCGCTGACGCAGCGCGCGCGGGTGCCGATGATGATGGCGAGTTCGGCCTCATAGTCGAACTGGTCCGAGCAGCCCGGGCGCAGCATCGGCTGGTCCGGCCCGACAAGCGAGGACTGCACGCGCAGGAACACCGCCGGGTAGTCGGGGATCGGGTTGCCGCCTTCCTTGGCGTGCAACGCGTAGTTCAGGCCGATGCAGACCATCTTGCCCGGCACCGGAATCGGCATGCCCAGCGTCAGCGTGGCGAGCGCGCGATGCGCCGATGCCGGCGCCGCCTTCGCCGCGGCTTCTAGGCGGTTCAGCGTGTCGCCACCCGCATCGAGCAGCGCGATCGCGTCGTTCGGGAAGCCGGCCAGTGCCGAAACGGGCACCACCTGCTCACCCAGCCGCACGCCGGGCACGAAGCGTCCCTGGTCCTGGAAACTCACCAACCGCATCTGACGTTCCTCTCGACATAAGTAGCCTTGCGGAAGTTTTATCGATAGAATTGGGCGCATGCAAGCGAACATCGACGAAAGCCTCACCACTCAGGTCCATCGCCGGCTGCGCGACGATCTGCTGCGCGGCGTGCTGGCGCCGGGCATGAAGCTGAAGGTGCAGGCGCTGGCGGAGGCCTACGGCGCAGGGGCGAGTCCGGTGCGAGAGGCGCTTTCCTCGCTCGCGGCCGAGGGGCTGGCGGAGCGCCTCGATTCCCGCGGCTTCCGCGCCGCCCCCGCCACCGTGCAGGATTTCGACGAACTGGTGCGCGCGCGCTGCTGGCTGGAGGAGGTGGTGCTGCGAGAGAGCCTCGCCGCCGGCGATCTGGCCTGGGAGGAGGCGGTGGTCCTCGCCCGCTGGCGGCTCAAGCGGCTGGAACGTGCCGATGCGGCCTGGGAGGGCGCCCATGCGGCCTTCCACCGGGCGCTGCTCGCCGCCTGCCCCTCACCCACGCTGCGCGGCATGGCGGAGCAACTGCGCGAGCGTGCGGAGCGCTACCGGGCGGTCGCCAACCGCGTGGCCTATCCCGGCCGCGATGTCGGCGCCGAGCATGAGGCGATCGCCGAGGCCGTCCTGGCACGCAATATCCGGCGCGCCATGGCGCTGTTGCAGGAACACTATGGCACCACGGCAGTGTTCCTGCGGGAAGCGCTATCTCAGCGCTGACCTAGTGGTCCGATCCCAACGCTTGCTCCCCAAGCGTTTGGTGAATCGGCCCACCAAATCAATGGCTAGTGGTGTGTGCCAGACGGTATCTTCCGTC
>JBBSCP010000110.1:0-13372 GCA_038250135.1 Acetobacterales bacterium | reverse complement strand
GATCGCCGTGTCGAATTCGGCGCCGCGGCGGCCGATGCTGGTGTTGATCGTCTGCGCCACCTGGATGTCGCGCTGCGTGCGGGCGCGCACATCAGTCATCTGCGCCTCGGCCTGCGGACGGGTGATGCGGCCGGCCTTGAGATTCTCGCGCGTGCGCTGCGCCGTGGCGAAGCGGCAATCCATGAGCTGGTTGAAGGCGATCTGTGTGCGGTCGAGGGAGGCGTTCTCGGTCGCCAGGTCGCCCGCGATCGCCAGGTTGAGCGAGGCCTGGTCGCTCGCCTGCTGCTGCCGCGCGCCGTAGTAGCCCGTGGCCCCGCCAATGGCACCGCCAGCAAGCGCGCCGATCGCGGCGCCGGCCATTACATCGCGGCCGCGACCGCTGGCGGCGGCGATGAGCCCGCCGAGCAGCGCCCCGCTCGCCGCGCCGATGGCCGCGCCGCGGATGATGCTCTCACCATAGAAATCGCCCGTGCTGTCAAGCGCCACGACCTGGGTGCGGCAGGCATCGGACCCATCATCGGCGCCGATGCGCCCGGCCTGGGTGTTCACGCAGGCGGCGAGCATCGCGGCCGCGGTCAGGCTGGCCACGGCCCGACCCAAGGGGCTGTGGCGCGGGCGGAAGCGGCTGGTCTGGGTCATCGACTTGCCTACGCCAGTTCTCGGTTGTGATGTGACACGTCTGCGTCGCCTGTAACGCAAGTAGCGTAGCCGGCTTCCCGCCAAAGGGAAATTCCCTCCGGGATACCGCAACGGCACGTAATTCTCACGCTTCCGTGCATTCCGCGCAACAAGGCGCAACACGGGCGGTGCGAAGTTCGGCGCCGCTTCCTTCCACCCGGGACGAAGCCTGTCTATCGTCACGCCGAAGCCCGGGGACGCGAAACCCCTCCGTGGCGCGCTGGAGGACCAGGCCGGCATGGAGCCCAAGCGACTGCTCGGGGTCAGGACGCCGCTCGGCGAGGGCGCCTTTGTGCCCGTGCGCCTCGCGGTGTCGGAGCAGCTCGGCCAGCCCTATGTCATCGATGCCGAGGTGCTCGGCCGCGACCCTCACCTGATGCCGAAGGATATGCTGACGCGGCAGGTCTCCTTCACCATCACGCTGCGCGATGAGGAAGCGCCGCGCCAGCGGCTGTTCGCGGGCGTCGTTGTGGGCTTCCAGCGCACCAGCCCCGGCGCCGATGGCCGCATGGGCTACCGGCTGCGCGTGGTGCCGAAATTCTGGGTCCTCGGCCTGCGGCGCAATTGCCGCATCTTCCATGACAAGACCGTCAAGCAGATCGTCACCGAGGTGCTGAGCGACCACGGCCTCGAGGAGCCGGCCTGGAGCATGGTCGATCCGGTGAAGCCGATCCCCTACTGTACCCAGTTCAACGAAACCGACCTCGCTTTCGTCTCGCGCCTGCTGGAGGAGCATGGGCTGACCTGCTTCTTCACCCATGACAGCGCCGGCGAGCATCTGGGCATCGCCCGCGGCGCCGCGGCCTTCGCGCAATCCGAGGTTGGCGAGACCTTCGCCGTGCACGGCGCGCAAAGCCTGTATGGCTTCGGCAGCTGGAGCCGCCACGACCGCGCCCGCACCGCCGCCACCACGCTCGAGGACATGGACGAGGAGCGGCTGCGCCCCAAGGACAAGCTGCGCCAGCGCAGCGCCACGCGCCGCTTCGACGATGAGGGCAGCAATTGGACCGCCACCGAGGTCTTCCACTGGCCTGGCGGCATGAGCACGCGCCCGGGCAACGAAACCGCCGAGATCGAGATGGGCGCCGAGGAAGCCGCCGCCGAGACCTTCAGCGCCACCACGCGCGACCCGCGCCACCTGCCCGGCACGCGGCTTTCAATCGCTGTGCGGAACGAGGACCGCAGCGAGCAGAAGCGGCAATACCTCGTCACCGCCGTGCGGCATGAGGCCACCGACATGAGCGGCCTCGGCTCCGGCACCGGGGCTGCGGAGAGCTACGGCGCGGCGGTGGATCTGGCGCTGGCCAACCGCGTGTGGATGCCCACCCCACGGCACCCGCGCCCGGTGATGCCCGGGCTGCAATCGGCACGCGTCACCGGGCCGCAGGGCGAGCAGATCCATTGCGACAAATGGGGCCGCGTGAAGGTGAAGTTCCGCTGGGACCGTGCCGGCGCGGATGACGATACCTCCTCGTGCTGGCTGCGCGTCGCGCAATCGGCGGCGGGCAGCTGGGGCGGCACCTGGTTCCTGCCGCGCGTGGGCGATGAGGTGCTGGTGGCCTTCCTGGAAGGCGATCCGGACCGCCCGATCGTGGTGGGTTCCGTCTACGGCGATGGCGCGCCGCCGCCCTTCGATCCGGGCGCCAACAAGCAGCGATCCGGCATCTCGACCCGCAGCTACAAATCGACCGCGGCGGCGGACGCCAACGTACTGCGTATCGACGACAAGAAGGGCGCGGAGGAAGTTCTGCTGCATGCGCAGAAGGACCTGAACGTCGAGGTCGAGAACGACGAGACGCGCGACATCGGCCACGACCAGACCGAGACCATCAAGAACCAGCGCAGCGTCACCATCGACCAGTCAGACGACATCCTGACCCTGAAGCAGGGCAACCGCACCATCACCATCAGGATGGGCAACCAGGACACGACGGTGGAGATGGGCAACGTGTCGCTCACCGTCTCGATGGGCAATGAAAGCCACAAGATCAAGCTCGGCAATTACGAGCTGAAATGCGACCTTGGCTCGATCACGCTGGAGGCCATGCAGTCCATCACGCTCAAGGTCGGGCAGAGCTCACTGGTGGTTGACCAGACAGGCGTGACCACGAAGGGCATGATGATCACGCAGGAGGCGCAGCTCCTGCACAAGACTAAAACGCTGCTGCTGCAGGAGAAGGCGGATGCGCTGATGCAGCTGGAGGGCGGCATCGTGCTGATCAATTGAGATGAGCCAGACCCTTCCCAAGCTGGCCACCGCGCTCGCACCCCTGATGCCCCGGCTGGAGCTGGAACCGCCGGCGCTCGCCGCGCTGGGGACAGCCGCGACGGCGGCCGAGGGCATCCTCGCCCTGGCCGAAGCGGGCTTCCGGACGGAGGCCGCGCGCCTTGCCGCCCATGCGCTGCCCAAGCGCGAGGCTGTGTGGTGGGCCTGCATGTGCGCCCGCGCCGTGCCCGATGCGGCCGTGACGCCGCTCGACCTCGCCGCCCTGGCCGCTGCGGAACATTGGGTGCGCAAGCCTGGCGAGGAGGCGCTGCGCCGCGCCTGCATGGAGGCCGCCCAGAAAACCGCCTTCCGCACGCCCGAGGCCTGGGCCGCCGTCGGCGCCTTCTGGTCGGGCGGCAGCATGGCGCCCGAGGGCCAGCCGGTGGTGCCGCCAGGTGAGCACCTCACGGGCGTCGCCATCGCCGGCGGTATCGTGCTGGCCGCCGTGCGCAACCGCCCCGAACGCGCCGCCGCGCGCTTCGAGCGTTTCCTTTCCGCGGCGCGCGAGATCGCAGCCGGTGGCGCCGGTCGCATCCAACCAGAGGCCGACTGACATGCCCCCCGCCGCGCGCATCACCGACATGCACCTGTGTCCCATGGTCACGCCCGCGCTGGTGCCGATCCCCCATGTCGGCGGCCCGATCCTGACCGGCGCGCCGACCGTGATCGTGGGCAAGATGCCGCAGGCGCGAACTTCGGACATGTGCCTGTGCGTCGGCCCGCCAGACATGATCGCCATGGGCAGCATGACCGTGATCATCGCGAAGATGCCGGCCGCGCGGATCGGCGACCTGTGTGCGCATGGCGGCGCGGTGGTGATGGGCTTTCCCACCGTGATCATCGGCGGCTGAAAGGTTGTGAGGTAATGGCCTCCATCACCCTCAACGTGCTGCGCTGCCCGGACAGCGCGGTGCCGGAGACGCGGCAGGCGCGCGGGGGAGAGCTTTTGCTCGGCCGCGGAGCCGAATGCGATTGGCAACTCGCGGACCCGGACCGAGTGCTGTCGAAGCGGCATTGTTCCGTCGAATATTTCGGCGGCGGCTGGCAGCTGCGCGACCTCTCGACCAACGGCACCTTCGTCAACCACGCGACGAGCCCGGTGGGGCGCGACCAGGTCAAGGCGCTGATGGATGGCGACCGGCTGCGCCTCGGGTCCTATGAGATCGAGGTGCGGATCGCCGAGGCAGCCGCGGCGCCGGGGCCAGCCACGGGACAGGGTTGGGGTTCCTCGCGCGCCGACCCCTTCGCACCCGTCGCGCCAGATCCCCTGCCCTTCGGCGGACCGCCGCGCGCCACCGGCGGCGGGCTGCTGCCGGATGATTTCGACCCCTTCGCGGACAGTCCCGCGCCGATGCCGGACCACGCGCCCTCGACCGCCGAGGCCTTCCTGGTGCCGCCAAGCCTGCCCGCGGGCAAGTCGGTGATCCCGGATGACTGGGACCTCGACCTGACGCCGCAGCCGCCGGCGCCCAAGCCCATCGCGCCGCCGCCGCCGATCGGCCCCGACCCTTTCGCCGAGGCCGACGATCCGCCGCCGCGCCCCGCGCCATTGCCCATTGCCGTAGAACCGCCGCCGCCGCGCGTGGTGTCCGGCGAAAACCTCTCCGCGCTCGCCACGCTCCAGGCCGGCGCCGGGCTGCCGCCCACGCCGCACCCCGATCCCGACGCCGCGCTTCGCGCCGCCGGTGCCGTGCTGCGCGCTGCCGTGGCGGGTCTGCGCGCGCTGCTGATCGCGCGCGCCGACGTGAAGCGCGAATTCCGCATCGAGCAAACGATGCTCCGCGCCGCCAACAACAACCCGCTGAAATTCGCCGCCACCGACGAAGCCGCCACCGCCGCGCTGCTCGACCCGCGCACGCCTGCGCTGATGGCCGTGCAGGAGACGGTGGACGACCTCACCGCGCACCAGATCGCGGCGCTGGCCGCCACCCAGGCCGCCGCGCGCGCGCTGCTGGAAAAGCTGGCGCCCGCTGCGCTGGAGGCCGAGGATCACGGCGGCGGGCTGCTGCCCGGCGCGCGCGAGCGGCGGCTGTGGGAGGCCTATCGCAAACGCCACGCGCTGCTCGTCGAGCAGTTCGAGGATGATTTCGACAGCGCCTTCGGCAAAGCCTTCGCCCGCGCCTATGAACAGGCGACCGGCAAGCGTCACGAATAAACAGGTCAGCAGGGACACGCGCAGCGCATGGTCTGGCACGACAAGGTGGTCTGGCAGGAGGGTATGTTCCTCCGCGCGCAGCACTTCCAGCAGCAGGACCGGCACATGGAGCACCTGCTCCAGGCGCGGGCCGCGCCGCTGCGCGCGCATCCCTGGGGGGTCACGGAGCTTTCGATCGATCGCGACCTGCTGGGCGCCGGGCGCTTCGCGCTGTCCGGCGCGGCGGGCGTGATGGAGGATGGCACGCCCTTCGCGCTGCCCGGCACCGCCGAAGCGCCGCTGCCGCTCGACCTCGCGGAGGGCACGCGCAACGCCGTGGTCTATCTCGCCCTTCCCTTGCGCCAGGCCGGCAGTCCCGAAGTGGCGGCGGCGGGGTCCGGCGCGGAGGCGATGCGCGCGCGCCATACGCTGCGCAGCTTCGAGGCCTTCGACACCCATAGCGACAGCACGCTCGCCGCCGAGCTTTCCATCGGCAAGCTGCGCATGCGCTACATGCTCGAGACCGAGGAACGCGCCGGCTATGCCTGCCTTGGCCTCGCGCGCATCGTCGAAGTGCAGGCGGACCGCCGCGTCATGCTCGATGAGCGCTTCATCCCGCCCTGCCTGCGCCTGCCGCCGGCGACGGTGCTGAACAACCTGGTTGCGGAACTCGTTGGCCTGCTCGGCCAACGCGGCGAGGCGCTGGCCGCCCGGCTTGGCCAGCCGGGCGCGCGCGGCGTGGCGGATGTGGCGGATTTTCTGCTGCTGATGACGATCAACCGCTGGCAGCCGCTGATGGCGCATTGGGCGGATGCGGGAAACCTGCACCCCGAGGCGCTGTTCGCCGGCCTCGTGCAATTGGCCGGCGAGTTGGCCACCTTCACCGCGCCCGACAAGCGCGCCACGGCCTATCCCGCCTATCGCCACGACGACCTGCAACGCAGCTTCGCGCCCGTGGTGGCCGACCTGCGCCGTTCGCTCTCCACGGTGCTCGAGACCAATGCCGTTGCCATCCCGTTACAGGATCGCAAGTTCGGCGTGCGCGTCGGCGCGATCACTGACCGCAACCTGCTGCGCGCCAGCCAATTCGTGCTGACCGTCTCGGCCGATGTACCGGGCGAGCAGATACGGCGGCTGTTCCCCAACCAGGTGAAGATCGGCGCGGTCGAGCACATCAGGGAACTCGTGAACGTCGCGCTCCCCGGCATCGCGGTGCGGCCGCTGCCCGTGGCGCCACGGCAGATTCCCTTCCATGCCGGCGCCACCTATTTCGAGCTCGATCGCGGCTCGCCGCATTGGGCGCAGATGCAGGCCTCGGGCGGCTTCGCGATCCATGTTTCCGGCGAATTTCCGAACCTGGCCATGGAGCTGTGGGCGATCCGCACATGATGAGATGCGCACGAAGTTCCACCTTGCGGCCCGAAGGGCCGTGCGCCCGAATGGGCGCCGCCGCTCTCGCGGCGAAGCCAGGCCGCGCGGATGCGCGGCGCCCGGCGTCTGAGGGGCACGAGGGCGAAGCCTTCGTGCACGAAAAATGAGCGACAATCCCTTCGCCGAACCGGACGACAATGACCGCACCGTGGTACGCGGCCCGGGCGGCACCCCGCCGCCGCCGCCGCCGCGCATGTCCGCCGCCGCCGCACCTTCGATGCAGCCCACGCCACGCATGCCCGGCGAGGCCGATGAACTCCCGAAGATCGGCTTCTCGCCCATGGCCGCCGCGGCCGCGCCGCTGCTCGATCTGCTGGCGCGCATCGGCGCCGGGCCGCAGGCGACGCAGGTCGCGAACCCCGAGGAACTGCACGAACGCGCCGTGCGGAGCTTGCGCGATTTCGAGGCCGAGAGCCGCGCCGCCGAAGTGCCGGTCGATCAACTTCGCGCCGCGCATTACGCGTTGTGCGCCGCACTCGACGATGTGGCGCTGGCCACGCCTTGGGGCCAAAGTTCTTCCTGGGCCACGCGCTCGCTGGTCTCGACCTTCCACCAGGAAGTCCGCAGCGGAGATCGCTTCTTCGATCTTCTCGCCGGCATGCAGAAGGAGCCTGGCCGGTACCGGGAGGCGTTGGAGATCTGCTACCTCTGCCTCGCGCTTGGCCTGCAGGGGCGCTATCGTCTGGCACCGCGCGGCCATGCGGAGCTCGATCGGATTCGAGAGGGCGTCTACCAACTTCTGATCCAGCTGCGCGGGAATTGGGAGCGCGAGCTCTCGCCGCGCTGGCGTGGTGTAGACGCGCCGCATCGCGGCCCCGGGCGCAGCGTGCCGGCCTGGGTGGCGGGCGTCTTCGCCGTCGCGCTGCTTGCCTTCGGCTGGGTGTGGCTGTCGGATGGCGTGAACGCGGCGGGCGATGGAGCGCAGGATCGCCTCGCGCAACTGCCGCCCCCCGCGCCGCCCGCCATCGACCGCACCGCGCCGCCCGTGCCGCCCGCGCCGCCGCCACCGCCGCCACCAGAGGCCCCGCCCGATCTGATCGCCACCGTGCGCAGCTTCCTCGCGCCGGAAATCGCCCAGAACCTTGTCGTGGTCGAGGGCGATGCGCAGCGGCTGCTGATCCGCATCAAGGGGCGCGGCATGTTCGGCTCGGGCAGCGCCACGCTCGAAGCGTCCTTCCTGCCGCTGCTGCGCCGGATCGGCGAGGCGCTGCGCACGGAGCCGGGACGAGTCGTCGTCACCGGCCATTCGGACAACCAGCCGATCCGCACCGTGCGCTTCCCCTCCAACCACCACCTCTCCGCCGCGCGCGCCGAGGCGGCGAAGGAGGTGATCGCGGCCTCGACCGGCGCGCCGACGCGCTTTGCCGCCGTCGGCCGTGCGGATGCCGAGGCGCTGACCACCAACGCCACCGCCGAGGGGCGCGAGGAGAATCGCCGCATCGAGGTCGTGCTGTTCCGCGAAGGGGGGGCGCTGAGATGAAGGCCCTGATCTCCGCCATGGTTGCCATCCCCGCCCTCGCCGCGCTGGTCGCCGCATTGGTGCTGGTGCCTGTCATCTGGCTATTCGCGCCAGCGCTGCTCGGCATCGAGGCTGTGTGGATGCTGGCGCTGCTGGCCGCGTTGCCAGTGCTGGTCTGGCTTAGCGTGCTCGTACTGGTGACGAAGAAGCGCGCCGGGCGTGACGCCGCGCTGGTCGCGGGTGTCGCCGAGGCGGGTGCGGCCGCCGCGGCGCGCAGCGCCGAGGAGGAAGCGATGTCCGCCAGGCTGACCGAGGCGCTCACCGCGCTGAAGGCAGCGGGCGGCGGCAAGGGCGGCTTTCTGTATGAGCGGCCCTGGTATGTGATCATCGGCCCGCCCGGCTCGGGCAAGACGACGGCGATCCAGAATTCCGGCCTGGACTTCCCACTCGCCGCCGGGCGCGTGGCTGGTGTCGGCGGCACGCGCAATTGCGATTGGTGGATCGCCGAGCAGGCCGTGCTGATCGACACCGCGGGCCGCTACACGACGCAGGACAGTGACGCCAGCGCCGACCGCGCGGGGTGGGAGCGCTTCCTCGATCTGCTGCGCACGCAGCGGCCAAAGATGCCGCTCAACGGCGTGGTGGTCGCCTTCGGCGCCGACATGATCAGCAAGCTCGACGCCGCGACGCGCGACCAGCACGCCCAGGCCGTGCGGCGGCGCATCCGCGAACTCGAACAGAAACTCGGCCAGCGCCTGCCGGTGTATTTCCTGGTCAGCAAGGCGGACCTTGTCGTCGGTTTTTCCGAGTTTTTCGACGATCTTGACAAGAATACGCGCGCGCAAGTCTGGGGCGTGACCTTCCCTGTCGGACAGGGTGCCGAAGGTCAGGCGGGCGGCTTCGCCGCTGAATTCGCGGCCCTCACTACGCGGCTTCAAGACCGCCTGCTGGAACGGCTGCAACAGGAACGCGGGCCGGAGCAACGCGCGCGCATCGCGGGATTTCCGGCGCAATTCGCCTCGCTCGAAGCGCCCCTCGCGGCCTTCGTGCAAGCGGCGTTCGGGGGGTCGAAGATCGACCCCGCGCCCTTCCTTCGCGGCATCTATTTCACCTCCGGCACGCAGGAGGGCACGCCGATCGATCGGCTCACCGGCGCGCTGTCCCGCGCCTTCGGCCTCGACCCGCGCCGCCCGGCCGCGATCATGGGGCAGAAGGGCCGCAGCTACTTCCTCGGCAAGCTGCTGCGTGAGGTGGTGTTCAACGAAGCGCGCCTCGCCTCGCGTGATCGCGGCCAGACGAATCGCGGCCGCATGGTCGCGGCCGGCATCTGGGTGGTGGCCTTGCTGGCCGTGCTCGGCGGCGGCGCCTGGGGCTGGACTGCAATGAATGGCGAGATGGCGCGCAACGCCCGCCTCGCCGAAGCACTCGCCCGCGCCGAGGCCGCCGCGCAGGGCCTGCCGCTGGAGCGTATCGCCGCGAATGACGAGTTGCTGCGCGTGCTGCCCTATCTCGACTCGGTACGCGCGCTGCCCGAAGCGGTACGCGGCGACGGCGCGGCGGGGCTCAGCCAGGAGGAGAAGCTCGTTGAGGCAACGCAGCTTTCCTACAAGCGCGCGTTGGACCGCGTGCTGCTGCCGCGGCTTCTCGCGCGGCTGGAGAACCAGCTGCGCGCCGGCATGCAGCGCCCCGAGTTCCTCTACGAAGCCACGCGCGTCTATCTGATGCTCGGCCGCGCCGGGCCGCTGGATCGCGCGTTGGTCAAGGAATGGATGGCGCTGGATTGGCAGCAATCCTTCCCCGGCGCCGTCGGCACGCCGACGCGTGATGCGCTGGCTGTGCATCTGGAGGCCCTGCTGGCGCAGGACTATTTGCGCTATCCGCTGGATGGCGCGCTGGTGGATCAGGCGCGGCGCATCTTCTCGCGCCTGCCGATGGCCGAGCGCATCTATGCGCGGCTTCGTTCTGCCGCCCAGACGACATCGCCCTGGCGCCCCGGCGAGGCGATGGGCGCGGCCGGGCAGCGCTGGTTCACCACCGCCTCTGGCCGTCCGCTCGCCGAGGTCGCGGTGCCGGGCCTCTACACTGTCGAGGGCCTGCACCGCACCTTGCTGCCGCGCCTGCCGGCCGCGATTCTCGAAGCGGCATCTGAAAGCTGGGTGCTCGGGCCGGAAGCGGCCGCTGCACTGGGTGGCGATCCGCGGCAGCTCGAAGCCTCGGTGCTGCGCCTCTACGCCGAGGATTACGCGCGCGCCTGGCAGGCGATGCTGACCGACCTCGTGCTGCCGCCCTTCCGCAACCTCAACCAGGCGGCGGAGGCGCTGAACCTGCTCGGCGCGCCGAACTCGCCGATGCGCGACGTGTTGCGCGGCGCGGCGCGGCAGCTCTCTCCCGGCACGCCGCCCGATCCGCCGGCGAGCGCTGCGGGTGCGGCCCAGGCGGCGACGCAGGCGGCGGCAGGTGCGGCGAACCGCCTCGCCGCCGCCGTCGGCGCCAGCACGCAACCGACCTCGGCCGAGGCCGTGGCGCGCATCGTCGAGGAGCGCTTCAAGCCGCTGCGCGAGGCCGCCGGCCAGCCATTGGATGGCGTGTTGCAGATTGTCAACGACCTTTATGTGCAGGTCGCGCGCCTCGCCTCCGCGCCACCAGGCACCGTGGCGGCGCCGGTCGCGGGCCTCGATCCCGGCCAGCGCCTTGCCGCCGAGGCGCAACGCGCGCCGGAGCCGCTGTCGCGCTGGTTGCAGGCCATGGCACAATCCACAGCGACGGCGCGCTCAGGCGGCGCACGCGCGGCCATCTCGGCAGCGGGCGGACAGGCCATCGCGCCCTTCTGCCGTGGCCTTGAAACCCGCTTTCCCTTCCGGCGAGACGTCAATGCGCCAGACATGCCCTACGATGATTTCATCCGGCTGTTCGGCCCGGGCGGCGTCTTCGACCAGTTCTTCGCACAGCATCTGCGCAACTACGTCGATACCTCGCAGCGCCCGTGGCGTCTGGTGGCGGCGGATGGGCTGGCGCCACCGATCTCGCCGGTCGACCTGCTGCAATTCCAGCGCGCGGCGGCGATCCGCGACGGCTTCTTTCCCGCCGGCCTCGTCGGCGCCGCGATGGGGCTGCGCTTCGAGTTGATCCCGCTGGGCCTCGACCCTGGTTCGATCGGCGCGACGCTGGAGGTGGAAGGCAACCGCGTGGCCCTCACCCCGGCGCAGGCCAATGCGCGGCCGATCCCGATGCAATGGCCCTCGCGCGGCGGGTTGACGCTCACCTTCGCGCCGGCGGCAAGCAGTGGCACGCCGATTGTCGCCGATGGTCCCTGGGCCTCGATGAAGTTCGTCGCACGCGGGCAGTTGCGCCCGACGCGCACCGCGGACCGGCTGCTGGTGACGATGCAGCAGGGCGACCGCCGCGCGGATTTCGAGCTGCGCGCCTCCTCCATCGTGCATCCCTTCGCGCTGCGCGAATTGGCGGAATTCCGCTGCCCTGCCCTCGCGCCGTGAGCATCACCGGATTGTTCGGCAAGCTGCCGGCGCATGGCGATTTCATCCGCCGCGCCCTGCCGGACAGCTTCGTGGAGCCCTGGTATGCCTGGCTGCAACAGGGCATGGTCGAGGCGCGCGCCGCGCTCGGCGAGGGTTTTTCCGAAGCCTGGCCTGCCGCCCCTGCCTGGCGCTTTCGCCTCCCCGCCGGCGCCTGCGGCCCGGACGAGGTCGTGGGCGTGATGTTGCCGAGCGAGGATTTCGTCGGCCGGCTGTTTCCGCTGACGCTCGCGACCCTGCCCGAACTGCCGCCGGACGAGGCGTTTTTCGCCGCACTCGAAGCAGCCGGCCGGGACTCGCAGTCCGGCGCCCGGTGTGCCGATGCGCTGCTCGCCGCCCTCCCGCCCGCCTCGCCCGGCGAGGCGCCCGAAGCGCTCGGCTGGTGGCGGATCGAGGATGGTGCGGTGTTGCGATGGGATCTGGCTGGCCTGCCGCCGCCCGCGCAATTCCGCGTGCTGGTGGAGGGCGGCGCATGAGCCAGACCTTGCAGTCACAAGCCGCCACTCACCCCGGCGCCGTGCGCAGCCGCAACGAGGATGCCTTCGTCGATCGCCCCGAAATCGGGCTCTGGGCGGTGGCCGATGGCGCGGGCGGGCATGGCGCGGGCGATGTCGCAAGCACCGCCATCGCGCAGGCCCTGCTCGATATCCCAGCAGGCTTTTCGGCGGCCGAGATGCTGGCGCAGGTGCGTCTGCGCCTGGCCGGCGTGCACGGCGCCTTGCAGGTTGAGGGGGCGTCGCGCGGCCACGGCATCATCGCCAGCACTGTCGTCGTGCTGCTGGCACGTGGGGGCCACTACGCCTGCCTTTGGGCGGGCGACAGCCGCGCCTATCTGCTGCGTGCGGGGAACCTCACGCAAATCACGCGCGATCACAGCCTGGTGCAGGAAATGGTCGAGCGTGGCGAGCTGGACGAAGCAGCGGCCCAAGTGCACCCACAGGCCAACATCATCACCCGCGCGATCGGCGCGGAGGGCGCGCTTGAACTGGAGAAGCTGTCGTCCCGGATCCAGGCCGGGGACCGCTTCCTGCTCTGTTCGGACGGGCTGTTCAAGGCGCTGAGCGAGCGGGACATCGCCGCTTGCCTCGCCGCCGGTGAGGATCCGGCGGCGCTGCTTGATCGTGCCCTGGCCCGCGGGGCGCGGGACAACGTCACCGCGGTGGTGGTGCGCGCCGAGGGATGAGCCCCGGCGCGGCGATCCAGGCTACGAGGATTCGGCCTTAGTGATGTCATAGATCACATGGCCGGTCGTGGCAGTGGCGAATTTGTCGTCGATCTTGATGTACTCGCTGTCGAACTTCGCGAAATTCATCGACATCGACTCGTTCGGCCGATCGCCGCCGCTGCTGATGCTGTAGCCGCTGATCAGCGTACTGCCGAGGAGATACTTTTGGTAGGCGATGTGCTTCCCGCTCTGGTCGGTCTGGGTCATGTGAATCTTGACATCGGTAGACTTGCCGCCGATGGCTTCCTTGAGAATCAGGGGCGAGATGCCGTCCATCGTCTTCGTCACAACGATCTCGGAGACCGAGGGCGCCGTCGCCTCGCGCTTCGAGCCGCCGCCGGAGCCGACGGAGACGCCGCGACCGACCCCCCATTGGAGGCTGCTCACCTCCATCCACTTCTCATAGCCCTTGGCGGTGACCTCGCCGTCGAGCGCGCCGTATTTGATGAAGATCGCCATGGTCCGATTCCTTCTTGCTGCCTGTGAAGCGATACCCGCGAGCGTCGTCCTCGGCGGCGGGCTAGCGGTAACTGATCCCGGAGCACGCGCTGCGTCCAAACGGCTGCAGCGTGCTCCAGTCAGCCGAGGTCGTACCGGAAGCCGCCGCTCGCCTCATCGACGGCGACGCGCACCCGGCTGATCTCCT
>JBBSCP010000109.1:0-13424 GCA_038250135.1 Acetobacterales bacterium | reverse complement strand
TGGCGCTGGTGGAGGTGGAGTACGACCCGCTTCCCGTCGTCGCCGACTGCGTCGCAGCGCTGGAGCCCGGTGCGCCGGTGGCGCATGCCGGCGGCCCGCATAATCTGGTGGGCGAGTTCACGCTCGGCTACGGCGATCCCGATGCCGCCTTCGCCGCCGCCCCGGTCGTGGTGCGCGAACGCCTCGCGCAGCACCGCGGCGGTGGGCATTCCATCGAGTGCCGCGGCGTGCTGGCCATTCCCGATGCGGTCGAGGACCGGCTGACGGTGTGGAGCAGCACGCAGACACCGCACACCGCGCGCCGCATGCTGTGCGATCTGCTCGGGCTGCCGGAGGACCGCATCCGCGTCGCGACCCCCGATGTCGGCGGCGGGTTCGGCCCCAAGCTCGTCTTCTACCCCGAGGAGGTGGTGGTGGCGCTCGCCGCCCGCCTCCTAAGTGTGCCGGTGAAGTGGATCGAGGACCGGCGCGAGCACTTCATCGCAACCACGCAGGAACGCGATCAGGTCTGGGACGTGGAAATGGCGCTGGACGGCGAAGGCCGCATCCTTGCCGTTCGCGGCGAGATGGTGCACGACCACGGCGCCTGGACGGCACGGGGGCTGAACGTGGCGTATGGCGCGGTCTCGGCCATGCCGCTGGCCTATGTCGTGCCGGCCTACCGCATCCGCTCGCGCTCCGCGGTGACGAACAAGGTGCCGGTCACGCCGGTGCGCGGCGCCGGACAGCCGCAGGGTGTCTTCGCGATGGAGCGCCTGCTTGATCGTGCGGCTGCGCGGCTCGGCCTGGATCGCGCCGAGATACGCCGCCGCAACCTGGTTCCCGCCGATCGCATGCCCTACGCGACGCCGCTGAAGACGCGCGGCGGCGTGCCGGTCGTGCTGGATTCCGGCGACTATCCGCGCTGCATGGCCGAAGCCCTGCGCCGCGCGGACTGGGAGGGCTTCGCGGCCCGCCAGCAGGCCGCCCGCGCGGAGGGCCGGCACCTCGGTATCGGTCTCGCCAACTATGTGGAGGGCACCGGGCGCGGGCCTTTCGAGCATGTGTCCATCCGGGTCGAGCCCTCGGGGCGCATCTTCGTTGCCACCGGCGCGGTGGCGATGGGCCAGGGAACGCGCACCATGATGGCGCAGATCGTGGCGGAGCAACTCGGTGGCGACATGACCAATGTCGAGGTCTCGGTGGGCGACACGGCCACCTCGCCGCTCGGGCTCGGCGGCTTCAATAGCCGCCAGGCGGTGATGGCCGGCACGTCGGGGCATGTCGCAGCGCTGCGCGTGCGTGAGCGCGTGCTGCAGATTGCCGCCACGCTGCTCGAAGCGGCCGAGGCCGACCTTGAGATCGAGGGGCGCGAAGTGCGGGTGAAGGGCACCGGGCTGGGGACGACGCTGGCCGAGGTGGCCCGCGCCGCGGCCGGACTGCCCGGCTTCGCGCTGCCTGGCGGCCGTGCCGGTATCGCCGCCGCGGAGGAGGTGGTGATCGACGCCATGAGCTACGCCAACGGCAGCTGCGTGGCTGAGGTGGAGGTGGACCCCGCCACCGGCCATGTGGCCTTGCTGAAGATCACTTTCGTGCATGATTGCGGCCGCGCGCTGCATCCCCGCATCGTGGACGGGCAGGTGCTGGGCGGCATCACGCATGGCATCGGCAACGCGCTGTTCGAATGGATGGGCTTCGACGACCAGGCGCAGCCCGTGACCACCACGCTCGCGGAATACCTGCTGGTCACCGCGACGGAGATGCCGGCGCAGATCGAGATCGGGCATCTGGAGACGCCCACGCCGCTCAATCCGCTTGGGATCAAGGGTGTTGGCGAATCGGGCGTGATCCCGGTGGCGGCGGCGATCGCCTCGGCGGTCGAGGATGCGCTGTCACCCTTTGGCGCGCGCATCACGCGCGTGCCGATCGCACCGCACCACCTGGTGGCTGCCGTGCTAGGCCTGGACGTATGAAGTTTGACAATGCCTTCGAGGTACCGCTGCCGCCGGACGCAGCGTGGAACCTGTTGCTGGACGTGCGCCGCATCGCCCCCTGCATGCCCGGCGCCGAGCTGACCGAGGTTCTGGACGAGCGCAGCTTCAAGGGCCGCGTGGCCGTGCGGCTCGGCCCCGTGGCACTCAGCTTCGCCGGTACTGCACGGTTCGACGAGGTGGATGCCCAGGCGCGCCGCGCGCAGGTGAAGGCGCAAGGCACCGACCAGAAGGGCCGTGGCGGCGCAAATGCGGTCATCACCTTCACGATGTTGCCCAGCGGGGCGGGAACGCGCGTCGATATCGCCACGGATTTGAACCTGTCGGGCTCGGTCGCGCAGTATGGTCGCGGCGCCGGCATGATCCAGGCCGTGGCGGCGGAGTTGATCGGCCAGTTCGCCGTCGCGCTCCGGGCGATGATTGCGCGCGACGTCCCGCTTGTGGCCGCGCCCGATGCGATGCCGCAGGCCGCGGCGCCGCCAGCCGCGCCGCCAGCCGCGCCGATCGGTGGCATCGGTCTGCTCTGGCGTGCCTTCCTCGGCTGGCTGGGCCGGCTGTTCCGGCGGGAGTGATCCGAGCCGCGCCTCTTGCCCGGATTTCAATCGGACTGCGAGGATCGTTTCACTGAATTGAAACAACAGACGGAGGCTTAGGATGCGACATCATTTCACACGTGCCACCTTCCTCAAGGGCCTCGGGGGTTTCGCCGCCCTGGCCGCGACACCGGCCAGCGCGCAGCAACGCCCGCTGCGGCTTGTGCTGCCCTATGCGCCGGGCGGCGTGGTGGACACGCTTGGCCGAGTCGTCGGCCAGGGGCTGACGGAAACGGCGGGTGTCGCCGCGGTGGCGGACAACCGGCCCGGCGCCGGCGGCATGATCGGTACCGAGCATGTGGCGCGCGCCGCGCCGGACGGCATGACGGCGCTGATCATGGACCCTGCGGTGGTGATCAACCCGTCGCTGCAGCAGAACGTGCCCTATGATCTTTTCCGCGACCTGATCTGCGTCTCGATCGTCTCCTCCTCGCCGCTGGTCGTGGTCTGCGCGTCGAACCAGCCATTCCAGACCATGCAGCAGCTGGTCGCCGCCGCGCGGGCTCGCCCGGGCCAGTTCAGCTTCGCCTCCGCCGGCGTGGGTACGACGCCGCATCTCTCGGGCGAACTGCTCAACCTTCGCACCGGCATCGGTGCGCAGCACGTCCCCTACCGCGGCATCGCCGCCGCCCTGCCCGACGTGCTGACTGGCATGGTGCCCTTCACCTTCAGCAGCATCGCCGGGGCCCGCGGCCTGCTCGCCGATGGCCGGCTGCGCGCGCTTGCCACCACCGGCGCCACGCGCCCTTCCACGCTGCGCGACGTGCCGACCATGCTCGAACAGGGCTTCGCCGATTTCGTGGTGGACCTCTGGCTCGGCGTCTTCGTTCCGGCTGCGACGCCCGCTGCCATCGTCGCCGCACTGCAAGGTCAGTTGCAGGCGGCGCTGCGCCGGGCCGAGACCGCGACGGCCTTCGAGCGTGCCGGTGCCGAGGTACGCTTCACCTCGACCGAGGAGGCGCAGCGCATCGTGCGCGCCGAGTTCGAGATGTGGCGCACCGTCATCACCACGCAGCGCATCACCGCGGGCTGAGGCGGCAGGCCATGACCCCTCGTCTGACCCGCCGCGCCACGCTCGCGTTGCCCACGCTCGCCTTGCCCACGCTCGCCTTGCCCAGCCTGGCGCTTGCGCAGGGGCGCGCTGTGCGCCTGCTGGTCGGCTTCGCCCCGGGTGGCGCGGCCGATACCGTCGCTCGCCTGATCGCCCCGCGCCTGAGCGAGCATCTCGGCGTCTCGGTCGTGGTGGAGAACCGCGCCGGTGCCAGCGGCACCATCGCCGCCGCCGCCGTGGCGCAGGCTGCGCCGGACGGTACGACGCTGCTGTTCACCACGCTGAGTCACGCGACCAACCCGTATCTGCTGACCGGCCTGCCCTTCGACTATGCCACCGCCTTCTCGCCGATCTCACAGGTGGTTCTGTGGCCGCAATTGCTGGCGGTGAAGACCGCCTTTCCGGCCCAGGACCTGACGGGCTTCCTCGACCATGCGCGGCGCGCCGGCGTCTCCTACGGCACGCCGGGCAACGCCACCGCGCAGCACCTGGTGGCGGAGATGCTGGCGATGCGCGCCGGTCTTCGGCTCGAGCACATCCCCTATCGCGGCGGCGCCGATGCGGCGCGGGACCTTGCGGGCGGCGTGCTGGACGCCGCCTTCATGACCACCTCAACCGCCCATTCGGTGCTGCAGTCAGGCCGTGTGCGGCCGCTGGCGGTGTGCACGCCCGAGCGCCTGCCCGGCTTTCCCGAACTGCCCGCCATCGCGGAAGCCGGGTTTCCCGGCTTCGCGCTGTCCGATTGGTGCGCGATGTTCGCCCCCGCCGGCACGCCGGCCACGACGATCGCGCGGGTGCACGCCGCCATTGCCTTCGCGCTCGCCCAGCCCGAGGTGCTGCGCCGCCTGGAGGATCTTTCCAGCCCGCCGATCGGCAGCACACCCGAAGCCTTCGTCGCCTTCCTGCGCGAGGAGGGACCGCGGCTCGGCGAGGTCATCCGTGCCGCAGGCATCCGCGTGGGTTAAAGATGCTCGGATCCCGGTACGACCCCGCGCGGCAGGCTGGCGACATGCGCGTGGAGGTCCGCCGGCCGCGTGACCCACAGCCTGTCACGGTGCGACAGGATGTGCCGCAGCGCGTCCCGCAGCGGGCGAAGCCGAAACGGCTGGCCCACGACGAAGGTATGCAGCACCAGGCTGAAGACCAGCGGGCGATGGACGGACTGCGCCAGCATCTCGTCGAACTGGTCGGTGACCATCTCGGCGAATTGCCGGCCGGTGTGCTGGCGGAACACCATGGCGGGGCTGTCATTCAGCTCGACGCTATAGGGGATGGACAGGATCGGGCCAGCCCGCGTCGTCATCCAGAAGGGCTGATCGTCCGCCGGCCAATCCATCATGTAGTCAAAGCCCTCCTGCTTCAGCAGGTCGGGCGTCGCGCTGGTCTGCGCCAGCCACGGCCCCAGCCAGCCGCGCGGCGGCGTTCCGGCATGGCGCGCGATGCCCTCGCGCGATTGGCGGATCAGGGCGCGTTCGTCATCCTCCCACATGGTGTCCTGTCGCTCGGCATTGGTGCGGCCGTGGCCGATGAATTCGTCGCCGCGCGCAACCAGCGCCTTGCCGATCTGCGGCATCATGTCGAGCGCGGCGGAGTTGCAGTTGTGCGCCGCCGGCAGGCCGACCTCGTCGAGCATGGCAAGGATATTCCAGATCCCAACGCGATTGCCGTAGTCCCGCCAGGCGTAGTTGCGCTGCGTCTGCGGCGAGCCGGGCACGGCGCTGTCGCTGCCCAACCCCGAACGGAAGGCATGGTGTTCAATGTTGGTGAAGACCAGCACGGCAAGCTTCGCCCCGCCCGGCCAGGCATAGTCGGGCCGCGAGACGATGGCGCTCGGCGCGTAGCGGTTCTGCTCGGGCAGTTTCATCCGGCGAATCCCCTGAGAGGTATGCAGACAGCATGACGATACCCGACGTCGCATGCGAGGTCTCCGGCGCGGCATCGCCAGTGCGTCCGGCCTTCGTGCTGCGAGAGCTGGCGCCGGTCGATCCCGGCAGCTCGGTGCGGCTGCACCTGCAACTGGCGGAGCGCCTTGCCGCGCCGATCCGCGGTGCGCAGGTGGCGCTGGCGGGCTGCGCCATGCCGACCGAGGCGCAGTGCATGGCGCATTTCGGCGTCAGCCGGCCGACGGTGCGCCAGGCCATGGGCCACCTGGTCGCGGCGGGCCTCGTCACGCGCGGCCGCGGCAAGGGCACTTTCGTAGCGCCGGAGCGCCTGAACCACGACGTCAGCATGGCGTTCGAGGACGAAATGCGCGCCTCACGGCGCAGCATCCGCTTCCATGTCCTGCTGCGCCGGCAGGAGGTGGTGCCCGAACGCGCGCGCGCCAAATTGCTGCTGCCGGCCGGCCAGGTCGTCGAGTACGTGGAGCGCCTGCGCTTCCTGGATGGCGAGGTCTTCGCCTTCGAACAACGCTGGTTCGCGCCACATGTCTCGCGCCACGTCACCCAGGCGATGCTCGAGGAGATGGCGATCATCTCATTGCTCGGGGCAGCGATGGGCGAGGCGCCGGCGCGGATCGTGAACACCGTGCGCTGCCTGCCGGCCGATGCGCGCATCGGCAAGCTGCTCGGCGTCAGTCGCAGCACCGCGCTGCTGGAGACCGAACACACCTACTACGCGCTTTCCGGCGCGCCACTGTTGCATGGCTCTGTCCGTTTCCATGGGGAACGCTTCGAATTCACGCTTGACTCCGAGTTGCGCCACCCTTCGGGAGGCCGGGTCGCATGACGTTGCCCGCCCTTTCGGCGACCGAACTCGTCGCCCGGCTCGCCCGGGGGCGCTGACGGCCAAAGCGTTATGCGCGGCCCATCTCGATCGCATGGCGAGCCGAGCCCGTGGTGCGCGCCTTCGCGTCGAGCGACTGCCCTGGCCGGCTGCTGGGCAATCGGCCTGACGCCCCGATCGGGCCCTGGATCCTGCGACCAACCAGCCCCGCGATACGCATCCCGAAGCTGCGGGAAATGAAAATCGGGGGCGGCTTCGTTGAGGCGCGGCAATTCGGTTGTCGGCATTGTCATGATCCGGCTCCCTGGTTGTCGGGCAGGGTTGATTCGGCGCCGCGCACCAAACGCGCGCGCTGCGTCAATTCGGCGCGGTGGATTCGGCCCAGGCGATGATGCGGCCAGCCGGCATGGCGCCGGCCTGACGCGCAACCTCCTGGCCGCCCGAGAACAGGGCGAGGGTCGGGATGCTGCTGATCGCCAATTCGCCCGCGAGGCCCGGTGACTCTTCGGTCGAGACCTTGATGAGCCGCATGCGCGGTTCCAGTGCCGCGGCCGCTGCCTCGAAGGCCGGCGCCATGGCGCGGCAGGGACCGCACCAGGACGCCCAGAAATCCACCAGTAGCGGCAATCCGCTGAGGCGCAGATGCCGGCGAAAGCGCTCCTCCGACAATGTCACCGACTTGCCCGTGAACAAGGGAGACTTGCACGCGCCGCACCGCGGCCCGTCGCCGAGGCGCGCCTTGGGCACGCGGTTGATCGCGTCGCATGCCGGGCAGAGGATCGCGGTCGTTGTGTTCATGTCCATGTCATCCGTCAATTCGCCACGGGAGGAGCGGCGAGGGGCGTATCGAAGAAGGGGGGCTTCAAGTCGCGTGCAGCGCCCCCCTCCACACGTTTTGCAAGGCTCAACGACCCAGAATCTCTTCCAGGCTCCGGCGTGGCGAGAACGGCAGCTCAGGCCCTCGCCCGAACCGCATCACAAGATCGGGGCGCCGCCCTGGCAACCCGATCATGGACGCCAATTCCGGCCGCAACGCGGCCACTTCCACCGGTTGATTGGCGAAGGCGGTCTTCAGGCCCAGTGCCGTCGCCTTCAGGGCGAAGCGCTGGCAGCTGCGGCCCACCTGCACCCAGCCCTCGGGGCCAGCCTCGTGTGCGCTGAAGATGGCCAGCCCGGCGGAACTGTCGATGTGGCGGGCGTAACGCTTGTTCTCTGCCGCGGCATTGAACGCCAGGTCGAAGAATACCGGGCCCAGCCAGTTTGGCAGGCTCGGGTTGCCGCTGGCGACGCTGAACAGGCCGTCACCCCGGAGGCTCGCCTCGCGCGGGTTGAACCGGAGCCAGCTTTTCAGCTCGCGCAGGAAAGCCGGGTCGGCCATTTGCATGTCGTTGCCGACCCGCACGAGATCGCGGAGTTGATTGATCCGTGACCGATCCGTGACCAGAACCAGATCGACGCCGGGGATCGCCGCCACAGCCACGAGCTGCCGCAGGTCGGCCGCGGGTACCAGCGTGCCGTCATACTCCGCGCGCGTGGACTGACGCCGCGCGATGGCGGGGTATAGCTCCGAGCGCGCACTGGAGCCCCGTTCGAACTCGAATGCGATCCCGCCCTCGCCCGCCGGATCGAAGCGCAGCACGCCAGGCCGCCCATGCTCCGCAGCCGCGATCGCGAGATTTTCGCCGGCACAGCCCAGACTGACAAAGAGGTGATGGTCATCGGGGTCAACGATGGGCGTGCGGCGCGTGAAATCCGGCAGGATGTCGAGACGGCTCTCGCTGGTGATAAATCGCCAGGGCTGTGTGTTGTGGCCGCTGGGCGCCAGCGACGCCAGCTGGACCAGGCCACGCAACCCCGCCGGCGCTGGCGGCTCAGCCCTGGCTGCCGCGACCTTTGCATCGTAGGCCGCCATAGACCCCATCTGACGATAGGCGGCATAACCCGCGCCCAGTGAAGCGAGAGCCGCTACGCCACCGCCGATCATGATATTGTTCCTTCGCGTGCGCATTACGGGCTCCTCCCTCGGGATTTCTGTCGGATCAGGCGCTTCTTCCGCGCCAACCGAAGCCGGTGACAATCCTCACGCCCTCGGGCCGAGGATGAGCTGGATCGAAACGAGGCCTCCGACCAGCAGGAAGTGGAGGCTGTTGTCGGGGGCGGCCGTCCCCCCGGATGGTGGCCGAGTTCGGCCCGAGGTGGGGGAAGCAGCTGATGCCGAGCCCGGCGCCCGCGGCGGCGTGGGCCAGATCCATCTCGCCGAGCAGCGGCGGCGCCGGCCGGCCGGGCTGGCGCAGCTCGACCAGACGGAACAGCGCCTGCTCCGCCAGGACCTGGTCGTTGACCGAGGGATCGCCGGCCAGCGCGCGCAGCGAACGCCGCGTTTCGGCCGGAATGATGGGCAGTTCGGCGCAGCTCGCCTCGGCGATCCTGCCGATTGAGTTCCACGCCGGGCGCGAGGCGATGGTGTCCATGGGCGATCTCCCCAGAGCCTGGCAAAAATCGAGCTTGAGCATTAGCGCACTATCGGTTCGATTGAACCGATTTCGTGCGCTATAAACACTTGAATCTAAAGCACGGACTTTGGTTCAAACGATTCCGTTTGAACCAAACGTGCTTTAAACTTTCACCTGCGCATTTTCGGGCGACGGATTCAACATTTGCAGCGAACACCACAAATCCTTATCGCGCTCCCCGCTGGCCAGTTTGGCCAGTAGGCTGTTGCAGACCTCGTTCGGCGTGCCGTAGTCGAGCGTCTTCCTGGGCCGGTCGTTGAAGCTGGCGGCGGCAAGATCGAGGTCGCTTTGGTCCAGCCCGGCGAGGGAGGCGACTTGGCGTCAGAGCTTGATGGCCGAAGGCGCGAATGCACCGGAGGGCTGAATGACAAGCCTCAACAAAAGGTTTGAGCGGGATGCGTGAACGAGGGTGGGCGTTTCACCGCGTGGCGCAACGCGGGCACTGGGCCAGCGTTGTGCTTCCACAGCACTCGCGAATGGTCCGCTTGAAGGAAGGCCCATGGCCGGATACAATGTTCCGAGATGGCTGATCTGGGCCTCGGCGCCGGTCGTGGCAGCCGTGCTTCTCGTGGCACTCTGGTCCTGGGGCTGGCTCATTCCTGCGGCCGAGCGCAGCCTGTCGGCAACGCTGGGACGGTCCGTGACCATCGGCCGGATGCAGGTCGCCATCGGCTGGACCATCCGGATCACCGGCCATGACATGACGATCGGCAATCCCGAGGGCTTCGCGGCCGACCCACCCTTCGCCCGCGCCGAGCGCATGATCGTGCGAATCGACGCCATGGCGAGCCTGCGGCGCTTCGATGTCGTGATCCGCGAGGTCGAACTTCTCAAGCCGCATATCAAGGCTTTCGCCCTGGCCGATGGGCGCGACAATTACAGCTTCGTCGTGGCCCCCCCGGCCGGTGAGACGGGGCCGATCGTGCAGCCGCTGCTGTCTGGCCGTGTCGGGCTTTTGCGGGTGCTGGAAGGCACAGCGCATGTCGTCGATCCGCGCTGGGCGGCGGATTTTCAGCTGCAAGTCGTGACGCGCGAGGAAGGCACGCCGACCCCGAGCATCGTTGTGCGGATCGACGGCACCTATGCTGGCGAGGCCATCACCGGCGGCGCGATCGGCGGCGCGCTACTGGCGTTGCAGGACACGCAACGGCCCTGGCCCTTGCAGCTCAGCCTCGCCAGTGGGGCAACCCGCATTTCGCTGCACGGCACGCTGCGCAACCCGCTGGAATTGGAGGGCGCCGACTTGGCCCTCGAACTCAGCGGGCCGGACATGGCGTTGCTGGAGCCACTGACAGGCGTGCCGATCCCCGGGACGCCGAACTACCAGGTTGCCGGGCGGCTCGACTACACAGCGGAGCGTTTCCGCTTCCACGAGATCGTGGGGCGGGTCGGCCAGACCGACCTCGGCGGCACACTCTCCGTTGGCACCACAGGAGCCAAGCCGGATGTGGTGGGCGAATTGCACTCGCGCCGTGTTGACCTCGCGGATCTCGGCGGCTTTATCGGCGAGGAACCAGGTCGCACCACCACCCCCGGCCAAACGCCAGAGCAGCGCCGACAAACGGCACGCAACGAGGCTGCCGCACGGATGCTGCCGGATGCACCGATCAGCCTGCCGAAGCTCAACGCCGCCGACTTTCGGATCAGCTACCGCGCGGACAGCGTGATCGGCCGCAACACGCCCTTCGACAATCTGCGCGTGGAGATGGCCATCAAGGACGGCGTGGTGACCTTGCAGCCGATGACGCTCGGTGTCGGGCGCGGACAGATCGCCGGCACGCTGGTGCTGACGCCGGCCGATGAAAACCAGCTGAGTGCGAATGCCGATGTGCAGTTCCAGCGGCTCGACCTGTCGCGCCTCATGCGAGTCACGGCCTTCGAGGGCGCGGGGACGGTCAACGGCCGGGCGCGGCTGGTGGGGACGGGCAATTCGATGGCGGCGATCCTCGGCCAGGGCGATGGCGCGGTGACGATGGCGATGTCGGGCGGCAACCTTTCGGCCCTGCTGGTGGATCTATCGGGGCTGCGGCTGGCCAATGCGCTGCTGTCCTCGCTCGGCGTGCCGGGGCGCACGCCAGTGCAGTGCTTCGTCGGCGATTTCGCGCTGGTGCGGGGCACGCTCAATCTGCGCACGTTGATCCTGGATACGGAAGATGTGCTGATCGGCGCGACGGGCACTGTGGATCTGGCGCGCGAGCGGCTGAATATTCGCCTGCGCAGCGAATCCAAGGGTTTCACCGTGGGCGCGCTGCCCACGTCGATCTTGGTCGGCGGCACCTTCCGCAACCCGTCCGTGGCGCCCGAGCTGGGTGAGGTGCTGGCGCGCGGCGGCATCGCGGGCGGGCTGGCGGCGCTGGTCGCGCCGTTGGCGGCAGTATTGCCGACGATCCAGTTCGGCATCGGCGAAGATAATCGGTGCGAGGCGCTGGTACGCCGCGGCGCGGGGGCCACGGCGACGCCGCGGTAGTTCAGGTTTGAGCGATGAACACCGTCAGGTATTCATCGCGTCAAAGAAGTCCTGGTTCGTCTTGCTGTACTTCAGCTTGTCGAGCAGGAACTCCATCGAATCCTGGGTGCCCATCGGGTTCAGGATCCGGCGCAGCACCCACATTTTGCTGAGCGTGCCGCGCTCGACCAGCAGTTCTTCCTTGCGGGTGCCGGATTTGGTGATGTCGATCGCCGGGAAGGTGCGCTTGTCAGACAGCTTGCGATCCAGGATCAGCTCGGAATTGCCGGTGCCCTTGAACTCCTCGAAGATCACCTCGTCCATGCGGCTGCCGGTGTCGATCAACGCGGTGGCGATGATGGTCAGCGAGCCGCCTTCCTCGATGTTGCGCGCCGCGCCGAAGAAGCGCTTGGGGCGTTGCAGCGCGTTCGCGTCCACACCACCGGTCAGTACCTTGCCGCTGGACGGCACGACCGAGTTGTAGGCGCGGCCGAGGCGCGTGATGGAGTCCAGCAGGATCACCACGTCGCGCTTGTGCTCGACCAGGCGCTTGGCCTTCTCAAGCACCATTTCGGTGACCTGCACGTGCCGCGTCGCTGGTTCGTCGAAGGTGGAGGCCACCACCTCGCCTCGCACGGTGCGGGCCATGTCGGTCACCTCCTCGGGCCGCTCATCGATCAGCAGCACGATCAGGAAGATGTCGGGGTGGTTCGCGGTGATGGATTTGGCGATGTTCTGCAACATCACCGTCTTGCCGGTGCGCGGCGGAGCGACGATCAACGCGCGCTGGCCCATGCCGATCGGGGCAACGAGGTCGATGATGCGGTGGGTGTAGTCCTTGGTCGGCCCCTTCGCGACGGCTTCGGCGTCGGGGTTTTCCATCTTGAGGCGCCGGGTGGGATATAACGGCGTCAGATTGTCGAAGTTGATGCGATGCTTCAGCGCCTCGGGCGCCTCGAAGTTGATCGTATCGACCTTGAGTAGGGCGAAGTAGCGTTCGCCATCCTTCGGCGCGCGGATCTGCCCTTCCACCGTGTCGCCGGTGCGCAGCGCGAAGCGCCGAACCTGGGCGGAGGAGACGTAGATGTCATCGGGCCCGGGCAGGAAGTTGGCTTGCGGGCTGCGCAGGAAGCCGAAGCCGTCTGGCAGGATTTCGAGCGTGCCGTCGCCATAGATGGCCTGCTCGTTGTCGGCCAGCGACTTCAGGATCGCGAACATGATGTCCTGCTTGCGCAGCGACGAGGCGTTCTCGATCTGGAGGGATTCGGCGAAGGCCAGCAAATCTGCGGGAGCCTTGGCCTTGAGTTCGGATAGATGCATGGGGCGGACGCGTCCGTCGTGCGCGAGGAAGGATGCAGGCGGTGGCCCGGCACGGCGGCACTGGGGGGAAAGCCGAGGCAGTAAAGAAGGCGCTTCGGCTTGCCCATGCCGCGCCGCAAACCCGTGAGGGGGCGGCGTCCGGGGGGCAAGTGGGGGAGGGACCGGCGGCGCCACGTGGCGCGACGCGACCGATTTGTCGGAACCGACGTCGCGACCCTATTGGCCGCGGTGGCTGACGTCAACACCCAGCTTGTGCGAACAGGCGGGGAATTCAAGTCTGTTACGCTTAGAAGGGCTTGGCGATCACCATTGTGACGATGACGATCAACAGCACCGTCGGCACCTCGTTCAGCATCCGCCAGGTGCGTTCCGTGCGCGGCCGGCCATCGGCGGCGAAGGCCTTTCTGGCGCGGGCGAGGTCCAAGTGGAACCAGGTCATGCCCAGCACCGAGGCGAGCTTCAGGTGCCACCAGCCGCCGCGCCAATCCACCACGCCTGGCGTGAGCACCAGCAGGATTGCGAAGATCCAGGCGGCGATCATGGCCGGGTTCATGATGGCACGGAGCAAACGGCGCTCCATCACCTTGAACAGCTCTGAGCGCGAATCCCCGACCGGGACCTGCATATGGTAGATGAACAGCCGCGGCAGGTAGAACAGACCCGCCATCCAGGCGAAGACCGCGATCACGTGCAGCGATTTGGTCCAAGGATACCAGGGCGCCAGAAAGTCGAGCGTCATCCCGGGGCGACGCCCTCGACAAAGGCGACGTCACCATCGGCCGCAGACAGCCGCAACGCCAGCAGCGG
>JBBSCP010000108.1:0-13488 GCA_038250135.1 Acetobacterales bacterium | reverse complement strand
GGAGATCCTGCTGCATGCCATCGTGGTGGAAACCCTGATGCGCGACGGCGCGATCTGCGGCGTGGTGGTGGAGCACAAGGGCGGGCGGGAGGCGATCCTGGCGCGGCGCGTGGTCGATGCCTCCGGCGATGGCGATGTCGCGGCCCTGGCCGGCGCGCCCTATGAGAAAAGCGAGGTGATGCAGGCGCCGACCATGGTGTTCAACATGGGCGGCGTCGATGTCGCCCGCGCCATGGCGTTTCCGGAACGCGAAATCCGCCGGCTGCTGATCGAGACCCAGCAATCGGGAATCCGCCCATGTCGATGCCGTCGCCGCCCAGCTCGGCGTGCGCGAGACGCGGCGCATCATGGGCGAGCATGTGCTGACGCGCGAGGATGTGCTGGGCGCGCGGCATTTCGAAGACGCGATCTGCCGCAGTTCCTGGCCGATCGAGGACCATACCCCCAATGCCGAAACGGTACGGCTGCATTTGCCAGGCGATGAGTACTACCAGGTGCCCTATGGCTGCCTGCTGCCGCTGGAGGTGGAGGGGCTGCTGCTGAGTGGCCGCTGTGTCTCCGCCACCCATGATGGCCAGGCCTCGGTGCGCGTGATGGGGCCCGGAATGGCGATGGGTCAGGCGGCGGGCAGCGCGGCGGCGCTCAGCTTGGCGCAGGGCGTGCTGCCGAGGGCGCTGCCGGCCGAGACGCTGCGCGGCGAACTGCTACGCCAGGGCGCACTGATCTGATGCTGCTCCGAAATGCCTTCATCTGCACCGGCCTGCCGGGCGGCTTCATCTCGCAGGCTGCGCTGCTGGTGGAAGGCAGCCGCATCGCCTGGGTCGGGCCGGAAGCAGCGCTGCCGCCGCAGCCGCCAGGCATGCCGGTGCAGGATCTGGGCGGGCGTGTCGTCATCCCCGGCCTGATCAACACCCATGAGCGACGCCCCCATCGGGCTGATCTCCAGCGCCGCGTCCGAGGTATTGCTGCAGGAGCGCCGCACGGTGCAGGTCGCGACACCGTTCGGCGCGGCCGAGCTGCTCACCGGCCGGATCGCCGGGCATGAGGCGGTTGTGGTGCTGCGCTACGGGCCGGGCCTGACCATTCCGAGCCACCGCATCAATTATCGCGCTAACATCTGGGGGCTGCGGGAGCTGGGAGTGCGCAACGTCATCTCCCAGAACGCCATCGGCTCGGTAAACATGGCGATCCGGCCGGGCGACATCGTGATCTCCGACGATGTGCTGGACCGCACCAAGAACCGCGTCCTGTCGCTGTTCGAGGACAGCGATTGCTGGGTTCGCGTCGACATGACCGAGCCATTCTGCCCGCGCCTGCGCGGCGCCCTGATCGAGGCCGCCAGCCGGCACAGCGAGCGCGTGATCTCACGCGGCGTCTTCGTCTGCACAGAAGGTCCGCGTTTCGAAACCCCCGCTGAGATCCGTGCCCTGCGCCTCGAAGGCGGCGACATCGTAGGTACGCCGCTGATTCCCGAAGTGGTGATGGCGCGGGAGGCCGAGCTTTGCTTTGCCTCGATCGCGCCAGTGATCAACTTCGGCGCCGGCATGGCACCGGCCGTGGTGCATTTCGGTTCCGGCAGCATGAATGAGAACTACTACACCGGCGGTCTGCACGATCTGGTGGAGCGTACGCTGATCGATGTGGTCGGCCTGATGCGCACACTTCCCCTCCACGGCTGCGGCTGCCGCACGGCGCTGCGCGGTGGCTTCCACGGGACCAAGCCAGAATGGCTGATTGGGTCGAGCCTCGATCCGGCGTCCTGACCCGCAGCTGCCGACTACCCACATCCAAATGCGCTGACGGGTAGGAAAAGTCACCGTCGAGGAAACGGGTTGTGGATCTCTACGTTGCCGGCTGCCTGTTCTGAGGCGAAGTCGGCTACATATTCCAAATTGAAGGTGACCCACTATTCCAGTTGGCGTCGGCCGGCGCCCCTCCACGTTTGGCTCTCCCACTCCCTCTCCACCCCAACCATTAGCCCCGGCAGGGTCATCCCTGGCGCTTGCCGCCCGTCCAGGATCGCCTCGACGATGTCAGGTGCTAGCAACGCCAGCGGAACGCTCGCGCCAGCGCCTTCACCAGCGTGCTGTCGGCACCAGAGTTGCCGCGGTTCATCGTGCCACCCGGCGTCACGACCAGCTTCCGGCCTCCCCGCTTCCGGACCGCCAGCGGCACGCGGATGGTCAGTTACTGCGAGGCGCCGCTCATGCTACCGCCCTCTCGGCACCGATCGCCGGCGCCCCCAGGTCCCGCACCAGGCTGGCCAGCCCGTCCAGCTTCAGCCTCACGTCAGCGCCGTCCGATCCAACGTCCACCCGGTCGACCAGGAGGCGAATGATGCGCGCCTGCTCCGCGGGGAACAGTTCCTCCCAAAGCGGGTCCAGCCGCTCCAGCGCCAGCCGCGCCTGGTCCTCCGTGATGTCGGGCGCCGAGGCACGGGCTGCGCGCCAGGCGCCGAGCACCACCTCCGGCTGGCGCAGCAGCCCCCGCACCTGCGCGATGACAGCGCCCTCGATCTCCGCGGCGGAAATGCGCGCGATGGCCGGCCCATCCCGGTTGCGATCAGTCGATGTAGCCCAGCGTTTTCCGCAGCATGGCGGTGATGTATTCCGGGCGGCCGATATAAGCGGCGCTGCCCGGCGATGCGGTGTCGAAGTACGCTTCCCAGAGGAGCTGGCCGAGCTGGTCCTGTCGCGCGATCGGCGCGCCGACGCCGGTTAGCCGTCCGCTGCTCTGCCCGGCCTGCTGAATGCTGCCGAAAAGCTGACGGAAAGCGTAGGCGTCCATCTCAAGCCCAGACTGCCGCAAGCCGCGCGTCACGACTGCATCCTGGAAGGCATGCGAGTGCCAGCCGTGGGTGAGGTCGATCGCTTCGTCGAACAAGGTGGGATGCCGTCCGACGACCTGCTCGAAGAACGGTGCGTCGCCGTAGCTGGCGGTCCGCGGAATCACGCTGACTTCGAGACCGTCCTGCTCCGCCATCCGGATCAGCGCGCGCGAGTAGACTGCCCGCGGGTCGGTCGAGCCCACGCCGAGACCCTGGAAATTGTCGCCCAACGTCGCCAGTTCGGTCGCTGCTTGACGCTGCTGCGCCAGGAGCTGCGACAGGGTGAGTCCCTCGCGCTGTGCCTGCGCCACTATCTCCATGGCGACCGCCGCGTGCTCCTCCGGCGATGCCAAGCTGCGCGCGACGATCTCGTGCGTCCTGAGCAGTAGCGTGCGATCGGTGCTTTCGGGCAAGGCGCGGATGAAGGTCAGAGCATCCGCTATCTTCGCCGCGTCGGCGGTGCCAGTCATCGCGTCGAGCTCGCCGAAAGCCAGGCGCAGGTCGGCGCGCAACGCCGCGTGCTCGGCGGACTCGATCAGCGGCATGGCGCCGGCGGCACCCGGGCGGCCGAGCCAGGCGAGGCCGGCGCCGAACGCGGCGCCGCCGCCGATGCCGAGCGCGCCACCGAGCAGATACTCCTCCGGCGTATACGCGCCTCGGCCCCAGATTTCCTGCGCGTGAAGGTTGTCGAAACTGCGCGAGCTGGTCAGGAGATGCTCGCTGCCCATCGTGCCGAGGACGACCACGCCGCCCTCGAAGCCGCCAGCGACCGCGCCGGCGGCGATGCCGCCGCTTGCAAGCCCGAGCCCGCCCGCGACCGCCGAGCCGAGGCCGGCCGTCGCGACCGTGAGCGCAATGCCCACCACGACGACGGTGGCTGTCCGCACCGCGGCGCAGTACTGGAGGTCGTCCATATCCGCCATGGAGATTTCGCCGCGATCGTAGGCCTCCGCGATGTCGCGCTGGGTGCGGCCGCCCACCATGTTGATGACGAACTCGGTGATCGCCGCGTTCGCAACCGGGTCGATTAAGTTGCCGAATGGATCGAATGTCGTCGGCAGGTCGAGTTCCGCAGCGCGCCGCGTGTTCTGCTCGGCGGCTTCGCTCAGCGTCGTCTCCCGCGGATTGGTCAAACGCCAAGCGTCGAGATCAGATAGCAGAGTGGCCAGTGTCGCGGCGTGCGTGGCGTAGCGAGTGTCGAGGCCGCTCACGAGCCCGGACGCGACGCCTGTCCGTCCCGCCGACGCGCTGTGGGTCTGCGCAGTCCCGGCCGCCGCCTGGAAGTTGCCAACCTCGTTGCGCACGGCGCCGCGGAAGTTGCCTCGGATCCTCGCGTCGAAGGTTGGCACCTTTTCGTCGAACGCGTCGGCCTGCGCCACGAGCCCGGCCGCCTCGGCCACCGACTGCGCGTCGGCGCTAACATGAGTGATGATGTCGTCGAGCCGCGAGCCCTGTATTGCCGCGTCGAGGATGTTTGCCGTGATTGCGCCGGCCTGGGTTTCGAGCTGAAGCTCGCGGTAGCTGAATGACAGCTCGGACGCTCCGGTGCCGATGGCGAGGGGGTCGAGCACGCTGATCGCGACCATCTCCTCGGCCGGATAGACGCCGTTTTCAAGCTGGAAGCGGATCAGTATTTCATTGCGTATCAGCAGCCCGGCGGCGGTCCCGCCATAGGCGCCGCCCTCCTGCAACAGCGAGAACACGGAGGGCCAAACGTCCATGTCGACGGCTCGTGACAACGGGTCGAGCAGGCGCGACAGCGGGACCGAGAGGCTGGTCTCCATCGGCACCGGCGCGTCTTCGGCGAGCGTGCCCTCGCGCGCGCCGGCCGCCGAGGCGAGGACGGTCCATTCCGCCGGCGTTAGCGACGCCGCGAGCAACGGATAGCGCCGCAGGAGCAAGTCGCCGGCCGCGCCGCCCGCACCCATCACGACGCCAGTCTCGGCAAATACGGTGGCGGCATCGTCGCGATGCAGTCGCCCGTCGGCGCCGTGACCAAGCGCCACATGCGCGAGCTCGTGGGCAAGCAGGGCGCGGCCCGAGGGCGAGCCGGGCATGTAGGCACCGCGCCGGAAGGCGATGGAGCGCCCATCGGTGAGCGCATTGGCGCGAGCCGCGCCGGCAAGGCGGTGTGCGCGCGCGTCCGTGTGGAGCCTCACGTTGGCCGCGTGACTACCCAGGACTGGGCCGAACGCGGCACTGGTCGACGCGTCGAGAGGCCGCCCCGGACCAAGTGCGGCGCCTATCGGGCCGCCTGACAACGGTCGCGGCGCGAAGCGCGGAGCAGCGCCCGATGCAACAGCCTGGGCTTCGCGCTCCGCCGCATCTCCCGGCGCGCTCATGGCCATACCGCCGAGCCGCGTTCCGAAATAATTTGAGCCGCGCTGCGCAGTCCCGTGTGCGAACTCCGCCAGCTTGGCCACGTTCGAATTCTTGCCGGCCGCCGATGCCGGCTCCGGCAGCGCCTGCCTCACGCGCGGTGTAGACCGTGGCGGAGCATGCACACGCATGGTCCAGAGTGAGCATGGCCGACTTCCGCCGTCAAGCGCCTTACGAATCTTGCGCGATAGGATCGGCGCGAGCGGCTGGTCCGGACCAGGCTACACAAGTTTCTGCAACGCCGAGGTGACGCCGTTGCCGCCATTTGATGTTCACACCGCGCAGCACGCCCACGTGGGCCCGGATTTTTTGCCGCTCCCTCCCCACACCATCCATCAACGCCGGCAGCGTCATGCCCACTGGCTGCCGCCCGCCCAGGAACGCCTCGACCAGGCCCGGCGCCAGCAGCGTGAGGCGCAGCAGGCGGGAGACATAGGAGGAGTTGATCTTTTCGGCCGCGGCCAGCTCGTTGAGCGTGGCGAAGCGCCCGGTCTCCATCATCCGCCGCCACCGGAACGCCCGGGCCACCGCCTTCACCAGCGTGGTGTCCCCAGCCGAGCGGCCCCGCGTCGCCATGCCGCCCGGCGTCACGACCAGCCTCCGCCCACCCCGCGTCCTGACCGCCAGCGGCACTCGGATGGTCAGCATCTGCAAGGCGCCGCTCATGCTGCCGCCCTCTCGGCACCGATCGCCGGCGCCCCCAGGTCCCTCACCAGGCTGGCCAGCCCATCCAGCTTCAGGCGCACGTCAGCGCCGTCCGCGCCAACATCCACCCGATCGACCAGCAGGTGGATGATGCGCGTCTGCTCGGCGGGGAACAGTTCCTCCCAGAGCGGGTCCAGCCGCTCCAGCGCCAGCCGGGCCTCGTCCTCCGTCATGTCTGGCGCCGAGGCCCGTGCAGCGCGCCAGGCCCCGAGCACCACTTCGGGTTGCCGGAGCAGCTCGCGGACCTGAGCGATGACGGCGCCCTCAATCTCTGCCTCGGAAATGCGCGCGATGGCCGGCCCGTACGCGGCGCTGCCCTTCAGCACCGACTGGCTGACGTAATAACGGTATTGCTGACCGCGGCGGCCGCGGGAATGCGTCGGCGACATGGCACGGCCATCAATGCCAAAGATCAGCCCGCGAAGCAGCGCCGGCGTTTGGCACCGGGTCCGGTTGGCGCGAACCCGCGGGCTCACCGTCAGCAAGGCGTGCGCCGTGTCCCACATGGCCTGCGATACGATGGCGGCATGCTCGCCAGGGTGGGATTTTCCCTTGTGCATGGCCTCTCCGAGATAGGTCCGGTTGCTTAGCACCCGATAGACGTCGCTCTTGGTGAAGGCGCGGCCGCGCTTTGTGAGGTGGCCATCGACGCGCAGGGCCTGGACCAGCTTCGTGCCGGATTCCGTCTCGACGAACCCTTCGAAGATCCTGCGCACCAGGGCTGCCTCGGCATCGTTCACATGCAGCTTGCGATCACGCGAGTCATAGCCGAGCGGCACGAAGCCCCCCATCCAGATCCTGCGCGCCCGCGACGCGGCCACCTTGTCGCGGATGCGCTCGCCGACTAATTCGCGCTCACACTGTGCAAAGCTGAGTAGGACGTTCAGTGTCAGCCGGCCCATCGATGTCGTTGTCGAAAATGACTGTGTCACTGAAACAAACGTCACGCTGTTCGCGTCGAACACCTCCACCAGCTTGGCGAAGTCCATCAGGGCGCGCGACAAGCGATCAATTTTATAGCAGACAATGACGTCGATGCGGTCACGCTCGATGCCCGCCAGCATGCGCCGCAGCACAGGGCGTTCGAGGGTGCCGCTTGCCACGCCGCCATCGTCGTAGCGGTCCGGTACCAGCACCCATCCCTCCGACCGCTGGCTGGTGATGTAGGCCTGACACGCATCGCGCTGCGCGTCGAGCGAGTTGAACTCCATGTCGAGCCCTTCCTCGCTCGACTTGCGCGTGTACACGGCAGCGCGGATTTTCTTGACTGTCGCCGGCATGGCAGCGTCGGCGGTGGGCTTGCGCTTCATGCCGCCGCCCTCCGGTTCTTCAGGCCAAAGAACAGCCAGCCATTCCAGCGGGTGCCGGTGATGGCGCGTGCGATGGCGGACAGCGACTGATAGGGGCGCCCCTCGAATTCATAGCCTTCGCGCAGCACGGTGACGCCGTGCTCAACGCCCTGGTACTCGCGGATCAGCCGTGTGCCGGCGATCGGCTTATCGTCGCCGCGGATGCGGCGGAGGACCGGGTTGCCGCCATCCAGTTGCTCGCCCAGGGCTTCGAGCCGCTGGATGGTCTCGGGCTTCAGGCCGCCATAGGCGAGTTCCTGGATCCGATAGGCGAGCCGGCTTTCCAGGAAGCGCCGATTGTACGGCGGCGGCTCGGCGGCGAAGAGCTCCCGCCATTGCTGCTTCAGGTCGAGTGTGGCGGCGGTCTTCAATGCCGCCAGCCGGCCCAGCACGTCGGCCGGCGGAATGGCGGGAATGGTGGGCGCTGGTGGCGCGGCAGGTTCGGCTTTGCGTGTCATGCGATTCTCCGGTTGTTCCGGTTCGTATCCACGCGCTCGGGTGCCGGGAAGTGTAGGCGTTGCTCTCCCCGGTCCGAGGCTTCGCGCGCAGCTTCCTCCGCGGCGCGGCTGCGCAGCGGCAGCAGCGACATGCCCCACGCTGGCGACGTTGCATGGCGCGCCGATCGACTTCCCACCGCTGGGCATTCGATCCTCAGACGGCACGCGGCGCCATGCCGAGGTAGCGCGCCTGCTTCCCACGGGTGAGAAGCTGGTGAGCGCGACGCGCCACCGGTGTGGCACGGATCGTCTTCTGTTTCCGAAAACATCATGCCACCTCCAATGCCGCCAACGAATCGTTCTCCGCGCCTTCGGCGGCGCGCAATCCCGGCGACCGCCGCACCTGTCCAGTGCCTGTCCCGACCAGGCCATCCTGCGGCTCGTGCTGGGACGATTGCCGCGCCTTGTCATCTGACGCGCGGGGCGATGTCGCCCCGAAGCTGCCCACCACCGAAACCCCAAACATCGCAATCCGCACCCCGACGTAGGCAGTTCTCGTCGGCGTGCCGCAGCGCGCCTCCACAACCAATGCGCGAGCCGAGCGAAGCCCAACTCAGCGCAGCGCCATACTTGGTGAATAATGCGGGCTAGCTCTCGGCGGCCGAACTGGCGCGCCTCAGGCGGCTGACACGCCGGAGGGCCGGCGAGGATCGGCGGCCGCCTCGATGCGGCCGGCACCGTCGGTCAGCACCGCGCAGACGCTGCCCGCGCGCCAGTCCCAGTCTGCCCAGGGCGCAACCTGGTGACCGGCGCGTCGCATCCACTGCAACACCGCCTCGCCGTAGCGGGCCTCGATCGCGACCCGGCCGGGGAAGTGATCGTGCGGGTCGCTCGATCGGGGGAACGACATGGTCGCGAAGCGCGGCGCCTCGACCGCGTCCTGCGCCGCGGCGCCCTCGCAGGCGATGCGCAACAAAACCTGGCCCATCGCCTGCGGCTGCACGTCGTCGCCTGGCGTGCCGAACGCCATGCGCCGCCCGTCCGGCAGTCGAGCCATTGCCGGCGAGGTGGTCAGCCGCGGGCGCCGCCCGGGGCCGAGGCAGGCCGGATGGGCAGGATCCGTCCAGGACTGGCTGCCGCGCGAGGACGGGCACAGGCCGGTGCAGGGCACCATCGGGCCCGCGAAGCAGCCGTCGCTCGGCGTGGCCGCGAACAGGCCGCCATGCCGGTCCACGGCGCAGATGAAGGCGGTGTCGAGTTCCGGCTCGGTCCATCGCGCGGCGGGTCGAACGCGCGTCGGGGGATGGCCGACACCAGCCGGCGGCATGTCGCCAAAGGCGCGGTCCGGTTGCACCAGGCGAGCCCGCTCCGCCCCATAAGCGCGGTCCAGCAGGCGATCGAGCGGCACATCGACGACATCAGGGTCGCCGAAGCAGGCATGGCGATCAGCGAAGGCCAGCGCATAGCTCTCGAGCAGCGCGTGCACCGAGGCGGGATCGGACAGGCCCAGGCCGGACCGCAGGAGCGGCTCCGCTGTCACCAGGGCCATGCCGACCACGGGCCCTTGCGACCAGGCGCCGCACATATGGATGGACGTGTCGAAGGCGCGGGCCGTTACCGCCTGCTCAACCGGCACCGTGAACGCGGCGAGATCCGCGCGATCCAGCCAGCCGCCCTGCTCGGCATAGAAGGTCGCGATCCGTGCCGCGATGTCGCCGCGATAGAAAGCGTCGTGCACCGCCCGCAGCGCCGCCACGCGTCCGCGATGCGCCGCGGCCCGTTCCGTCCCAACCAGGAAGTCCAGTGTCGCCGCGAGCTCCGTCATGCGGATCAGGTCGCCGGGCCGGGGCAGCCTTCCGTCGGGCAGGAAGACCATGGCGCTGCCGGGCGAGCTGCGGAACCCAGCCTCGAACTCGCCCACCACCTCGCAGAACAGCTCGGTCGCGCGGAAGCCATCGCGCGCATAGGCGATGGCCTGGGCCGCGACCTCGGCGAAGGACATGGTGCCGAAGCGGGCGAGCGCGGTGATCCAGGCGGCCGGCGCCGCGGGCACGACAGTCCGCAGGACGCCTTCGGGGATGCGCCCGCCATGCTCGCGCCGGAAGACCTCCGCATCGGCGCGTCGCGGCCAGGGACCGACGCCGGCGAACACGGTCGGCGCCCGCCCCTAGGCCGGCCCGACCATGTTCGGCGCCACCCCGGCGAAGTGGCAGAACTCGCCCTGCACTACGTTGAGCACGAGCCCGCCGGCGACGCCGGCATCAACGGCATTCCCGCCGGCATCCAGCACCCGGCCGGCGGCCTGCGCGGCCAAGTGATGCGTCGCCGCGGCGGCGTGGCGCGTGGCGTAGCCCCGCGCGCGATAAGGCGGGCTCACGGAGCGGGCCGCACCATGGTGGCCAGGGTGAATTCGTCCTGCCGCGGCGTCTGCACCAGGCCGCGCCGCATCGCCCAGACGTTGATCTGGTGGTGCACCGGCACCAGCGCGACATCCTCGATCACGATGCGTTGCGCCTGCGCCAGCGTCTCGGCCCGGGCGGCGTCATCGAGCGTGCTGCCGGCCCGCCCGAGCAGCGCGTCGAAGGCCGGATTGGAATAGCGGCCGCGATTGATCGCGCCGGTGCCGCGCTCGCGGTTCATGGTCGCCACGCTCGGCAGCAGCAGGGAGGCTGGTTCCGCCAGCTCGGTGCTCAGGCCGTGAATGAAGAAGCTGAACTCGAAGCGCTGCGCGCGCGGGACGAAGACCGACTGCGGCATCACCTCCAGCGTGGTGCGGACGCCGATCCGGCTGAGCATCTGGGCGATGGCCTGGCAGATCTGCTCGTCATTGACGATCCGGTTGTTGAAGCAATGCATGGTCAGCCGGAAGCCGTCCGGGAAGCCGGCGTCACGCAGCAGCCGGCGTGCCTCCGCGGCGTCGGCGGCGGGCACGGCGATGGCCGGCAGGTAACCCGAATAGCCAAGCGGCATGAATTGCACGGTCGGGCTCGCCAAGCCGTCCATCACGCGTTCCGCGATGGCGCGCCGGTCTATCGCGAGCGAGACGGCCTGGCGCACGCGCAGGTCGCGGAAGGGGTTGGGCATCGGCCGCCCGTCATTGGTCGTGGCGAAAGGCGCCTCGCGGTCTGCGTGGTCGGGGAAGAAGGCGACGAGCAGAGGCGAGACGCTGGTGACCACACCGAAGCGCGTATCCTGGCGCAGCCGCGCGATTTGCTGGGGCGGGACGTTGGCGATCAGGTCCACGTCGCCTGCGAGCAGGGCGGCCACCCGCGCCGCAGGCTGGCCGATGACGCGAAAGGTCACTCTGTCCCAGGGCTGTTGATCGCCGGTCCAGCTCTCGCTCCGCGCCAGTTCGACACGCTCGCCTGGCACGAAGGCGCGAAACCGATAGGGGCCGGTGCCGATAGCGGCACGGCCGGCATTGTAATCCGCAGTCTGCGCATCGGCCCCGATGCGTTCGGAGACGATGCCGATCTGGCTGAGATAAGCCGGGAGGGCCGGAAAGGCCTCGGCCGTGGTGATGCGGATCCGCTGGGGATCGATGACCTGCACGTCCCGGACCGGGGCGAGGAAGACGGCATAGCTGGATGGGCTGCCCTGGACGGCGCGGGCGCGCCGGAAGGTGAAGGCGACGTCGGCAGCGGTGAAGGGCGTGCCATCATGGAAGCGCGCGCCGGGGCGCAGCGTGAACTCCCACTCCGTCGGCCCTACCGCTTGCCAGCCGGTAGCCAGCGCGGGCACCAGGCGCTGGTCGGGCGCGCGGCCGACCAGCCCCTCGTAGACATGGGCGTGCAGCGACTTGTTCGGCCCGAAATTGTGGAAGTGCGGATCCATTGAAGTCGGCGCGATCTCGACGCCGATGGTGAGATCCGACGCGTGTCCGAGGCCGGGCGAGGCCAGCAGGACCCCCGCCACCACGATGCTCGCTGCGATGCGCATCCGCCGTTATCTCCCGCCCTGGCCAGATAGAGGCTAGCTTGGGCGGATGGCCGAGGGAAGGTGGTGCCGGGATGGGCGTGTGGCGGCACTACGATCAGGCGCAGCTCGATGCGCAGTTCACGCTGGACATGGTCCGTAACCTTGATGCGCTGTTCGCGCGGCGTGCCGCCGCGGCGGAGCGCGCGCGGGCCCGGCTGACCCATCGCCCGGGCCTGGCCTACGGCAGTCATCCCGAAGAGCGGCTCGATTTCTACCCGGGCGAGGGCGCCGGCTCCTGGCCGCTTCTCGTCTTCATCCATGGCGGCTTCTGGCGCTCGTTGGAGGCGCGCGGATTCGCTTTTGTGGCCGAGGGTTTCGTCGGCCAGGGCATCGCGGTGGCGGTGCTAGACTACCCGCTGATCCCCTCGGTGCGGCTTGGCGACATCGTCGAAAGCTGCCGCCGGGCCGTCGCCTGGCTGCACCGCGAGGCCAGCGCGCTGGGCTGCGATCCGCGGGCCATCTTCGTATCGGGGAATTCCGCGGGCGGGCATCTGGTGGCGGAGCTGATGGATCGCGGCTGGCCGGTGGCCGGAGGCCTGCCCGTGGATGCGATCGCCGGCGGCTGCGCGATCAGCGGGCTGTTCGAGCTCGAGCCGGTGCGGCTCAGCGCGCAGAACGACAGCCTGACGCTGACGCCCGAGGAGGCGTCGCGCTGGAGCCCGGCGCGCAGGGTCGCGAAGGGCTCGCCGCTGATCGTTGCGGTGGGCGGTGCCGAGGCGGAGGAGTTCATCGTCCAGGCACGCGAATTCGCGATGGCCTGGGAAGGCGCCGGGAACGCGGTGCGGCTCATCAAGCCCGACGGCGCCGACCACATCAGCGTCGTCCTCGACGAATTCGCCGCGCGCAGCGCCCCGCTGAACGCCGAGATGACGCGCCTCGTCCGATCGACGCGACTGTCCCGCGGCTGACGCTGCGCGTCCGGCGCCGGTCTGGCGCCAATGCCCGATGTTGAGAGTGTCCGGGCCGGCCATGTTCATAGCGCGTCGGCTGTCAGGTCGCGCGCCTGCAGCGTCGCTGTGGATTCGGCCAGCACCGACCGCAACGCTGCGACGACGCCGCTCCATCGCCTCGCGCTGCAACACCACCCGTGCAGCACCGTCGCGCAGTGGACACGATGGGCGTGATGCCGGCCCACGGCAACATCACGCCGCAGATGTACGAGGCGGGCTGCATCTTCCGGACGCTGTTCCGCAGCGCCGCGATCGACGGCATCGCCACCTCGCAGCTGATCCGCCTAGCAGGTGCTAGGGGCGGCGAGATGTCAGGGGTGTTCAACGCTCTGGTATATGGAGGAGGTTGATGAGGCTGGCGAGGCCGCCGATGGCGGCGCGGTAACGGTCTTGGCTGAGAGAGGATCGCCGGTTTGCCTTGAGAATGTTGAAGGCGAAGCTGCGGAGCCTCGCGAAGACGCCGGGGTTGATGCGGATGCGGGAGCGATCCTCGCCCATGGTGACGTCACGGGAATAGTGTGAGGTGTTCTCGATCTTCCAGTGGTCACGGATAGCGATGGCAGCGCGGTCCGCGGTGATGGCGGTGTTGGAGAGATAGGCTCGACGCGGATGACGGAGCCGAGGAGGTCGGACAGTTCGGTGTCGGTGAAGGTGTGGGCGGCGTCGAAGACGCTGACGCAGCGCTGCTCCTGGCGGTTGCGCCCGCGATCGCGGCTGCTGACGTGGGAGAGCGGCGTGGCGGTGGCGCAGAGGTCCTGCGCCTGCTGATGCAGGGTAGACTGGTTGTCCTTGAGTTGGATGATCAGGTCGAGCCTGGCATCAGTGGCGGCCTGGAATGTTTTTTGACAGTGCAGGGCGTCGAG
>JBBSCP010000107.1:0-13527 GCA_038250135.1 Acetobacterales bacterium | reverse complement strand
CGCGCCGCCCATCTTGCCGCAGCCGATGAGAAGCAGGGGGGGAAGGGTGTCGGTCATGAGCGGCAGGGTTACCCTTGGCGCGGGCACTGGCAAGGCCGCCCGTTCAGCGGCCGCACTCGGCGCTGCGGGCGCTGTAGCGGCTGGCCTCCATAGCCCAGTTCAGGGTGGCGCAGGACTCGCCGGCAGTGGCGCGGATGGCGGCAACGGCGCCGGTCAGTGCACTGGCGCCAAAGCTGGCCAGGGCGATCACGACGATGAGGGCGATGGCGATGCGGATCATCGGGGCGGTTCCTTCGGCTCGACGCTGTGAGGGGAAGATGCCTAAGGCGGCCGCCGAGGAATAATCGATGGTTCCTTTAGGAAGCGTAGCCGTTTCCGATACCGCGGATGATTTTCAGGGATGGCGCCATAAAAGCGAAACCCCGGCAGCCTTTCGGATACCGGGGTCGGGGGAGGCGACGCTGACCTTCAGGCCTCGCCGACGCAATCCAGCATGGCCGCCTGCAGCGCCTCGGCCGGCGCCTTGCCGCCCCAGAGCACGAACTGGAAGGCGGGGAAGAACCGCTCGCACTCGGTCAGCGCGATATCGACCAAGTCCTCCAGGCTTTCGGCCGAAGCGCCCGGCGCGCCGCGGAGCAGCACGGCGTGGCGGAACATCGGCACGCCTTCATCGGAATCGATGCCGAAATGCCCGATCCAGAGCTTCTCATTGGCCAACGCCAGCAACTCGAACAGCTTCTCCCGCCGTGCCGCCGGTACCTTCAGGTCGAAGGCGCAGGAAAAATGCATGGCACTGATTTCGTGCGACCATGAGAAGTACATCCCATAATCGCACCACTTGCCCGGCGCCTCGACCGCCATCTCGGCATCCGAGCGGCGATCGAAGGTCCATTCATTGGCGGCGACGATCTGCTCGAGGATGTCGAGCGGGTTGGCGGAACGGTCGCGCTCGTCATGGCCCAGATGGATGGACATTGCGGCACCTCCTTGGCCAAGGCGGCTCGGCGGACCCCGAGGGATGGGGGGTCTCTACCCGAATCGCCACCATGGGTAGATTACGCAGGTGCGAAACAGCGCTGCAAGCGGGCTCTTTGCCTGACTCTGCAAAGATTTGGAGACAGTGGTGCAGATGCTGCTTTGACAGAGCGCCTCAATCGACGCTACCGGAAGCCTCATCCGTCGAGAGCCTGGCCTCCAGCGCCGCCACCCGCACCTCTAGCGCCTCCGCCTGTTCGCGGGCGCGGCGCGCCACTTCGAGCGCCGAGTCCAAATCCTCGCGCTTCACCAGGTCGAGCTTCGCGACCAATGCCTCCATCTGCGCGCGGCCGATCGCCTCGGCCTCCGCCTTGGCGCCGGCCATGATGGAGACCGCGCCGCTTGCCATCCCCGCCAGGTCGCTGAAGATGCCGCGCTTGCCTTCGCCGGTATCCGCCATGAGCCCACCCTTCCCTGCCATATCCGCCACGCCTATACCCCGGCCGCACCGGTAAGTTGAGCCGTCAGCGCGAAGGGACAAGCCGCCGATGCATCTCGTGACCGGCGGCGCCGGCTTCATCGGGTCCAACCTGGTCGCCGCCCTGGCCGCACGCGGCGAGGAAGTGCTGGTGGTGGACCGCCTTCGCGACGGGCAGAAATGGCGCAACATCGCCAAGCACCGCATCGCCGGCATCCTGCCGCCCGATGCATTGCCGGCCTTTCTCACGCACGCGCCGAAGCTCACCGCCGTGGTCAACATGGGCGCGATCAGCGCGACCACCGCGACCGACGGCGACCTCGTCGCGGCGAGCAACATCACCCTGCCCCTGATGCTCTGGGAGCATTGCGCGCGGGAAGGCGTGCCCTTCCTCTACGCCTCCTCGGCCGCCACCTATGGCGATGGCGCCCAGGGCTTCGCCGATGACGACAGCGCGGCAGCGCTGGCCGCACTGCGCCCGCTGAACCTCTACGGCTGGTCGAAGCTGGCCTTCGACCGGTGCGTGGCGGATCTTCTGGCGCGCGGCCGGGCCGCGCCGCCGCAATGGGCAGGGCTTCGCTTCTTCAACGTCTATGGCCCCAACGAGTACCACAAGGGCCGCATGGCCAGCGTGGTGTTCCACAAATACCAGGAGGCCGCGCTGGGCGCGCCCGCCCGGCTGTTCCGCTCCGACAGGCCCGACTACGCCGATGGCGCGCAGGTGCGCGACTTCGTGCATGTGGATGACTGCGTCGCCGCGATGCTCTGGCTGCTCGACAATCCGCGCGTCAGCGGGCTGTTCAACGTCGGCGCCGGCAGCGGGCGCAGCTTCCTCGACCTGGTGGGTGCCCTGTTCGCCGGGCTCGGCCGCAATGCCGAAATCAGCTTCATCGACATGCCGCCGGACCTGCTCGGCAAGTACCAGTATTTTACCGAGGCGCCGCTCGGGAAGCTGCGCGCCGCCGGCTACACCCGCCCCAGCACGGCGCTGGAGGAAGGGGTCGGCCGCTATGTGCGGGATTTCCTGATGCAACCGGACGCGCACCGCTGATGTTCCTCGCGGTACCCTTCCCGATGATCGATCCCGTGCTGGTCGAGATCGGCCCCTTCGCGCTGCGCTGGTATGCGCTGTCCTATATCGGCGGCATCGTGCTCGGCTGGTTTTTGCTGCGCCGCCTCGTGGCACTCGCACCAGTCGCCGCGACTCGCGAGCAGGTGGATGACCTCGTCACCTGGATCACGCTCGGCATCATTCTCGGCGGGCGGCTCGGCTATGTGCTGTTCTACCGCCTCGCCGACTACCTCGCGACGCCGTGGGAGGCGCTGTACATCTGGCAGGGCGGCATGTCCTTCCATGGCGGCGCGCTCGGCGTGATCGTGGCGACGTGGTGGTTCTGCCGCCGGCAGAGGCTCGATCCGCTGGCGCTAGGAGACCGCGTGGCGGCGGTGGTGCCGATCGGCCTTGGCCTCGGTCGGCTCGCCAACTTCATCAACGGCGAGCTTTGGGGTCGGGTAAGCGACGTGCCCTGGGCGATGGTCTTCCCGACCGGCGGGCCCTTCCCGCGCCATCCCTCGCAGCTCTACCAGGCCTTCCTCGAAGGCCTTTGTCTGCTGGTGATCCTGCAGATCCTGGTGCGCTTCCCCGCGATCCGGGCGCGGCGCGGTTTCCTGACCGGCGCCTTCCTCGCCGGTTACGGCGTGGCGCGCAGCGTCGGCGAGATGTTCCGCCAGCCGGACGCGCATCTGGGCTTCCTGTTCGCTGGCGCCACGATGGGGCAATTGCTGTCGCTGCCGATGATCCTGGTCGGCGCCTTCCTGATGCTGCGCGGCACCCGGCGTGCCTGAACGGCTTGACCGTTTCATGGCGCGCGCTGTCGCCACCTACTACGCGCGCGACGCCTCACCCTTCGGTCGCGCCGGGGATTTCACGACTGCGCCCGAGATCAGCCAGGCCTTCGGCGAGGTGCTCGGCGCCTGGGCCGCGGTGGTCTGGGCGCAGATGGGCCGGCCCACGCCGGTGCTGCTGGTCGAGGCCGGCCCCGGCCGCGGCACGCTGATGGCCGATGCGCTGCGGGTCATCGCCGATGTGGCCGCTGACTTCCGCGCCGCGCTGCGGCTGCATCTGGTCGAGACCTCCGCCACGCTGCGCGCCGCGCAGGCGCGCGCCCTGCCGGGCGCCGTCACCGCCTGGCATGATGATTTGTCGAGCCTGCCCGAAGGCCCGATGATCCTGCTCGGCAACGAGTTCCTCGACGCCCTGCCGATCCGGCAATTCGAACGCCTGGGCGACCAATGGCTTGAGCGCCATGTCGAGGCCGGGCGCTTCGTGCTGCTGCCCAACATAGCCGCGCCCCCCCTGCCCTTAGCCGCCCCGGAGGGCATGGTGCAGGAAGTCTGCGAACCCGCCCTCGCTCTGGCCGCAGCCCTCGGCACGCGCCTCGCGCAGCAAGGCGGCGCGGCGTTGTTCCTCGATTACGGGCCGGCGGCCTCCGGCTTCGGCGAATCGCTCCAGGCGGTGCGTGGCCAGGCGCGGGGGCTCGACCCGCTGGCCGCGCCGGGCAGCGCCGACCTCACCGCCCATGTCGATTTCGCCGCGCTGGCCCAAGCAGCCCGCGCCGCCGGCGCCGCCGCCCATGGCCCGCTGCCGCAGGGGCTGTTCCTGACCCGGATCGGCCTGATGCGCCGCGCTGCCATGCTCGCGCAATCCCGCCCGCGCCTCGCCGGCGAGATGCTGTCCGGCGCCGAGCGGCTGGTGGCTGCCGAGAGCATGGGGCGGCTGTTCAAGGCGCTCGTGCTCTGCGACCCTGCTCTGCCGGCGCCGCCGGGTTTCGAGGCCGCCCCAGCTTGTCCCAGACAATGACTCCGCCGTTCCTCACCGCCGCGCCGCTGGCCGTGCCGCATGGCTTCTTCACCCGCGAGGGAGGCATCTCGCGCGGAGCTTTCGCCTCGTTGAACTGCTCGACCGCGGGCCGTGACGACCCTGATCATGTGGCGGAGAATCGCCGCCGCGCTGCGGAGGTCCTCGGCCAGCCGGCTAGCGCGCTGCTCGGCCTCGCGCAGGTGCACGGGGTGGCGGTAGCCGATGCGCGCACCCCCTGGCCACAGGACGCGCGCCCGCAGGCCGATGCGCTGGTCACCGACCGCCCAGGCCAGGTGCTCGGCATCATCACCGGCGATTGCGCGCCCGTGCTGTTTGCCGATGCCCAGGCCGGCGTGATCGGCGCCGCCCATGCCGGCTGGCGCGGCGCCGTGGCCGGGGTGTTGGAGGCGACGCTCGCCGCCATGCAGGGCCTCGGCGCGCGACGCATTACCGCGGTGGTCGGCCCCTGCATCAGCCAGGCGAGCTACGAGGTCGGCCCGGACCTGCGCGCCGCCGTGCTGGCGCGCGATCCCGCCGATGCCCGCTTCTTCGCGCCCGGCCGGCGCGCGGATCGCTGGCAGTTCGACCTGCCCGGCTATTGCGTCGCGCGCCTCGCCGCCGCCGGCGCCACCGCGAGCGCCACGGGCCACGACACGCTGGCACTGGAAGACCGATTCTTCAGCTTCCGCCGTGCCACTCTGGCGGGCGGCGGCCCGATCGGGCATCAGCTTTCGGCCCTCGCCCTGCCGGAATGAGCCGATGCCCTATATGGTCATGTTCGTGGTCCTGATGATTCTGACGATGCTGGTCTCCTGTGTCCTCTAGCCGTCGCGCCGCGCTGCTCGGGCCGCTGCTGCTGCTCGCGGCCTGCGGTGCTGATTCGCTGCAACCCTTCCGCGGCCGTCCCGGACGCGTCGGCGCGAGGCTCGCGCGGCCGCCGAGCTATCGCCTCGCCGTGCCGGTCTCGATCCAGGCGCGGCTGACCGATGCGGACGCCGCAACTCTCTCCCGCCTGCTGACCGAGCAACTCAACCTGGCGGAGATTCCCGCCGTGGCCGGCCCCGGCTTGCCGCTCGACTGGCAACTGGTCGTCACCGGCGAACTCGATGGGCGAATGATGACGCCGCGCTACGCCCTGCGCGACGCTGACGGCCGCACGCTCGGCTCGCTGGTAGGCCGCCAAGTGCCAGCGCGCGACTGGGTGGAGGGCGGCGAGCCGGTGCTGCGTCGCGCCGCCACCGACTCGGCGCCGGGAATCGCCAATCTGCTCACCCGCGTCGATGCGCAGCGGCGCACCGGCGATGAGCGTAGCTTCGGCAGCGGCCCGCCCGTGCTGCGCCTGCTGCCGGTGCGCGGCGCCCCTGGCGACGGCAATCGCAGCCTGACGGCGCGAATGCGCGAGCGCCTGGCCGGCTTCGGCTTCGTCGTGCAGGAGCAGGCGGAGGGCGCGGACTATGCCGTCTCCGGCCTGGTCACCATCGCCCCCGCCGCGCGCGGGCTGCAACGCGTGGAAATCGTCTGGACGGTATCGCGCCGCGATGGCGAGGATCTCGGCCGCGTCGCACAACTGAACGAAATTCCTGCGGGCACGCTCAACGGCTTCTGGGGCGATGTCGCCCTGGTGGTGGCGGAGGAGGCCTCGGGCGGCATCCGCGACGTCGTGACCAACGCCGGCGGATTCCCCGCGCGCTCCGAGACGCCCGTGGCGGCCGCGGCGCCCGTCCCCGCACCGGCGCCCCCATCGGCCCCGCGCGCGCGGCGCTGAACGGTGCATCGCCGCCATGCGCCGGGGTCACGGCCGCGCGATGGACTCGCCACTGTCACGTTGCTACCAGACTGGTCTGCCTAACCGGCGCCTCAAGGCCAGGGTCCGCATCCGATGAGAATCATTGCCTGCAACAGCAACCGCCCATTGGCCGAGGCGGTGGCCGCCTCGCTTGGTATCGCGTTGACGCAGGCCTCCGTGCGCCGTTTCGCCGACATGGAAATCTTCTGTGAAATCCATGAGAATGTTCGCGGCGAGGATGTGTTTGTTGTGCAATCCACCAGCTACCCCGCCAACGACAACCTGATGGAACTGCTGATCATGCTGGACGCGCTGAAGCGCGGCAGCGCGCGTCGCATCACGGCGGTGATCCCCTATTTCGGCTATGCGCGGCAGGACCGCAAATCAGGCCCGCGCACGCCGATTTCGGCCAAGCTGGTGGCGAACCTCATCACCGCCGCGGGTGCCAACCGCGTGCTGACGATGGATCTGCACGCCGCGCAGATTCAGGGCTTCTTTGACATCCCGGTCGATAACCTGTTCGCCGCGCCCCTGTTTGCGCGTGACATCCAGCAACGCTTCGCCGGGCGCGACCTGATGGTCGTCTCGCCCGATGTCGGCGGCGTGGTCCGCGCGCGCGCCATTGCGGCGCGCATCCACACCGACCTCGCCATCATCGACAAGCGCCGCCCTCGTGCTGGCGTGTCGGAGGTGATGAACGTGATCGGCGAGGTCGAGGGTCGGCACTGCATCCTGGTCGATGACATCGTCGATTCCGGCGGAACGCTGTGCAACGCCGCCGACGCCCTGCTCAAGAATGGCGCCAAATCTGCGAGCGTCTACGTGACGCATGGCGTTTTCTCGGGCGGTGCGGTGGCGCGCGTCAGCGCGGCCTCGATCGAGCACATGGTGGTGACGGACAGCATCCTGGCGACCGAGGCGGTGCGCATCTCGCGCAACATCAAGCAACTCACCATCGCGCCGCTGCTGGCCGAGGCGATGAAGCGGATCAGCGAGGAAAGCTCGGTCAGCAGCCTGTTCAACTGAGCAGGCCACCCGACTCAGGCCGGCGCGAACATCGGCACCGGCGCGCCCTCGGTCGCCTGCCATTCCAGCCGCACCTTCATCCCGATGCGTATCTCCGCGAGATCGCAATCGACGATGTTGGTGAAGATGCGCGGGCCTTCCTCCAGCTCCACGAAGGCCGGCGCATAGGGCTGCGCCACGCGCATCACCGTGAAGGAATGGACCACCCCGCGCCCGCTCGCCGCACGAGGCTCGACATGGGGCGACAACGTGAAGGGCGAGGTGTTGCGCGGCGGCCAAAAATGCAGGCCAGTATCCAGGCAGTAGCCAAGCATCAGCCGGCCCTGCCGCGCCGCATCCCAAAAAGGTTTTGTGCTCGGGTCTTCGATTGGTGCGGGGATGGTGCGTTCATTCGTTGTTTGAGGCATCCGTTTCAGACCTCCGGGGCTCGCCTGCTGCGCAGTCTGCGCCCTGCGGTCATCGGATGCCATCATTCCCGTTCCAGAATCAGCGTGGCGCTGCCGTGGCGATGCGCGAGCAGCCCGCCAGTGCCATGCGCCAAGGCAAGATCGCAATTCGGCACCTGCACGGCCGGGTGAGCCTCGCCGCGCAATTGTCGCACGGCCTCGATCACCTTGGTCATGCCGCCGCGATTCGCCGGGTGGTTGTTGCACAAGCCCCCGCCATCCGTGTTGAAGGGAAGCCGCCCGACACCGCTGATCAGATTGCCATCCGCCACGAAGCGCCCGCCCTCACCCTTCGCGCAGAAGCCGAGGTCCTCAAGCTGGATCAGCACGGTGATCGTGAAGCTGTCGTAGATCGAGGCGTATCGGATGTCGGCTGGCGTCACGCCCGCCTCGTCGAAGGCGCGCGCACCGCTGAAGCGCGCGCCAGAAAAGGTGAGGTCGGGATAGCCGCCGGCCTGGCCCTTCGTCGTCTCGCCCGTGCCGCGCAAGGTGACGACGGGCCGCTTCAGGCCGCGCGCAATCTCGGGCCTGGTGACGATCAGCGCGCCGCCACCATCGCTGATGACACAACAATCCAGGCGATGCAGCGGATCCGCGACCAGGGGCGAGGCCATCACCTCCGCCACCGTCACGACCTTCTTCAGCATGGCATGCGGGTTGTGCTGCGCGTGGTGGCTGGCGGCGACCTTGATCCAGGCGAGCTGCTCGGAGGTCGTGCCGAATTCATGCATGTGGCGCATTGCGCACATCGCGTAGGCGGCCGCGACGGTGCGGCCCATCGGGATCTCAAAGGGGTCGTCGGGTACGGTCGCATCCTGCGCGCGGGCAGCGGTGCCTGTCGCCTGGCCCTCGCTGCGCGGCCGGCCCGCCAACGTGATCAGCGCCACTTCGCAGCGCCCCATCGCGATCGCCGCCGCCGCATGGGCGACATGCGCGATATAGGAACACCCGCCGAGATCGGTGCTGTCGAGGTGCCGCAGCCGGTCCAGGCCCAGGTGATCCGCCATCGACAGCGGCCCCATGCCCGGCGCGTCGCCGGCGCAGAAATAGCCATCCACATCGCGCGCGGTCAGGCCCGCATCCTGCAAGGCGCCATAGGCCACCTCGGCATGCAGCTGCGCGACAGACTTATCCTCGGCCTTGCGAGTCGGGTGTTCGAAGGCGCCGACGATGCAGGCGCGGCCGCGGAGGCTCATGGCAGGGCGTTTCTTCCGTGTTCCGGCGGAGGGTGGCGCGGGCCGAAGCGTGATGCAACAGGGGGGCGCGCGCCACGCCTCGCCTGCGCTATAGTGATGCGAAGACGAGAGGAGGCAGGCCGTCATGGACATCACCCCGCAACAGAGTGTGAGCGGCAGCACCGGCTATCTCACGGGCTTCGGCAATTCCTTCGAGACCGAGGCCCTGCCCGGCGCGCTGCCGATGGGCCGCAATTCGCCGCAGCGTTGCGCCTATGGGCTCTATGCCGAACAGCTCAGCGGCTCGCCCTTCACCGCGCCGCGCGCGAGCAATGCGCGGTCCTGGCTCTACCGCATCCGCCCGAGCGTCGCGCATATCGGCCATTTCCGGCGCATCGACTCCGGCCTGTGGCTCAGTGTGCCGGCTGCCGATGCCGACCTGCCGATCCAGCCGCTGCGCTGGGACCCCCTGCCTTTGCCACAGGAGGGGCTGACCTTCCTCACCGGCCTCCACACCATCACCACCTGCGGCGATGCCAGCGCGCAGACCGGCATGGCGACGCACATCGCGCTCATCACGCGCAGCATGGGCGCGGAGGCGTTCTGGAATTGCGATGCCGAGATGATGGTCATCGCGCAGCAGGGACGTTTGCGCTTCCGCACCGAATTCGGCGTGATCGACATCGCGCCGCGCGAGATGGCGGTGCTGCCACGCGGCGTGAAGTTCCGTGTGGAGCTGTTCAACGAGGAGCCCGCCCGCGCCTATGTCTGCGAGAATTACGGCGGCGCCTTCACCCTGCCCGAACGCGGGCCGATCGGCGCCAACTGCCTCGCCAACCAGCGCGACTTCCTCTCCCCGGTCGCGCACTACGAGGATAGCGAAGCGCCGCACCGCATCATCGTGAAGTGGGGCGGGCGGCTCTATGAGAGCGAGATCGGCCACAGCCCGCTCGACGTTGTGGCCTGGCACGGCAATTACGCGCCCTACAAATACGATCTGACACGCTTCTCGCCGGTCGGGCCACTGCTGTTCGACCATGCCGATCCCTCGATCTTCACGGTACTGACCGCACCTTCGGAAACCCCCGGCACCGCGAACATCGATTTTGTGCTGTTTCCGGAACGCTGGGCCGTGGCCGAGAACACCTTCCGCCCGCCCTGGTATCACATGAACATCATGAGCGAGTTCATGGGCCTCATCTACGGCCAGTACGACGCGAAGCCCCAGGGCTTCGTGCCCGGCGGGTTCAGCCTGCACAATTGCATGCTGCCGCATGGCCCCGATGCCGGCGCCTTCGACAAGGCGAGCAGCATGGAGTTGGCACCTTACAAGCTGGCCGATACCATGGCGTTCATGTGGGAGACGCGGCTGCCGCAGCGCGTGACGCCCTTCGCGGCCGCACTCCCACAACGCCAGGCCGACTATGTCGATTGCTGGGCGGGCCTGAAGAAGAACTTCGATCCGACAAGGCGGTGAGCATGCTCGACGAAACCCATGACGCCACGCGGCTTTCCTTCGTGGCGAGCGCCAACGGGCACGCCGATTTCCCGCTGCAGAACCTGCCCTTTGGCGTGTTCTCGCCACCAGTCGGTGCGCCGCGCGCCGGGGTCGCGATCGGTGAGAGCATCCTCGATCTCGAGGCCGCGCAAGCAGCGGGGCTGTTCTGCTCCGACGCCGATGTGGCGGCGCTTGCGGCGAACGGCGGCGCGCTGAATGCGTTGCTGGCCCTCGGCGCTGCGGCGCGGCGATCCTTGCGCGCGCAGCTTTTCGCGCTGCTCGCGGAAGGTTCGCGTGATGAGGCGCGCATGCGGCCACTACTGCATGACGCGCAGGATTGCACGCTGCATTTGCCCGCCCGCATCGGCGACTACACGGATTTCTACGCGGGCATCCAGCATGCGACGAATGTCGGCCGCCTGTTCCGGCCCGACGCGCCACTGCTGCCGAACTACAAATACGTGCCCATCGGCTATCACGGCCGCGCCTCCTCCATCGTGCCGAGCGGCACGGCGTTGCATCGCCCGAACGGCCAGCGCAAACCCGCGACCGATGAGACGCCAAGCTTCGGGCCGAGCCGCAACCTCGACTACGAGCTCGAGCTCGGAATCTGGATCGGCCCCGGCAATGCGCTCGGCACGCCGATTCCCATCAGCGAGGCTTCAGCGCATATCGCCGGCTATTGCCTCCTGAACGATTGGTCGGCGCGCGACATCCAGGGCTGGGAATACCAGCCGCTCGGCCCGTTTCTGGCGAAGAGCTTCGGCTCGACCATCAGCCCCTGGATCATCACGCCTGAAGCGCTCGCACCCTTCCGCGTGGCGCAGCCGCCGCGCCCGAACACCGATCCTCGGCCGATGGATTACCTATGGGATGACGAGGACCAACAGCACGGCGCGCTGGCGCTGACGCTCGACGTGCATCTGATGACGCCAGGCCTGCGCGCGAAAGGGCTGCCCGCGCATCGGCTCGGCCGTAGCGATTCACGCGCGATGTATTGGACGGCGGCGCAGCTCGTGACGCATCACGCCTGCGCCGGCTGCAACCTCAACCCCGGCGATCTGCTCGGCACCGGCACGCTCTCGACCGCGGAGGAAAGCGGCTACGGCTCACTGCTGGAGATTTCGCACGGTGGCAAACAGCCAGTGGCGCTTGCCTCAGGCGAAATGCGTCGCTTCCTCGAAGATGGCGACGAGGTGACGCTCAGCGCGCACGCGTCGCGCGAAGGCTATGCCCGCATCGGTTTCGGCGCGTGCCACGGCACGATCCTGCCGGCGCGCTGATCCCGCTCAGCCAGGCATGAAGGAGACGTGCGCCGAGACCACGCGCCAGCCCTCCGGCACGCGCGCCCAGGTCTGGCTCTGGCGGCCGATCTTGCCGTTGCGCGAGAAGGTCGTGTTCGCCGTGGCGAAATCGCGTCCATAGGTGCTGATCGAGGTGCGGATCAGGTCGCGCTCCAGCCCCACAGAGGGGCGCGAGGCGCGGAATTCCATGATCTCGGCGTAACCATGCAGGATCTCGCCCGCGCCGTAGCGGATGGTGCGCTCGTTGTTCCAGAAAAGCTCGTCCAGCACGGCAACGTCGTTGTCCACTAATGCTTGCTCGTAGCGCATGAAGGCGGCGGTGACTTCGGCGTGCACCTCGGGAATGTCGAGTTCCATCAGCGGAAATCCTTGGGGCTTGGGGAAGCGGCGAAGCTGGCGCGGGCCAATGTGCCGGCAGCGCGGAACAGGATGTCCTCGCGCCAGGGCGGCGCGATGAGTTGCACCGCCACGGGCAAGCCTTGCGGTGCACCGGCGGCGGTGGGATCAGCGAGCGGCACGGACATCGCCGGCAGCCCGATGGCCGAGATGGGCTGCGTGAACCAGCCAAGTTGCGAACGCGCCGGCACCAGGCGGCCGGCGACCTCGATCATGGCGGTGCCGATGGGCTGCGCCACGAAGGGCACGCAGGGCGCGATCAGCAGGTCGTGATCGAAAAAAAGGCGCAGCATCGCCGCGCGCCACATCGCTCGCACGCGCTGCGCCTGGATCACCCATTGCGCCGGCAGCAACGCGCCGGAGAGCAAGCGGTCGCGCGTCAGCGGATCGAAGGCACCGGGGCGGGCGCGCAGATCGGGGAGATGCACGCTCGCCCCTTCAGCCAGTGTGATCAGCAGCGCCGCGGCGCGCCCTTCGGCAGCGAGCGATGGGACAACGATGTCCGTCGCACCGAGTTGTTGCGCGACCAGCGATGCCGCCGCGAATGCCTCCGCATGCCCGCCCTCGGCGAAGTGGCCGCCGAGCGTCGCGATGCGCAATCCGTCGATGCCCTGCGACAGGGCGGAGATCCCCGATTCGGGCGGGCGCCTTGCCTGCGCAGGATCAGCCGCATCGAAGCCCTGCATTGCGTCGTAGATCAGCGCGAGGTCCGTTACATCGCGTGCGAAGGGGCCGACATGGTCGAGGGAGGCGACGAAGGGAAAGGCGCCCCGGCGCGAGAGCCGCCCAAAACTCGGCTTCAATCCGAACACGCCGCACAACGCGGCCGGCACGCGGATCGAGCCATTGGTATCCGTGCCGATCGCAAGCGGCACCATCCCCGACGCCACGGCGCCTGCCGAACCGCCGGATGAACCACCGGCGACACGCGTCGGGTCATGCGGGTTGCGAGTCGGCCCGTCATGGCTGTTCTCGGTGGTGAAGCCGAAGGCGAACTCATCCATGTTGGTCGCACCGATGATGACCGCACCGGCCGCACGCAGCCTTGCGATGACGAAGGCATCAGCCGTCGCAGGCGGCGCCTCCCCGCGTAGCGCGGCCCCGGCGCGGGTCGTGACGCCTTCCAGGTCGAACAGGTTCTTCACCGCCACCGGCACGCCGGCAAGCGTGCCCGGATCGCGCCCCGCGGCGACGGTGGCATCCACAGCGGCAGCCTCGGCCAGCGCACGATCGGCGGTGACGGTGGTGAAGGCGTTCAGCGCTGGATTGCGCGCCGTGACGTCAGCGAGCGCCTGTGCCGTCGCGGCCACAGCACTTTGTCGTCCGCCGCGGATCGCATCGGCCAGTTGTGCGGCGCTCATCGATCGGGCTCATCCACCGGCGAAAGCGGCACGCGCCCGATGAAGGCAGCAGCGCCGGCCGCAACCTTCAAGCTCGCCACCACGCCCGGCAGATGCGCAGGCGCGAGCGGCAATCCGAGCAGCGCCGCCGCGGCAAGCGCCTGCGACTCGATGGCCAATTCCTCCTGGCTCATGAGGTCAGTCGAGCGCGAAAAGCGCCGCGGGGTTGGTCGAGGTCATGCG
>JBBSCP010000106.1:0-13553 GCA_038250135.1 Acetobacterales bacterium | reverse complement strand
CCTGCCCAAAAACACACCCGCCCGCGCGCGGCGGGGGCGACGCCCCCGCCGCGTGGACCCACCCGGGCGGGCCCGCCCGGGCCCACGCCTGAATGGCCATGCGGCGCAGGCGCGATCGCGGCGGCTTGGATGCCTGGCCGGGCTACGTGGATGCATTGTCCACGCTGCTCATGGTCATCATCTTCGTGTTGTTGGTCTTTGTGCTGGCGCAGGGTTTCCTTTCCGTCACGCTGTCCTCGCGCGACCGGGCGCTGGACCGGCTGAACCGCCAGGTGAGCGAACTCGCGGAACTGCTTGCACTGGAACGTGGCCAGGCCGAGGAACTGCGCGGCTCGCTCGGCCGCAGTACCGACGAGCTGCGCGCCGCCGCCACAGTGCGCGAAACGCTGACCCGCAGCCTCGCCGAATTGCGCTCGGAGCGCGACCGCCTCGGCCAGGATCGCGAGGCGCTGCGGTCGGAGCGGGACCGCCTCGCCGCACGTATCGCCGACCTCGACATCGCGGCCGGCGGCGGTGCGGGGCGGATCGCCGAGCTGGAAGGGCGGCTTTCGGAGGCTCTGGCACGCGCCGAAGCCGCGGGGGGCGACGCCGCCAGCACGGTACGCACGCTGACCGAGGCGCAGCGCCTGCTCGCCGCCGAGCGCGCCGCGCTGGCCACGCTGCGGCGCGACCTCGCGCTAACGCGCGACCAGCTCGCCGGCACGACGCGCGACCTCGCCCGGGAACGCGCAACGCGCGAGACGACCCAGCGCGAGTTGCTCTCCGAACGGACCACGCGCGAAGTGACGCAGCGCGACCTCGCAGTGACGCAGGCGGCGCGCGATGCGGCGATCGGCGAACGCGACGCGACGGCGCAGCAACTTGCGACACGCTCGCGCGAGGCGGAGGCGCTGGCACGCGACCTTGCCACCACGCGCAGCGCGCGTGACGCGACCGCGCAGGAACTCGCGGCACGCTTGAGTGAGTCGGAGACCTTGGCCCGCGAGCTCGCCACCGCGCGCAGCGCACGGGACGCGACCTTGCAGGAACTCGCGTTGCGGCTGCGCGAGGCCGAGGCGCTGGCGCGCGACCTTGCCGCCACACGCAGCGCGCGCGACTCGGTGACGCGTGAGCGGGACGTGACGGCTCAGGAACTCGAAGCGCGGCGGCGCGAGGCGCAGGCGCTGGCGCTCGAGCTTGCCGCGGCGCGCCGCACGCTGGAGGGCGCGCAGCGTGACGTCGCGGCGCTGCAGGCCGAGGCTGCGCGGCTCGAACGCACCGTGCAGGCGGATCGCGCGACGATCGAGGCGCGGCTCGGCGACCTTGCGAGGATCAGCGAGCAACTGCGGGCGCTGGAAGCGCTGCGCGAGCAGTTGGAGCGGCAGGCCGCCGCGGCCATGGCGCGCGCCGGCGAGGAGGAACGTCGCCGCAGCACGCTGGACCAGGCGCTGTTGGCGGCGGAGCGCGCGCTGGCAGAAGCCACCGGCCGCACGACGCAGGCCGAAGCGGCGCGGGGGCAGGAGGCGGCGCGCGCGGCCGCGGCGGGCCTGCTCGCCAGCGAGGCCACGGGTCGGGCCGCGCAGGAGGAACGCCGTCGTACCGCCGCGGAGGCCGAACGGGCGGAATATGTGCGGCTGTCGGAAAGTGCGCGCGCGCAGGTCGCACTGCTGACGCGCCAGGTGGAGGCGCTGCGCAGCGAAATGGCACGCGTCGCGGCGGCGCTGGAAGCGGCGGAGGATGCGGGGCGCGACAAGGACACGCAGATCGTCGCCCTCGGCCAGCGGCTGAACGTGGCACTGGCCGCAAGGGTCGAGGAGTTGCAGCAGTACCGTTCGGACTTCTTCGGCCGGCTCCGCCTTGTGCTGGGCGACAGGCCGGAGGTGCGGATCGTCGGCGATCGCTTCGTCTTCCAGTCGGAAGTGCTGTTCCCGGTGGGCTCGGCGGAATTGTCGCCGCTTGGCGCGCAGCAGATGCGCGAGTTGGGGCGCGTGCTGATCGACCTCTCGTCGCGGTTTCCGCGCGACCTCGCCTGGGTGCTGCGCATCGATGGCCATGCCGATCGCAGCCCGATCCGCGGCGGCGGGCGCTTCGCGACGAATTGGGAATTGTCGGCATCGCGTGCCATCGCCGTGACGCAGCTGCTCATCGGCGAAGGTCTGCCGGCGAACCGGCTCGCCGCCGCCGCCTTCGGCGATGCGCAGCCGCTGGATGACCGCGATTCGCCCGACGCCCTGGCCCGCAACCGCCGAATCGAGTTGCGGCTGACCGATCGATGAGGATCTCGCGATGAGCACGCTCCAGGTCGTAGACCATGCCTTGTTGGCGCATCGGCTCGGCGTGCTGCGCAACGCCGCGACGCCGAGCCCGGTCTTCCGCCGGCTGCTCGCCGAGATCGGCGCCATCCTGACCATCGAGGCGACGCGTGGGCTGCCAAGCGCCACCCAGCGCGTCACCACGCCGCTGACGACGATGGACCACCGCATGCTGGCCGCGCCCGAGCCGGTGCTGGTGGCGGTGCTGCGCGCGGGGCTCGGGCTGCTGGAGGGCGGCATGCAGGTGCTGCCCGATGCGCCGGTCGGCCATGTCGGACTGGTGCGCGACGAACTTACGCTCAAGCCGAGCCAATACCTGCTGCGCCTGCCGCCCGAGGTGACGGTACGCGGCGCCATCCTGTTCGACCCGATGCTCGCCACCGGCGGCAGCGCCATCGCCGCGATCAACCGCGTGAAGGAAGCAGGCGCGCCGCATTTGCGCTTCGTATGCGTGGTCGCGGCGCCGGAAGGCGTTGCCGCGCTCCAGGCCGCGCATCCCGATGTGCCGATCTTCGCGGCCGCGCTGGATGAGAAGCTCGACCATCGCGGCTTCATCGTGCCCGGCCTTGGCGATGCCGGGGACCGCTGCTTCGGCACCGTCGGATGAGTGCGGCCTTTCGCGCGCTGCACGCGCAGGGCTGTTTCCTGCTGCCCAACCCCTGGGATGTGGGCAGCGCGCGCTTTCTCGCTGCCGAAGGATTTCAGGCCCTCGCCACGACCAGCAGCGGCGCGGCCTATACGCGCGGGCTGCCGGATGGGGGCATGGACCTCGATGCGACACTCGCGCACATCGCCGAGATCGTGGCGGCGACGCCGCTCCCGGTGAACGCCGATTTCGGCGCGGGCTTCGCCGAAACGCCCGAGGGCGTCGCCGAGGCCGTGGCGCGTTGCGCGGTGACCGGCGTGGCGGGGCTGTCCATCGAAGATGCGAAGGAGGCCGTGCAGCCCGCGTTGTTCCCGCGCGAGGTTGCCGTGGCGCGGCTGCGGGCCGCCCGCCGCGCCCTCGATGGCGCCGGCAACGCGGCCATGCTCGTCGGGCGCTGCGAAGTTTTCTTTACCGACCATGCGGACCCGCTCGCCGAAGCGCTCTCGCGCATCCCAGCCTATGCCGAGGCCGGCGCCGAGGTGATCTACGTGCCAGGCCTGACCACCCTCGCGCAGATGGAGGCCGTGGTGCGCGCGGCCCACCCGCTCCCGGTCAACGTGCTGGTCAGCCGCCCGCTCGGCCTCACCAAGACCGACATCGCCGCGACTGGCGTCCGGCGCATCAGTGTCGGCGGCGCGCTCTCCGCCGTCGCCTGGGGCGCCTTTGCCCAGGCGGCGCGCAGCCTCAGGGCCGGCAGCTTCGAGGCGCTGGGCGCCCGGATGCCGGGCGGGGAGCTCAACCGCCTGTTCGGCTGAACTCCACCGCGCCACTCAGTTCGTCTTGGGGTCGATCCAGCCGATATGCCCGTCGGTCCGGCGATACACGACATTCAGCGTGCCGGTCGCGCTGTTACGGAACATCAGCACGGGGACATGGGTGAAATCCATGCGCATCACGGCCTCCCCCACGCTCAGCCGATCGATCTCGCCGGGGCTTTCGGCGACCACGGCGGGGTTGTCGCCGGCGGCGGCCTTTTCGTCGGCGTCGCCATCATCCTCCGGCATGCTCAGCACCACCTGGCGCGTCCGCTCCGAGACCGGCCGGTCGCGCATCACGGCGAGGCTACGTGCGTGGTCATTGACGCGCCGTCGGTAGCGTCGCAGCCGCTTGGCGACATGTTCCGAGGCTTCCTCGAAGGCGCGGTGGGCGTCCATGCCCTCCCCTTCGCCGCGCATGAACAGGTTGCGGCCGGCCTTGAGGTTGATGTCACATACGAAGGCGTGGCCCTTGGCGTCGCGTCGAAAAGTTACGTTGGCTTCGAGGGCGTGGTCGAAATACTTCTTGGCGATGGTGCCGAGCCCATCCCGGACATGCGCCTGGAGCGCCTCGCCGGTTTCGACCTGCTTGCCTGCGACTGTGATATGCATGGAGCGTCGTTTCCTTCCTCGTCGATTGGGGAAGGCCGCCCGGGGGAGGTCCGGCGAAATGCGCCAAGATCAGGCCGGGACGGCCTTCTCCCGCTTGCGCTGCACAGACGATGGTATGCGCAACGCCTCGCGGTATTTGGCCACCGTTCGGCGGGCAATGTCCACGCCTTCCTGGCGGAGTTTTTCAACAATCGCGTCGTCGGAAAGCACATCATCCACGGATTCGTTGACGATCATTTCACGAATGCGATAGCGGACCGATTCGGCCGAGTGCGATTCACCGCCCGAGGTGCCGGCAATCGCGGTGGTGAAGAAGTATTTGAGCTCGAAGGTGCCGCGCGGTGTCGCGATGTACTTGTTCGCGGTCACGCGGCTGACCGTGCTCTCATGCATCGAGACGGTTTCCGCCACCTCGCGCAGGATCAGCGGGCGCAGATGCGCGACACCGTGGCGGAAGAAGCCATCCTGCCGCCGCACGATGTCGGCCGCGACCTTCAGGATCGTGTTGGCACGCTGCTCCAGCGACTTGACCAGCCAGGTCGCGGTCTGCAGCCGGTCGGCGATATAGGCGCGGTCGTCGCGCGACTTGGCGCCGACCACGGCGCGGGCGTGAAAGCCGCGGTTGATCAGCACGCGCGGCAACGTCTCGGGGTTCAGCTCCACCGCCCAGCCGCTATCTGGCAGGCGGCGCATCAGCACGTCCGGCACCACGGCCATGGCGGGTTCGGCATCGAAGCTCGCGCCGGGCTTGGGGTCGAGGCGACGGAGTTCGGCCACCATCTCGGCCAGATCCTCGGCATCCACCTCACACACGCGCATCAGGCCGCGCAAGTCGCGCCGGGCCAGCAGGTCGAGGTTGTCGAGCAGCGCTGCCATGCAGGGGTCGTAGCGGTTGCGGTCCTGCAATTGCACGGCGAGGCATTCGCGCAGGTCGCGGGCGAACATGCCGACGGGGTCAAAGCGCATCATGCGCGCGCGCACGCTAAGCACGCGCGCTTCCGCGCAGCCCATCGCGCTCGCGATCTGCGCGTCGCTCACCGGCAGCCGCCCGGCCGCATCCACCATGGCCAGCAGCTGCGCCGCGATCAAGCGCTCCTGCGGGTCGTCGAAGGTGAGGCGAAGCTGTTCGCCGAGATGCTCGCGCAGCGATTTGCGCGTATCGGCCATCTCCTCGATGCCCGAGAGGTCGTCCTCGAAATCGCTGCGGCCGCCGCTGCCGCCGCCGCCGGCGCCGAGCCCGCCGCCGCCGCTGCCATCGCCGTCATAGACATTGCCCCAATCGGCATCGAGCGGCCCGCTGCCCTCGGCCGGCATTTCGCCACTGGTGGCGGCGGCATGGCTGTCGGCGAAATCGGCCGCTGGTGCTTGGGCGACGCGTTCATCGGCCACGGTGCGGGGTTCGGCACGTTCGTCGCGCTCGAGCAGCGGGTTGCGCTCCAGCTCCTCCTCGACGAAGGCGATGACTTCCATGTTGGAGGATTGCAGCAGCTTGATCGCCTGACGCAGCTGCGGCGTCATCACCAGCGACTGCGACTGGCGCAGATCGAGACGCTGGCCCAGCGCCATCTGCGTCAGCCGGCCATCACAGCGAGAAGCGCTCGCCGAGATAGACGCGGCGCACGCCCTCATGCGCCACGATGTCCTGCGGGTTGCCCTCCATCAGCACCTGGCCCTCATGCAGGATATAGGCGCGGTCGATGATCTCGAGCGTCTCGCGCACATTGTGGTCGGTGATCAGCACGCCGATGCCGCGATCCTTGAGATGCTTGACCAGATCACGGATTTCGCCCACCGCGATGGGGTCGATGCCGGCCAGCGGCTCATCGAGCAGGATGTAGGAGGGCTGCGTGGCCAGCGCGCGCGCGATCTCGCAGCGCCGCCGCTCGCCGCCCGAGAGCGCCAGGGCGGGGGCGCGGCGGAGATGTCCGATGCCGAATTCGGCGAGCAGCGAATCGAGCATCTGCTCGCGCCGGTCGCGGATCGGCTCCACCACTTCGAGCGCGGCGCGGATATTGTCCTCAACCGAAAGGCCGCGGAAGATCGAGGCCTCCTGCGGCAGGTAGCCGAGGCCCAGCCGCGCGCGGCGGTACATCGGCAGGAAGGTGACGTCGTGGCCATCCATGGTCACGGTGCCCTCATCGGGCTGCACCAGGCCGGTGATCATGTAGAAGGTGGTGGTCTTGCCCGCCCCGTTCGGGCCGAGCAGCCCGACAGCCTCGCCACGCTTTAGGGTGATGGACACGCCACGCACCACCGGGCGCTTGCGGTAGCGCTTGCCGAGGCCAGTGGCGACAAGGCCGCTATTGTCCGCGGCGACGCGAAGCGAGGGCGTGCTCATCAGCGTGGAGCCTGCTGCGGAGCAGCACCGGGAGCCTGCTGCGGAGCGGCACCAGTAGCCTGCGCCGGAATGCTGCGCGGCGGTGGCACGGTCGGCTGGCCCGGCTGCTGCGCCTGGGGCACCACGAGGCCCTGCACGCGCCCGCCGGTGGTGGAGACCAGGCGCGACACGCCAGTACGGAGATTCACAATGGCCTCCTGGCCGTTCAGCTGATTGTTGGCGCGGGTGATGCGCACCTGACCGAGCAGCCGGGCGAGGCCGGTCTGCGGGTTGTACACGCCGCGGTCGCCGCGCACGACTTCCTCCGGCGTGCGGATTTCGACCTGGCCGAAGGCCTCCACGCGGTCGATCTTGCTGTTCTCCGCCGGCACGGGTTGCCCCGCGGCTTGGCCAGGGGCACCGGGCACCGGGCGGGGTGCCGGCGCCGGGGTTGGCGCGCCGGGTGCCAGAGCCGCCGGCGTCTCCAGAAAATAGGCGACGAGCGTGTCCGCGGCGATGCGCCGGTCGTCGGTGGTGACCACCAGCGCCGCGCCGCGCGCCACCGCAATGCGCCGCTGCGGCCAATATTCCAGGCTGTCGCGCGCCGTAATGCGTTGATCCGGCGTGGTCAGCGACAGGCCGCGACCCGACAGCACCATCACCGCCTGGTCGATGTCATAGACCGCGCGCTCACCCTCCGCCGTCTCGGTGGGGGAGGTGATGCGCACGCGGCCCTCGGCTTCGAGCCGCCAGATTTCCCCGCCCGCACCGGGGCCAGCGCCGGTCGCGGCCGGGGTGGGCTGGGCGGCAGCTCCGCCACGGGGTCTGTAGCGCGCCAGCAGTCGATCGGCCTCCACGGTCACGCCATCGCGCACCGCGCGGGCATTGCCGCGGGCGATCACCACCTGCTCCTGCTGGCGCCATTCGATGCCGTCGGTGGCCGTGATCTCGATCGGCCCGCCCTGATTGAGGTCGAGCGTCTGGCCGAAGGCGGGCATTGCCAGCAGGCTGAGCAGCAGGGCGCGGCGCTTCACCGCCCGCCCTCCAGCACCGTGCGGGCCTGGCCGGTGAAGACCACCACCTGACCGCGATCGACCAGGCGAAAGCCCTCGGAAGTGAGCGTGCCGAAGGGGCCCTGGGCGGCGACGGGGTCATCCCCCTCCCCGCTGCCCGCCTTGAGGTCAAGCCGCGCGCGTGCGGTGACGAATTGGGTGCCGTCATCATGGTGGACGGTGACGACGCCGGCGAGGTCCAGCTTGGCCGCCGGCCGGTCGTAGCGGCCGGTGAGCGATTCCACATAGACCCAGGCGCCGTCGCTCAGAACGATGTCGGCGCGCGGCGCTTCGAGCTCCACCATCGTTTCTTCGCCGGCCTGCACGGCAAGGCGCGCGGTGACGGTGAAGGGGCGGGATTGCTCGTCGACGCCCTGGTAGCGCGGCTCAATGATGCGCAGCGCCTCGGGCTTGGTTTGCAACACGCGACGAAACGCGACCCGGCCGCGATCGGCCGCGCTGTCGAATTCCGGCCATAGCGCCACCGTGGCCAGCAATGCCACCGCCAAAGCCGGCAGGGCGCGCTTAGCAAAACTCACCAGCAGGCGTCGCCGCGCCAGTTGCGCCACGCTTGGCGCCTGCCGCGCGCGCGATGGCGCCAGCATCCGGCGGGACGCGGCACGTTGCGTGGCGTGGCCGGGCGAGGGACGAATCAGCGGAGGCGACAGTACTTTCACGCCCCGTGTATGGCCCTCCCCAAGGGGTGGGTCAACGCGCGACAGCATGGCGGACAAGAAACGTGCCAGATGCTAACCCATTCCTAATCTTGGTTAGCCGTCAATGGCTGAAAATGTCGGGGTCCTCGTAGCCAAGCAGGTCCAGCCGACCGCGGGCGGGCAGGAATCGGTAGCATTCCTCGGCCAGGCCAAGCCGCCCCTCACGCTCCAGCAGCGCCTTCAGCCGAGCCCAAAGCGCGTGCAGGTGCAATACGTCGGAGGCCGCATAGGTCAGTTGCTCTGGCGTAAGTTCCGGCGCGCCCCAATCGCTCGACTGCTGCTGCTTCGACAGATCGACGCCGAGCAGGTCGCGGCAGAGGTCCTTGAGACCGTGCCGGTCGGTAAAGGTGCGGACGAGCTTGGAGGCGATCTTGGTGCAGACCACCGGTGCCACGGTCACACCAAGAGCGTTGTGCAGGGCGGCCACGTCGAATCGGGCGAAATGGAAGATCTTCAACACCGCCTGATCCTCCAGTAGCCGCTTGAGGTTCGGGCAATCGCCGGCGCGGCCGCCGAGAGAGGGCGGGATGATCTGTACGCAATGCGCATTGCCGTCCCCGGCCGAGAGTTGCACCAGGCAAAGCCGGTCGCGCCGTGGGTCAAGGCCCATGGTCTCGGTGTCGATGGCAACGGCGGCACCGAAGCTCACGCCCTCGGGCAAATCATGCTTATGGAGCTGGATCATGGCGTCCCGGGTGAACAGGGTACACCCCAAAGCGCTATCCCCCGGGGTATGAAAAGAAGCTGTGGTGCCCAGGAAAGGACTCGAACCTTCACGACCTTGCGGTCACTGGCACCTGAAGCCAGCGCGTCTACCAATTCCACCACCTGGGCAGGGGGCGTATCGTGTTGAGGAGGCGCCGTTTAGGCGGCCCACGCTGGGGCGTCAAGCGGGGCGCCACCTGTTTCTGGTCAGGCGGCGCCGAGTGCCGCAAGGCGGCGCTCCTCCTCGAAGATGAAGCGCGCGTCAGCGGCACATCCTCGCGCCGCTCCGACAACAGAAGCTGAAAGACGAAGTTGGAGCCGTTCAGGAAGCTGAGCTCGACCGAGGCCAGGTAGAGATCCCACATGCGGCAGAACCGCAATGTCGCGTCCGGCGTAGGGTAATAGGCGCAGGAGTAGTTCATCGTGGGATCGAGAAACAGGCGATAGAAATCCGGCGGGATATCGTAGTGCGGGCGGGTGTTCTCGGCCGCCTTCCCCAACGGGTTCCGCTGCTGCCACCGCCGCATCGTTCGCCACCCTCGCCGCAGTGCCTGCTGCACCGGATGGGCGGCGAGGCCCGACCGGTTCACCGAGAACAGGTGTAGCAAGTCGAACACCGGAGTGCCGCCCTCCATGACCAGCCGCCAGTTCATGAATGCCTCGGCCGCCTTGAGCTCGGGATTGAGGAAGATCTCGCGCTCCACGGCCTTGTCGAACAGGCGGATCGTCACGCCAGGCCCGTCGAGGCCGGTACCGAAATCGTGCCGGGCGCCGCAATGGTCGATGACGCTCAGCCGGCCGCGGAGGATGAACCGACGCAGCAGGTTGGACAGCAGCAGCATGGGGCGAAGTTCCTGAGCGAGGTCGTTGGCGCCGAGCTTGCTGGGTAGCTGCCGCACGCGCCTAGCCCAAATCCACGCATCGTTTCCACCCGGGCGTCGCGCCCGTGGCCGCAATGCGGGCACGGCCCGCGCGCAGATGGCTTGGCGCGGCGCCGGCATCGCCATATGCAGCGTCGCGACAGCGGAGCGGGTGACGACATGAGCGCAGTGATGGGCCGAAAACTGGCGGTCGTGATTGGGGGCGCGGGCTTCATTGGCCGCTACGTCGTCAGCCGCCTGGCGCAGGCCGACTATGTGGTGCGGGTGGTGACGCGTGCGCCGGCGGGGATGCGCTTCCTGACCACTCAGGGCCGCGTCGGCCAGATCGTGCCGCTCGCCGCCGCGCTGTCCGACGAGGCCGCGATGGCGCGCGCGGTCGAGGGGGCGAGCGTGGTGGTCAGCCTTGTCGGCATCCTGTTCGAGAAGAAAGCCGGCGATTTCCAACGCGTGCAGGGCGAGGCGCCGGGGCTGATCGGGCGCGTCGCCGCCGCGGCCGGGGTGGTGAGCCTCGTGCATATCTCGGCGATCGGCGCGGATGCTTCCAGCCCGAGCCTCTACGCGAAGAGCAAGGCGGCCGGCGAGGCCGCGTTGCGCGCCGCCTTCCCGACCGCCACGATCCTGCGCCCCTCGGTGGTGTTCGGCGCCGAGGATGGCTTCTTCAACCGCTTCGCGCAGATGGCCTCGCTGCTGCCCTTCATGCCGGTGGTGGCCGGCGACACGCGCTTCCAGCCTGTTTTCGTGGGCGATGTGGCGGATGCGGTGATGGCTGCCATCGCCCAGCCGGAGGCCAGGGGCCAGATCTATGAGCTCGGCGGGCCGCGGGTGCTGACGATGCGAGAGGTGCTGCGCTTCATCCTCGACACCACGCGGCGTGACCGCCGGATGGTGGACATGCCGATGGGGCTGATGCGCTTCCAGGCGAAAATCCTGGAACACCTGCCGACACCGCCAGTGACCCAGGACCAGTTGCTGCTGCTCGGCCGCGACAATGTGGTGGGCGAGGGCATGAAGGGACTGGCCGATCTCGGCGTGACGCCGACCTCGATCGAGACGGTGGTGCCGGGTTACCTGATGCGCTACCGGCCGGGCGGTGGACGGCGCGATTCGGGACGGTAAGTCCATTTCGGACCTTTTTTGGCTCCACGGAACGCCGATCAATGAATCACCGAGCCGAGATCGAGCAAAATGTGACAGCATGACTGTCATTTTGGCGAAAAAGGGACTCGCGCGGCGCGAAAAGCTGATGTAAGGCGATTTTCCCGAGTGCGTGGTGGGCACCGCGCGCCCGCGGATCGTTTGCGACCAGGGAGACTTCGCCACCATGGCCGACCGCATGCTGCAATTCACGCGCCTCGATCAGCGCAACCCAGACAAGCGCGAGGCCGCGCTGCGCCGCGAGGATTTCGAGGAGATCTACAACGCCTTCGACCCCGAGGCCGCGAAATCCCAGGCCAGCCGGTGCAGCCAATGCGGTGTGCCCTTCTGCCAGGTGCATTGCCCGCTCAACAACAACATCCCCGACTGGCTGAAGCTGACCGCCGAGGGCCGGCTGGAGGAGGCCTACGAAATCGCCTCAGCCACCAACACCTTCCCCGAGATCTGTGGCCGCATCTGCCCGCAGGACCGGCTCTGCGAGGGCAACTGCGTCATCGAGAAGGGGTTCGGGAGTGTCACCATCGGGAGCGTCGAGAAGTACATCACCGACACCGCCTGGGAACAGGGCTGGGTGCAGCCACCCAGGCCCATGCACGAACTCGCGCAGAGCGTCGGCATCATCGGCGCCGGCCCGGGCGGGTTGGCAGCGGCCGAGCAGCTCCGCAAGCGCGGCTACCAGGTGCATGTCTATGACCGCTACGACCGTGTCGGCGGGTTGATGATCTACGGCATCCCGAACTTCAAGCTGGAGAAGGACGTCGTACTCCGCCGCTGGAAGCAGTTCGAGGAAGGCGGCATCCACTTCCACCTGAACGTCGCCATCGGGCAGGACATCACGCTGGACGAACTGCGCGCGAAGCATGACGCGGTGCTGATCGCGACCGGCGTGTACAAGGCGCGCGACATGGCGGCGCCGGGCATCGGGCTCGACGGCATCGTCCCTGCTCTCGACTACCTCACAGCTTCGAACCGCGCGGGCCTGGGCGAAAGCGTGGCGGCGATGGAAAGCGGGCTGATGAACGCCGATGCCAAGCGCGTGGTCGTCATCGGCGGCGGCGACACGGCGATGGATTGCGTGCGCACCGCGGTGCGCCAGGGCGCTACCTCCGTCACCTGCCTGTACCGCCGCGACAAAACGAACATGCCAGGCTCGTTGCGCGAAGTGTACAACGCCGAGGAGGAGGGCGTGGTGTTCGAATGGCTCGGCGCGCCGGAAGCCTTCCTCGGTGATGGCTCGGTCAGCGCGGTGCGCGCGCACCGGATGCATCTCGGCCTGCCGGACGCGACGGGCCGCCAGCAGGTCGCACCCATTCCGGGCAGCCGCTTCGACCTGCCGGCCGACCTCATCATCATGGCGCTGGGCTTCGATCCAGAGGATCTGCCCAAGGCCTTCGATGAGCCCAACCTGCCCGTCACGCGCTGGGGCACGGTGAAGGTGAACCACCGCACCATGATGACCGAGCTGCCGGGCGTATTCGCCGCCGGCGACATCGTGCGCGGCGCCTCCCTCGTCGTCTGGGCGATCCGCGACGGGCGCGACGCGGCGGAGCAGATGCACGGCTTCATCCAGCACAAGACCGCGGCGCTCGCCGTGGCGGCGGAGTGACGAACATGGACCAGCAGATCGAAAGCGGCGCTGACTTCGTCGAAGCCTATCGCGCCAACACGCAGGCTTTGCAGGACGCGCATCTCGACCTCACCGAGCACGATGCCTGCGGCGTCGGTCTTGTCGCCGCGCTGGACGGCAAGGCGTCGCGCAAGGTGGTGCAGGCCGGCATCGATGCGCTGCGCGCCGTGTGGCATCGCGGCGCCGTCGATGCCGATGGCAAGACCGGCGACGGCGCGGGCATCCACATCGAGATCCCGCAGGATTTCTTCGCCGAAGTCGTGCGCCGTGGTGGCGACCAGGTGAAGCCCGGCAAGATCGGCGTCGGCATGGTGTTCCTGCCCAAGACCGACCTCGGCGCGCAGGAACGCTGCCGCCAGATCGTCGAGAGCGAAATTCTCGCCGCCGGCTACGCCATCTATTCCTGGCGGCAGGTGCCGATCGAGGTCGCCTGCATCGGTGAGAAGGCGAACGCGACGCGGCCCGAGATCGAGCAGATCCTGCTGTGGAACCCGCTCGACGTCAGCGAGGACATCTTCGAGCGCGACCTGTATGTGATCCGCCGCCGCATCGAGAAGCAGGCCATAGCCTCACAGATTCCCGAGCTGTATCTGTGCTCGCTGTCCTGCCGCTCGATCATCTACAAGGGCATGTTCCTGGCGGAGAGCCTGACGGAATTCTACCCGGATTTGCTGGATGCGCGCTTCGTCAGCCGCTTCGCGATCTACCACCAGCGCTATTCGACGAACACCTTCCCGACCTGGCGCCTGGCCCAGCCCTTCCGCATGCTGGCGCATAACGGCGAGATCAACACCGT